>NZ_JBHLVZ010000030.1:0-629 GCF_042433125.1 Muricoccus vinaceus | reverse complement strand
ATCACCTCCTTTCAAGGAATGCGCGTGGGGTAGGGGTTTCGGCTCCTGGCTGCGGCAGTCCTGATCAAAGCTATCGGATCCAATCAGGGTCCTCACTCATGCCCGTATCCTTGCTTTTCTGATGTTCGGGGGATGCGGCCTTGCGCCGGTGCGGTTCGCTGTGCCGCAGCGCTGGCCGCGTATCCTTCTTTGATCCGTGGGTCACGGTTTCCCGGCCTTGGGCCAGTAGCTCAGTTGGTTAGAGCACACGCTTGATAAGCGTGGGGTCGGAGGTTCAAGTCCTCCCTGGCCCACCATCTGGTGGTGTCTGGGTTGGGCCGTTTCACGGATTTATATCTGTTCCATTGTTGGTTTGTGGGGGCGTAGCTCAGTGGGAGAGCGCCTGCTTTGCAAGCAGGGGGTCGTCGGTTCGATACCGACCGTCTCCAAGCCTTTGGAACGGATTATGGGTTGCGGCCGGGTGGTTGAGCGAGAGGGTATCTTGCTCCTGCTTGCGCTGCGTCGTCTTCGGGAAACAGGGCCGCACTGGCTCCGGGTTGAGACCTGGGGTTGTTGGGTGGTTTCTCGTGTTCTTTCACAATTGAAGATGGTTAGGTGTGTTGGTGGGCTGAGAGGCCTGCTGATGTATG
>NZ_JBHLVZ010000003.1:0-66170 GCF_042433125.1 Muricoccus vinaceus | reverse complement strand
GCCGCCCCCCGCCTACAACCACTTCGGCCTGGTCATCGCCTCCTGCGAGCGCGCCGACCTCCGTCCCACACCCTCCGGCGTCATGGTCTATGCCGACCATGGCAGGCACTTCGACCCGCTGCCGCCGCCGGACGTCCCGCGCGCGGAGGTGATCGACGAGCTGCACGCCGCCATCTTCAACAACACGCCCCCGCTGCACGACGGCGCCTGGGGCCTCGCCACCGCCGAGATCTGCCTGTGCCTTCTCGAATCCGCGCGAACGGGAAGGGAGGTGGCGCTGCGCCACCAGGCCACGCCATGATGGGCGCAACGAGAAACGGGAGAGAAACCATGAACCCAGCCGCCCCCGCGCGCCGCCACGTCCTCGGCCTTGCCGCCCTGGCCACCCTCGTCCCTGCGGCGGCGCGCGCGCAGTCCCGCGCCATCCGGCTGGTGGTCCCCTACGCTCCCGGGGGCACCAACGACGTCACCGCCCGCCTCCTGCAGCACCGCCTCAGCGAAGGCCTGGGGCAGACCTGCGTGATCGAGAACCGCTCCGGCGCCAGCGGCGCGATCGGCGCGCAGGAGGTGGCGCGCTCGGCCTCCGACGGCCAGACCCTCCTCTACTCCAACGAGGTCCACCCGATCCTCAAGCTAGTCCAGCGCGGCGTTCCCTTCGACGCGGTCGAGGACTTCACCCCGGTCTGCCGCACCGTCAGCATTCCCTATGTCCTCGTCGGCGGCATGAAGGCCGCCCAGCCCGCCGATCCCCGCGCGCTTCTCGCGGCGGTGAAGAGCAAGCCCAACGACTTCACCTTCGCCTGCTCGTCCCTCGGCTCCGTCGGCCATCTCGGCGCGGCGGCGCTGGGGCAGCGCCTGGGGGTGGAGGTCACCACGGTGATCTACCGGGGCACCGGCCCCGCCATCAACGACGTCATATCCGGCGCCGTGCCGCTGATGTTCGCCCCCGTCGGCGCCGTGCTGCCGATGATCCAGGGCAACCAGCTCCGCGCCTTCGCCGTCACCGCCCCCGCGCGCCTTTCCTCCATGCCGGACACGCCGACCATCGGCGAAGCCGGCCAGCCCGAGATGCTGTTCGAGGGCTGGTGCGGCATCTGGGGCCCCAAGGGCCTGCCCGAGGCGCGCGTGGACGCCACCCGCACCGCCACCCAGGCCGCGCTGCGCGACGCCGATGTCGTCCAGCGCCTCGCCGCCATCGGCTGCGCCCCGATCATCGAGGGCACCGCCGAGTTCGCGACGCTCATCGTGGCCGAGCAGGCCCGCAACGCCGCCATCATCCGCGCCGCCGGCATCCAGCCGGAATAAGGGGGAACACCCATGGCCCTGATCCGCATCGAGCCCGTGCGCGACGAACGCTCCGGCCGCTACTTCCTGGAAATCTACAACCCGCACGACGCCGAGGCGCCCTTCGTCACCACCCAGCCCCGCTACGGCTCGGCGGCGGCGGCCGAGAACGATCTCGTCGCCATCCTCGCCTCCGCCGCCAGCGCCCCCCGCGCCTAGGAGCCACCGCTTGTCCGCTCTCCGCCTCTCGCTCGCCATCGGCGACTACGACCGCATCCGCCCGCTGGTGGACGGCAATGTCCGCATCGACGGCGTGGACCCCGCCTTCTCCATCCTCGACCCCGAGGAGATCTTCTTCCGCGCCTTCAAGTACGCCGACTTCGACATCTGCGAGCTGTCGCTCTCCTCCTACACGGTGAAGACCGCGAACGGCGACTGCCCCTACGTCGCCGTCCCCGTGTTTCCCTCCCGCGCCTTCCGCCACACCTCCGTCTATATCCGCACGGACCGCGGCATCGCGAAGCCCGAGGACCTGCGCGGCAAGCGCGTGGGCGTGCCCGAGTACCAGCTCACCGCCAATGTCTGGGTGCGCGCCATCCTCGAGGAATACGGCGTGAAGCCCGCCGACATCACCTGGGTGCGCGGCGGCTACGAGCATCCCGGGCGCGAGGAGAAGATCGCCCTCAGGTTGCCCGCCGACGTGCGCCTCGAAAGCCTGCCCGCCGGCGCCACCATCTCCTCGGCGCTGGCCGACGGCACCATCGACGCCGTGATCGGCCCGCGCGCCCCCTCCTGCTTCGAGCGCGGCCATCCCCAGGTCGGCCGCCTCTGGTCCGACCCCGTCGCCGCCGCCTCCGAATGGTACGGCAAGCACCGGATCTTCCCCATCATGCACGTGCTGGGCATCCGCAAGGACGTGGCGGAACAGCACCGCTATCTCCCCGGTGCCCTCGTGAAGGCCTTCGAGGAAGCCAAGTCCTTCGCCCTCGCGCGCCTTTCCAACACCGCCGCCACCAAGGTCACGCTTCCCTTCGTGGAGGAGCGCCTGCAGCACGCCCGCGCCCTGATGGGCGAAGACTTCTGGTCCTACGGGCTGGAGGCCAACCGCGCGGGCATCGACACCTTCCTCGCGGCCCATCACGCCCAGGGCCTCTCCTCCCGCCGCCTCGCGCCCGAGGACCTCTTCCACCCCGCCTCGCTCGAATCCTTCCGGCTTTAGAGAGGACGCCATGGCCGCCTTCCAGAACCGCGCGGAGCGGCCCCGTTCTTTCCGTGTTGAAGTGGGAGGACGAGGGCGAGATGATCGAGGCGGTCAGTGCCGTGGACTACGGGCTTACAGCATCGATCTGGACGCGGGACGTGGTGCGGGCACACCGCACCGTATCACGCATCAAGGCCGGGCTGGTCTGGGTGAACAACAGCTCCGATCATTTCCTCGCTCTGCCCTTCGGTGGCTTAAAGCAGTCCGGATTGGGCCGGGAGGAGAGCATCGACGAGCTGCTGGCCTACACGCAGGTCAAATTCTTAAGCATCTCGCCTGATATTTGACGTTGAACGGTCCGGCACTCGCCAGACCGGCGGTTCAAGATGGATCGGGGAAGCGCCCAATGACCGTTATAACGGCTACCCGCCCGGGCGTGGGCAACGCATTCGATTTGCGAGGCCATGTGGCCATCATCACCGGCGCGGGTCAGGGGATAGGCCGCGCCTTCGCCAAGGCCTTTGCCGCGGCCGGCGCGGTCCCTGTAATTGCCGAGATGAACGCGGCGCGCGGCGATGCCGTGGCGCGGGAAATTGAGGAGGCTGGTCACGAGGCCATCGCTCGAGCCGTGGACGTCTCCGACGCCGCCTCCGTCGATCGCCTCGTCGCAGAGGTGATGGACCGCAAAGGCCGGGTAGACGCGCTGATCAACAACGCCGCCATCTTCTCTACCTTGGCCATGCGGCCCTTCGAACAGATCCCGCTGGAGGAATGGGACGCGGTGATGCGCGTCAACGTCACGGGAACCTTTCTCTGCGCGCGCGCTGTCGCGGCGCCGATGCGGGCGGCCGGACGTGGGAGGATCATAAATCTCTCCTCCTCCACCGTTTCTATGGGGCGGCCTAACTACCTACACTACGTTACCTCCAAGGCCGCCGTGATTGGGATGACCCGCTCCATGGCGCGGGAACTGGGGCCGGACGGGGTGACAGTGAACGCCATTCTGCCCAGCGCGACCTTCACGGAGGTGGAGCGAGCGACGGTGACGCCACAGCAGCGCGCCGCCATCGCGGCCACGCAGTGCATCCCGCGGTCCCAAACCCCGCAGGACCTGATCGGCACGGCGCTGTTCCTAGCGTCCGACGCCTCCGCCTTCGTGACCGGCCAAGCCATCGCTGTGGATGGCGGTGCCACACATCGCTGAAAGCTGAAAAGATCGGTGCTTTCGAGCGGTGTCGCTCCTCAGCGACCCGTACCCGCTATCCAAATATGCAGACCGCGCGCCACAGAGTGCGCGGCGCAGGGAGAAGAGACGATGAACCCGTTCCACAAAGGCCGACGTGTCGGCCTCGCCGCGCTGATGCTGCTCATGCTGGTTGCCGGCGCTGCCCGGGCCCAGTCGCCGTTACAGGTGACTGTCATTCTGCCGCTAACAGGCAATGGTGCCTTCCTGGGCCAGGGGCAACAGCGCACGCTTCAGGCCCTGCAGGCGCAGGTGAACAAGGATGGCGGGGTTGGCGGCCGTCAGCTGGAATTCGTGTACCGTGACGACCAGAGCAGCCCACAGGTGACGGTGCAGCTAACCAACGCGGCGGTTGCACAGCGGCCGGCCGTGCTGCTTGGCTCTTCCCTCGTGGCCATGTGCAACGCCATGGTGCCGCTGGTTCGCAACGGGCCCTTCACATACTGTCTGTCGCCGGCCATCCAGCCAGCGGCCGGTGGCTATATGTACTCCTCCGGTACTTCTACCCATGACCTGCTGGCTGCAGATTTCCGCTACTTCCGCTCGCGAGGCTGGACGCGGGTAGCACTGATCTCCTCCACCGATGCTACTGGACAGGATTTCCAGAACGGCGTGAACGCTGCCCTGCGAATGCCGGATAACGCTGGCATTCAGATCGTGGAGAACGCCCGCTTCAACCAGACCGACGTGAGCGTCAGTGCACAGATGGAGCGTATCCGCGCCGCCGACCCGCAGGTTCTGGTCACCTGGACCACCGGGGGCCCAATCGCCACCGTTTTCAAAGGCATCGTCCAAGCGGGGCTGAACATCCCGGTAATGACCACGAACGGCAACCAGATTTTTGAACAGATGGACCAGTACGCCGAGTTCCTCCCGCGTGAGCTCTACATCGCCACCTCTCTCTTTCCGCCGCATGAGGGCCGCCTCACCTACGAGCCCGGGGTGGAGCAGGCGCAGCAGCGGTTCTATACGGCAATGAACGAGGCGAAGATCGGGATCGACAACCGGGCCGCGCTCGCTTGGGACGCCGCCAACCTGCTGGTGGAGGCGTTGCGGAAGCTCGGCCCCGGTGCCACGGCCGCGCAGGTCAAGGCGCATATGGAGGGTCTGACCGGCTGGGCGGGCATCAGCGGCATCTACGACTTCCGTCAAGTGCCCTCCCGCGGGCTCGGCATAGCCAACGCTGTCGTCACCCGCTGGGACCCTGCCGCGCGCCGCTGGACGGTGGTGAGCCGGCCGGGCGGCGAGCCCTTGACCCCATAACGCCCCGTTATGAGCACCTTTCTTCAGATCCTGATCGGCGGCCTGCTGCAGGGCAGCGTCTTCGCGATGATCGCGCTTGGCTTTTCGCTAGTATATCGCGTCACAGGCATCGTTAACCTCTCGCAGGGCGCCTTCTGCGTCCTAGGGGCGATGGCCATGTATTTCCTCCAGACGGTGCTGGACCTGCCGGTCCCGCTCGCTCTGGCGGGGGCGGCACTTGTCACCGTCGGGGTGGTGGTCCTGCTCGGGTCTTTTACCCTGCTGCCTGCCATCTCCACCCTGCCGCCCAGTAGCACGCTGATGCTGACGGCGGGGCTCCTGATTTTCTTTGAGGGGCTGGTACTCGTTCTCTGGGGCAGTCAGCCCTATGCCATGCCGCCCTTTTCCGGCGAGGCACCGGTGGTGGTCGCCGGGCTGCGCGTCCCCTCCCAGGGACTCTGGGTCTTGGGTACCTGTGTGGTGATGACCGGGGTGCTCTGGTACCTGTTGCAGCGCACGCGAACCGGCCGCGCCCTGCGCGCCTGTGCCGAGAACGGCACGGCCGCACGGCTGATGGGCATTGACGTGCCGCGCATGATGCTGCTCAGCTTGGCCATTGCGGCACTGATAGGGGCCGTAACGGGGGTGATGATCGCACCCATCGCCTCCATGCAGTTCGACACAGCCAGCTTTTACACCACCTTCGGCTTTATCGCCGTGGCCATCGGAGGGATAGGCTCCTTCGTAGGTGCCGTCGCTGGCGGTCTGGTGCTGGGCGTCGCGACGCAACTCGCTGCCGGCTACCTGTCTGAGATCTTTTCCACTACCCTCGCCCTAGTCCTGCTGCTCGCGGTACTCGTGCTTCGCCCTTCCGGCATGTTCAGCGTCGGGCGCCCGCAGCGCACCGATGTACGGGTCGACCAGCACGCCCACCGATCATTGGTGCGTTTCGACAGCGCGGCCTCTGTCACTCTGGGGCTGATGCTGCTCGCCCTACTGGCCGCGGCTCCCTTCCTGCCGCTGCCACCCGGCATGATGGAGTCACTCTCGATCACGCTGATTGTTTTCATCGCCGTGCTGGGTCTGGACGTGCTGATGGGTTTCGCCGGACAGGTCAGCCTTGGGCAGTCCGGCTTCATGGCAATCGGCGGCTATGCGGCGGCCATCCTCTCCGCTACCTACGGATGGTCACCGATTTTCAGCATCCTGGCCGCGCTGCTGCTCTCGGGCATCTGCGCCATGGTGCTTGCGCTGGTGACGATGCAGCTCCGTGGCCACTATCTCGCGCTTGCCACTCTCGCCTTCGCGCTGTTGATCGACTCCCTTGCAATCGGGCTGGTGGATCTGACCGGCGGCCCGTCCGGCTTCGTCGGCATTCCAATCCTGGAGGTTGGGCCGCTCGCCTTCGATACGCCGCAGCGGATGTATTACCTCGTCCTCGCGGCTGTCGTGCTGCTGGTCCTGCTACTCGCCGGCGGGCTGCGCTCCGGCTTCGGCCGCGCGCTTATGTCAGTGCGCGCGGATCAGAGTGCCTCTGCGGCGCTTGGCATGCGCGTCGGGCACATCAAAGTGACCGCAATGGTGCTCAGCGCTCTGCTCGGTTCGCTTGCGGGCAGCCTCTATGCCTTCCAGTTTCAGTTCCTCTCACCAGACATGGTCTCTACCATGCGCTCCTTCCAACTCATCGCAATGCTGGTCCTTGGCGGGGAGGCGACGCTCGTCGGCGGCTTGCTGGGCGTGGCTATGCTGACGCTCTTGCCGACACTTTTCCAGCCGCTCGCCACCTACCGACTGCTAGCCGAGGGCGCCCTGCTGGTCCTCGCTTTCCGATTTCTGCCGGAAGGCATTTACGGACGCTTGGTCATGCTGGCCGGATGGATGAGGCCGATTTCATCCTTGCCGAGGCCGCTGGCGACACGGGAGACAACGGAGACACGCGTATGACACGCACCGCCCTCGAAGCCATCAACCTGTCCAAGCACTTTGGTGGTGTCCTGGCGCTAAATGACACATCCTTCACTGTGCCGGAGGGGAGCCTCTGCGCGCTGATAGGCCCGAATGGTGCGGGCAAGTCCACCATCTTCAATCTAATCACAAACTTCTACCCGGCGAGTTCCGGCGAGGCGCGCCTCTTTGGCGAGACGCTGACGGGTTGCCCCGCCGCGCGCATCGCTGCGCGTGGGTTGGTCCGCACTTTTCAGACTGCCCGCGTCTTCCCAGGAATGACGGCGCTTCAGAACGTACTGGCCGGTGCGCGAATGCACCAGCACTCCTCCGGTCTCGCGCAGATGCTTTGGTTGCGTGGCGCCAGGCGAGAGGAGCAGGCCCTTTCTCGGCGGGCGGAGGGGTTGCTAGACCTCGTCGGCCTGTCCGCCTTCCGCGATGCGGCTGCGACCGATTTGCCCATGGGCGCGCAGAAGATGCTGGAGGTAACCCGTGCGCTAATGGCCCGACCTCGCGTGCTGCTGCTGGACGAGCCAGCTGCCGGGCTGAACGACACGGAGACGGTCGAGCTCGCCGCTCTACTCCGAGCCGTGCGGGGCAATGGCGTCACGATCATGGTGGTGGAGCACAACATGGCCTTGGTGATGAACATTGCCGACCAGATCGTGGTGCTGGATGCGGGCTGCGTGGTGGCCGACGGCACGTCCGTCGAAATTCGGGGCAATCCGCGTGTGATTGAAGCCTATGTCGGGCGCGACGAGGAGGTGGCTAGTGCTTGAGCTGCACGGGATCTCCGCCGGTTACGGTCGGAACGCAGTGCTGCGGGAATGCAGCCTGAAGGTCCAGCCAGGGGAGGTGGTAGCGCTGATCGGCGCTAACGGCGCCGGCAAGTCAACGCTGGTGAACACCGTTTCGGGGCTTCTTCCCTGCCGCGGTGGCAGTATTCTACTGGATGGTGAGCGGATTGACGGGCTCTCGCCACGCGGTCGGGTACGCCGGGGTATCGCCCATGTGCCGGAGGGACGGCAAATCTTCGGCGGATTGTCGGTGAAGGACAATCTCATCCTCGGCGCCTATGCGAGCGAGGAGATGCGAGACGCCGCCGCGCTGCAGGAGCGGATCGCGAAGAGCTGCCACTTCTTTCCCACGCTACAGGACCGTATGGGAGAGGCAGCCGGCAACCTCTCTGGCGGACAGCAACAGATGCTGGCGATCGCACGAGGGCTGATGGGCCGCCCACGCTACCTGCTGCTGGATGAGCCCTCGCTTGGCCTTGCCCCCCTGCTGGTTAGCGAGATCTTCCGCTTGGTCACCCAACTGCGTCATGCCGGTTTGAGTATACTTCTTTCCGAGCAGAATGCGCGACAGAGTCTTAAAGTGTCTGACCGCGCCTACGTAATAGAAATGGGCTGCATCGTACTACAGGGATCGTCTCAGGAGATTTTGGCTACAGAGGAGATTGCCGAGAAATACCTTGGAGGTGGCCCCTCTGCCGGAGTCGACCCTAAGGTCCAAGTCACCATGAGCGCCCGTCTGCAGGAGATCCTGAACTAAGCTTGAATTTGGCCATTCAGCCAGCGTGGGACTGAGTAGCATGAATCGGCTTGCAAGCGCGGTGAGCCTCGGAAGCATCCGCGATCACGCGACGCGCACATAAGTCTGGGCGTTCGAGATCAAACACACGGTTCAGCACACCGATAGGGACAGCCATCTCGGTCGTACGGCGCTCGTCGGTACACGACGCAGCGCGCCCCCTATAACGCGCTTGAACCTGCGGTCTGATCCAGCGCAAGAGCGCGGCCTGAACGAAAAGCGGGTGGCGCATTATGAGGATGTATGCCTCACCCGCCGGCCACTCTGCGCCAGGCGGCCAGCGGGCACCACTCACCTATTGTTCATGGCTCTTGTCGGCTTCCGGGGTGATGGAGCGCCTCACCTGACCAGGGTAGCGACAAGGGCGCTGAGCAGGGCCTTTCCACGCCGGCGCGCGTTGTGCACGAACTCGAAGAAGCCGAGATACAGCGGCAGCTTGTCCTTTGAGGTACCGCGGTGTGGACGCAGCCAGGAGCGGAGCAGTGACCAGACGCCCTCCATCGTGTTGACGTGGACCTCGCAGAAGCCGTCACCATCCTCGTCGCGGGCATACTCGCCGCGGCTGTGGCAGACCGTCTTGTGCCGGTACCCCCAGGCCGGTCGGCGCGCGTAGATGTCGTACTCGTCCGTGTGGATCAGGCTGCCCTTAACGATGGTTGCCATGATGACCGGCTGGATTGTCCTCTGCCGCACGTTGGCAAGCATGCGCATCACGACCTGGCCACCGCGCTGGATCAGACCAAGGATCGGCGGCTTGTCCTTCTCCATCGTCCCGCGGCCCGGCATACCTGCCAGCTTGCGGCATCGTCCCAAACGCCCCTTTTTGCGACTTCGCCCGGCTGTCCTTTGTGCCCGGCCACCACGTAGACTTCGTCGATCTCCGCGTCACCCGACAGGCTCACCACAGGTGCCTTCGCGACAAGGCCGTTGCGCAGCTGCTCGGTCATGACCTGGACGTCCGGAGCATTCAGGCCCAGCTCCGCGGCGATCTGCCGGTTCGATAGGTTCAGCCCCTTAAAGTACAGGCACAGCACCCAAACCCGAAGCGGCTGGTGATGCCCGGCCAGCCCTGTCCCGGTGAGGTCGTCGAAGCGCGACGCGCAGGCTTGGCAGCGATACCTTTGCCGATGCGGCTGGGTGTCGTCATGCCCGTTCCGAACCACCGCATCAGCGCCGCATCCGGGGCAGCGGATGCCATCCGGCCAGCAGTGCTGGCGCACCATGGCGAAGCACTTCGCATCATCGAGCAGGCACGCGAGGTTGACCGGGCCCACCGAGGCCATGGTGACGAAAGTCCCTCGTGTTCACCGGTTAGCGCCGACCGTTTACGGCCGCCATCATACCCAAATTGGCGCCGCCAGCCTCCATCACCCCGGATGCCGACAAGAGCCTCTACGGTAACGTTGACGGATTTGCTCGCACAGCCATAGGCTGGCCAACAGATGTTCGCACGAGCGCATCGTCCGATGTTCCGATGAGAGGCGGGGAAAAATTGACCGCAGAGGGTTCCGTCGTGCCGCAGGGCGCGCTCGTGGTGACTGGTGGTGGCCGTGGGATCGGTTCGCGCATCGCTGTGCAGGCGGCCCGTGCAGGGATGCCCGTCGCTTTTTTCTACCTGAACCGTGGCGCAGAGGCCGAAGCTACCCTCTCGGAGATCCGGGCTACAGGAGTTGAGGGCCTTGCGATCCGGGCCGACGTTTCGATCGAATCTGACATCCTCTCGGCCTTTGCGGAGGTCGACCGCGTTTTCGGAGGCGTGCGTGCCCTGGTGAACAATGCAGCCACCAATGGCGGGCGTGCCCGTCTGCGCGACTTGCGCCAGGACCAGCTGGAGCGAACGTTCCGCACCAATGTCTTCGGTTCCTTCCTGTGTTCGAGAGAAGCGACGCGTCGAATGTCTACGCAGCGCAGTGGTCAGGGCGGTGCCATCGTAAACATCTCCTCTGGCGCGACGCGGACGGGCTCCGCTGATGTTTGGGTCCACTACGCAGCGTCCAAAGGCGCGATCGAAACCATGACGCTCGGCCTCTCTCGCGAACTCGCGTCAGAGGGGATTCGCGTCAACGCGGTCCGCTGCGGCATCATCGACACCGAGGTTCACAAGGGTCATGGCGAAGACCGGGTCAAAGACCTGCTCGCGCGCGTGCCCATGGCCCGCATGGGCACGCCGGACGAGGTTGCGGCGGCAGTCAGTTGGCTGCTGTCGCCTGCTGCGTCCTACGTCACTGGTACGACCATCGACGTCATGGGTGGACTCTAGGAGGCTCGAATGCTTATCACCGGCGCCGAGCTGATTGCGCGATGCCTCATCACCAACGGCATCACGCATGCGTTCAATGTCCCGGGCGTCGGCATCCATCCGCTGCTCGACGCACTGAAGCGCCATCACGGCAGCATACGCTACCTGACTGGGCCAAGCGAGACGGCAGTAGGGCTGATGGCAGACGGCTTCGGGCGCGCGACGGGCCGTCCCGCCTTCGTCAATCTTTACCATGCCTCGGGCACGGCGCTGGCCTTCATGGGCTTGACCACGGCCTGGGCGGATCGAAGCCCGATGCTGTTCACCACGACCACTGGCAGTCGCCGGCTCGAGCGCCGTGATCAGTACGCAACGGTGCCCGGTGACATCACCGAAGCAACGCGCCAGTTCACAAAGTGGAGCTGGGAGGTGCCGATGGCTGAACGCATACCCGAGGCGATCGCCCGCGCCACCCTGATTGCCTCCACGCCACCGATGGGACCCGTCCACCTTGCCTTTCCGATGGACCTCTACACCGAGGAGGTAGACGAAGAGGTGGTGGCCGCCTTGGCGCCGATGGCCCGGCCGGACCGGCTAAGGCTGTTCCGAGAGGCGCCTGCTGATCCCGCCGGCATCGCTGCGGCCGTAGGCCTCCTCCGCGAGGCCCGCCGCCCTCTTCTCGTCGCGGGCGGCGACGTCACACAGCTGCGCGCTGTGCCAGCCCTGGTCGCGCTGGCGGAAGCGCTTAGCGCACCGGTGATGTCTGAACCTTATGTTGCCTATCTAGGCTTTCCGAACGACCACCCGCTCTACGCTGGCCGCTTCTCACCGGCCTCGCCAGTGGTGCAGGAGGCCGACGTTGTGCTTGTGGCGGGTGCCGAATTCACAGCCTCGACGCCCACATCGACGCTTCCGCCCGAGACCGCAAAGGTGATCTTCCTCTCGCCCGATCTTCTCGACTTTGGGAAGCAGATCTGGGCGGATGTCGGCTTGCTCGGCCATCCGGCGGCCACGTTACGCGCGCTAGCCGAATCCCTGGCGGCGGACGGACGGAGCCCTGAGCGCCTGTCCTGGGCGGCGGAGCACGGCAGTGCGCGCCAAGTCCGCCTGGGCAAAGTCGCTCGGCAAGGACGGGAGGAAACGCCAGTCCGCGTGCCGCGGCTGATCGACGAGGTGCAAGCGGCTTTTGGCGATGACGCCATTCTTGTGGACCATTCGACAACCGGCACGGCGTATATGCTTGATCTCTGCCGGCTTGGCGATCCATCGCGCTACTTCGGCATCTCCGCCCGCGCGAGCGCGCAGGGTTGGGGCCTACCGGCTGCCATCGGCATCCAGCTAGCGGTCCCGGACCGGCGCGTCGTCGTCGTCGTCGGCGACGGCGGCTTCATGTTCACCGGCAACAGCCTTCACGCCGCGGCGCTGTGGAAGGCGCCAGTGGTGGTGATCGTCTTGCGCAATGGCGGTTGGCACGACGTTGCGCAAGGCGCGCGCGCCAACCGCGGCTGGACGGAGGCGGAGCTCTCGTCGTTCGGGTGGCTCGCGGATCCGCCAGTGGACTATGTCGGCTTTGCGCGAAGCCTCGGCGTGGCGGGCCTGCGTGTCGAGAGGGTCGAAGATCTGGCGCCGGCTCTGCAGGCGGCCCGGGATGCCGCCTGCCCGATGTTGATAGAGGTGAACACTGATCCCGGCGCCGTTGACTACTATATCGATTGGACTCGGCGCTAGGCGACGGCCATGCTGACCTTCGACCACGTCCATCTGATCAGCGCGGACCCGCGCCGCTCGGCGGCTTGGTATGCGGAGATTTTGGGCGGGCGCATCCTCAGTGAGATCGAGATGCTCGGAGCGCTGCAGGTCTACGTGGCCGTAGCCGGCGGATTGGTCATCTTGCGCGGTGTGCGCCCCGGCGATGCTCCCGGACAGGCAAGCTCCCGTGGCACGGTGGACCATTTCGCCTTGCGCGTAGGCACACATTTTGAGGCTTTCTGCCGCAGCCTTGCGGCGAAAGGCGTGAGGTTCTCCATGCCGCCACAAAGCATCAATCCTACCACCTCGGCTGCCTTTATAGAGGCCCCTGACGGCCTCCGGATTGAGCTGATCCATCGTACCGACTGGCCCGACCTGCGGGAGTTCGGCCTAACGTCCGACGGCTGAGGAGCCGCGAAAGACAGGGATGCAGCCATGAACATCACACGGCGCGGAATCATTGGAACGTTAGGGGGAACGGCCCTCCCTGGACTGGCTGTCGCCCAAGCCTCATTTCCGTCGAGGCCGGTTCGCCTCGTGGTCCCGTTCCCGCCCGCTGGCGGTGCAGACATCCTCGCGCGGCTGGTAGTCGGCCGCGTGGCGCAGGCCCTCGGACAGCCCATTGTCGTCGACAACCGGCCGGGCGCGGGAGGCAACATTGGGGCCGGCGAAGTCGCGCGGGCCGCACCAGATGGCTACACCTTGCTCTACGGGCATAATGGCACCCACGGCATCAATCACGCTATTTACCGCAACCCCGGCTTCGATCCGATCCGCGATTTCGTCCCGGTCGCACGACTAAGCTCGATTCCGCTCATGCTGGTTGTAAATTCCTCACAGCCGGCGACTAACCTGGCGGAGTGGATCGCGTTTGTGCGGACGCATCCTGGAGAAGTCTCCTTCGCATCTGCAGGCAACGGCGTGAGTTCGCATCTGGCTGGCGTCATGTTCCGCAATGCGACCGGTACAGAGATGACGCATGTTCCCTATCGGGGCGCCGCGCCGGCGTTGACGGCGCTACTCGCCGGCCAAGTCCAAATGTTCATTGACCTCGTTGTGACAGTGTATCCTCAAGTCCAGGCAGGCCGCCTCAAGGCGTTCGGTGTCACCACCTCCACACGGATGCCTTCTGCGCCCGAGGTACCCACTCTTGCCGAGGCAGGCCTGCCGGGTTTCGAGTTGCAGGCGTGGGACGGCATCTTTGCGCCGCTGGGCACACCGGCCGAGCGAGTTCGCACGCTGAACGCGGCGTTCAATGCGGCATTAGAGGCCACGGACGTCCGTGATACGCTCATCCAGCGTGGCGCCGTACCACAATCAGGTAGCGCCGCCGACTTCGCCGCGCACGTTGCTCGCGAATTGCCATTCTGGGTTGCACTTGCGCGCGAGGCGGGGGCCGGAGCGGATTGATGGCTAAGACGGGCATTGACACGTTGTTCAACTCTGGCTGAAACGGAATGGTCGGGTGAAGCTGGCGGGATGCCTTCCGAGCCCACCACCTACCCCGGCTACCGCTTCCCGGCCGAGGTCATCCAGCATGCTGTCTGGCTCTACCACCTGTTCAGCCTGAGCCTGCGCGACATCGAGCTGATCCTGGCCGAGCGAGGCATAGTGGTCAGCTACGAGAGTATCCGTCGCTGGTGGCTCCGCTTCGGCGCGGAGTTCGCGGCCAAGCTGCGCAAGCGGCGGCCAAGACCGGGCGACACTTGGCACATGGATGAGGTGTACCTGAGGATCAACGGCGAGCTCCTTTATCTCTAGCAGCCTGTCGGCTTTGCGTCTGCGGTTGAGGCTGTCTGACGCGGAGAGGCTTGATCACGCCTGCCGCAGGCGGTGCAGCCTGCGGCAGTTGTAGGCGAGTGCGATCAGAGTCCACTCGCTGGTGACCTTGGCGAGCCCGCGGAGGTGGAAACGAGTGAAGCCGAGCGCCGCCTTGATGATGCCGAAGACGGGTTCGACGGTCTGCTTGCGGCGGGCGTAAAGGGCTTTGGCATCTTCTAAAATGGTGGTGCGAGGCACCTGCCTGGGCGGCCGGATAACGGGCCTGGGGGCGCCGGCGGGATTGGCCGCCGATTTAAGTCACCCTTCGATTTGGTGCGTACCCAAAGTAAGCAGGCACTCCTCTGACTATGGTCACCGGTACACTTCCTTCACGACGGCTGAGCTAGCCGTCGTGAAGGAGGCTCTCAACCGTTGAGGAGCCGACGAAGTTTGCGAACGGCGCTATCAGGTGTCGTAAGTACGGGACGGCCTGTCCGGTCCGCCACGGCTCCTGCTGCAGATGAGAGGGAGAACTGGGCCAGGGCAATCACGTCGCAGGAGGAGAGCTCCACTGCGGCCTCGGCGACAAGCCTGTCGTGCTCGGAGGCATCACCCCGGTCAAGCGCGTGGAGCGCTCCCTCCGCCAGCTTCATCTCCAAGGTCGTGCCGGTCGGAAATTCCCCCGGCATGGAGGCGAGCGTCGGCGCGAAGCTCGCTAACAGCCCAATGCGCTGGCCGAGGGCCACGGCCTCTTCAATCATAGCCTCGTTCGGCTTGAGAACCGGCATGGGTGCGAGCGCGGCTGCCACGGCCTCGATACAGGGCCCGAAGGCGGAGCAGGTGAAGAGGATGGCGTTCGCGCCCGTCCCCACAGCATACCGCGCCAGAGACAGGAAACGTTCCGTCATGACGGGCGTCAGCCTTCCCTCGCTCGCGAGATCGGCGGAAAGGCTGTCGTCCAGCAGGTTCATCAGCCGCGCCTCGGGCCAGAGACGTGCGAAGGACGCCTCCACCGGGAGCGGAGAGTGCCGCAGGGCGTGAATGAGAGCGATACGAATGAGAGCTTTCTCCTCAATCGGCGCGGATGTTCGCTCGCCGCGCGACCTCGCCCCACTTGCGAACCTCATCCTCCACGAAGGCGGCGAAGCCTGCCGGATCGAAAGGGGTGAAGGTGAGCCCGAGCTCCTCATAGCGGCGGACCACCGCGGGATCGTTCAGGACGCGCAACACCTCCTCGTTCAGGCGTCGTACGATCGTCCCCGGCGTGCCGGCCGGCGCGAAGAGGCCGCTCCAGGAGAGGCTCACGAAGCCGGGCAGGGTTTCCGCGATGGTCGGAACCTCCGGCGCCTGCGGGAGGCGTTCCGGGCTGCCGACGCCGAGGACGCGGACGCGGCCCTCCCGTGCCGTCGGCCAGAGAGGCGCAAAGTTGTCGAAGGCGACGGACAGGTTGCCCGAGAGGAGGTCGCTCAGGAGCTGGGCGCTGCCACGATACGGGACGTGGACCGCGCCGGCCCCGATCGTCTGGGCAAGAAGCTCGCCGGCGAGGTGGGCCGAGGTGCCGATCCCCGGCGAGCCGTAGGCAATCCCGCCGGGCCGCGCGCGCATCGCCGCGACGAGGTCCGCGACACTTTTCTCCGGGGCGGCGACGCCAACGACGAGCGCGTTCGCCTGGCTGCCCAGCAAGGCCACGGGCGCGAAGTCCCGCAGGATGTCGTAGGGCAGGCGCGGGTAGACGGCGGCATTGATCGCGTGGCTGGAGATCGTGCCGATGCACCAAGTATAGCCGTCGGCCGGGGCCTTCGCGCAGGCCTCGGCCCCGATGTTGCCGCCCGCGCCTGAGCGGTTGTCGACGACGAGGGGCTGGCCCAGCGATGCCGAGAGCAGGGGCGAGACAAGGCGGGCCATGATGTCGCTCGTCCCGCCGGCCGCGAAGGGCACGATGATCCGGATCGGCCGGCGCGGCCAGTCCTCCTGCGCCGCAGCAGGGGGCGCGACCGCGATCCCGCCGGCCGCCAGCACCGCCGCGAGCGCGGGCATCAACCTGCGGGTTCGGTGCGGGATGGTCATGGTGACGCGCGTCATTCCGCGGAAATCCCGCCCGTGCGGATCACCGCGGCCCAGCGGGCGATCTCCGCGGCGAAGAGAGCGCGCAGCCGCTCCGGCGGGCCGCCGAGCGACGTCATGCCCTGAGCGGCGAGCGGCTGGGTCATCGCGGGAAGCACGGCGTTGACGGCCTCGTTCAGGCGCAGGACCGTGTCGGGCGGCGTGGCGCCGGGTGCGAAAAGGCCGTACCAGTCGCTCATCAGCATGTCGGGCACGCCGGCCTCGGCGGTGGTGGGCACGGCGGGAAGCTCGGGCAGGCGCGCTTCCGTCGCCACGGCCAGAACGCGCACGCGGCCGTCCCGCGACAGCTCCACCGCCTGGGGGGCGGGAAGGAACATGAGGCTGACGGTCCCGTTCAGGATGTCCGCCACCGCGCCCCCGGCAGCCCGGTACGGCACGTGCTCGATCTGGATGCCTGTGCGCTGCCTCAACATCTCCGTCGCGACGTGGTGCGGCGTGCCCACCCCGGGGGTGGCGTAGTTGACGCGCCCGGGGTTGGCCCGGGCGCGCGCCACCACTTCGGGCAGCGTCGCGCCGGCCGCGGGGTGCGCGATGATGGCGAAGGGCACAGAGGCGAGCAATACGACCGGCGCAAAGCTACCGACAGGATCGTAGGGAAGGCTGCGGAAGAGCGAGACGTTCATCGCCGCCGTGCCGGTGGCGATCAGCAGCGTCTGGCCGTCGGGCGCGGCGCGCGCCACGGCGGCGGCGCCGATGGTGCCGCTCGCGCCCGGGCGGTTGTCCACCACGAAGGGCTGTGCCCGCTGACGCTGCAGCGCCTCCGCCAGCATCCGTGCTACGAGGTCGGGCGGCGTGCCTGGGCCAAAAGGCGCGATGATCGTGACGGGCCGCGTTGACGAGCCCCCATTCGGGCCCTGGGCGCGCGCCGCGGCGGGCAGCAGCAGGGCGGCGCCGAGGGCCCGCCGGGTGAGTTGCGCCACGCATCCGGGCGGCCGGTCCGTCAGGATGTCTCTCATGGTTTTCGTTCCCTCTCGTTGACGGCGCAGTGCCTCCAGGCCCACGCCTTCGGCACTACTCTCCGGCCCGCGCGATGGTCTCGCGCAGGAGGGCCGTGACAACCTCGGCCCGGCCGAACAGGGGGATGTGCGCCGCCCCCTCGATCACCCGCAGGACCGATCCCGCGATGGCACCGGCCAGTGCCTCCGCCGCCGTGCGCGGCGTCGCCTGGTCGAACTCGCCGACCGCGACCGTGGCGGGCGCGCGGATCGCGGCGGCATCGGCGCGGCAATCCGCCATTGCCAGAGCCTCGCAGGCCGCGGCGTAGCCCTCGGGCGGGGTGCGCCCGAGCATCGTCCGCAGAGCGCGGCCGCCCGGCGTCCCGCGCTCTGGAGCGGGCATCCATCGCTCCATGATCCCGTCAGCCAGGGCGTCCAGCCCCTCGGCCCGTGCTTGCGCGGCCCGGTCTCGCCACATCGGCGGGTTCAGGCTCACAACGTTGGAGTCGAGGAGGGTCAGGCTGCGGACGGCACTACCCCGCTGCCCTGCGAGGCGCTGCGCAACGAGCCCACCGAGGGAGATACCGGCGAGGTGGAAGGCCTCGACGCCGAGGTGATCGAGCACGGCGCCGACATCCTCGGCCAGACGCTCCACCGTGACCGCCCTCTGCGAGATCTCGCTCAGCCCGTGGCCGCGGAAGTCCGGACAAATCACGAAGTGCGCCCTGGCGAGGGCCTGGGTCTGCATTGCCCAGGCCGCTCCGCAGGTGCCGAGCGAGTGGAGGAGAACAACGGCCGACCGTGCCTCGTCGCCGTGCAGCGCGGCGTGGAGGATGTGGTCATCGATGAGGGCGAGCATGGCCGCTTAGAATTCCTGGTTGAGGACGGCCAAGGCCTGGCGGAGAACGGCGGTCTGGTCCTCCAGAGGGGAGCAGGTGCGCTCCAGCCGGCCGATCTCCAGCGAGGCGTCCACGACGAGGCGGCAGCGCTCGTGACGCCGCCTCATGAAGCGGCCAAGGCCCTCGGCAATTTCCACCCCGCTGGTCAGCTCTTCGCCCAGCACGAGCGCGTCCTCGATCCCCATGCCGGCGCCCGAGGCGAGCTGGGGCGTGGTGGCGTGGGCGGCGTCGCCGATCAAGACGAGCCGGCCGCGGACCCACTCGCCTTCCAGGAAGACGGTCTCCAGCGGACGGCAGACAATCTCGGCGTCGGGGCCAAGGCCATCCCGCACCTCCTGCAGCACCCCACCAAAGCCTTCCAGCAGCTGGGCGAGAAGGTGGTGCTGTCCCTCCTCGGGGCGGCGCAGGGGTTCGGGCTGCGGCTCCAAGAGGAACATGTACATCCGGTCCGGCGCGACCGGGTTCAGCCCGACCTTGACGGGCCCGCCGAGGAAGAAGGTGCGGCGCTCGATGGCCGGATGCCGCGCGGTCATCAGGCGCCAGCATAGCTGGCCAGCGTAGCGCGGCGACGGCGTCTCCGGAAAGAAGCGCCGGCGGAGCTGCGAGTAGATGCCGTCTGCCCCGACAACAAGGTCGTAACGCGCCGTCCGGCCGTCGCTAAACTGGGCCGTGGCGCCGTCCTCCGTCACCTCCAGCGCCTCAACAGTGACGCCGAGCAACAGCTCCGGCTCCAGCGCCAGGACGTGGCGCGAGAGGATGCGGTGCAGCACCGGGCGCAGGATGCCGCCCGCACTGGGGATACCGTCCAGCGCGCCGTCGCGTGTGTCCACCTCGAATAGGAGGCGCCCGTCGGCCCCGCAGATGTCGATGCCGTCAGCGGCGTAGCCCTGCTCCAGCACCTCCGGCAGAATGCCGAGCCGACCCATCGCCCTCAGCGTCGGGCCGGTGATGGTGATGCCGGCACCGTAGACCCGCCATTCCGGATCGCGCTCGCATAGGGTCACGGCGAAGCCGGCGCGGTGGAGCGCGATCGTGGCGGACATGCCCGCGATCCCGCCACCGATGACGAGGGCCCGACGGTATCCAGCATCCGGCGCCTCAACCATCGACGGAGGCCTCGCTCCCGGAGAAGCATCCGATCCCGATGCCCGTGTACCAGTCGTTGACCGCGCGGTAGTAGGTGCGGGTGAAGGGTAGCCCGTCGGCCGCGCCCATCGCCGCCATCCACATGCGGATCTCCTCAGCGCCGTTGCCGGCGGTGTGCACCTGCTCGGTCGCGTGGCGCAGCACGGCCTCCGTGTCGCCCGCTTCCATCAGGCGGAGGAGCATCTCGTCGAAGTCACGGTTCACCATGCCCATGCGCGGTGTGGCGATATCGTGGCTGATGCCGCCCGTGGCGAGGATTGCCACGCGCTCCACCCCCACGTAGGCGCGGATGGCGCGGCTGAGGAAGCGGCCGAAGCTGTGGCAGCGGCGCATCGTCGGCATTGGCGGCTGCACGCAGTTGAAGAGAACCGGCACGATGGGCAGGTCGGGGTCGAGTCCAGCTAGCTCCAGCGGCGTCAGAGACCCGTGGTCGAGCACCATCTCCATCGAGAAGGCCGGATCGAAATCGGCCTCCAGCGCCGCCTGCAGCAGGTAGGCGCCGAAGGCTTGGTCGCCCGCAAAGGTGCGGCGCGTCGCCTTTAGCCAGTGCTCGATCGGGCTCTCGTAGCTCTCGCCGGTACCGATGCAAAGGGCGGGAAAGTTGTCGAGGAAGAAGTTGTGCAGGTGATCGTTAGAGAGCACGACCAGGACGTCCGGCCGCCCTGCCGCGAAGTCGCGCCCCATCGCCTCGTAGGCGCCGAAGATCTCGCCACGCAGCTCCGCCGGAATGCGGTCAGGGAAGTTCAGCATCACCGGCGTGTGGCTCGCGCAGTAGATGCCTGTCAGCTGAGCCACTTGTCGTCTCCTTCCTTCATGAGGCTCCGGAGCGCTGCGAGGGAAACGTCTTCGGGGATGCGGACCCCAATGCAGTGCGCCCGCAGCAGGTACGGGTTGACGCCGGCCTCGTAGAGCCCGGCAACGTCGTTGCCGCTGATCTTGGCCGCCATGTCCGGCGTCAGCCGGAAGCGCGCGAGGTAAGCCGCCTTGTCGGCGTTGTAGGCGGCGAGGTCCTCCGCGTTGTGGTGCAGCTGGTACAAGACCTTGTCGAGGAGGTAGGCCTCCGTCGTCGGCATCATCTGGCGCCAGTTGCTCACGGGCGGCCTCCTTCCTGCACCGTTAACCGTTTCCCGATCCAGGCGACGATGGTCGGCACAGTGTGCGGCCCGAAGCCCATGTGCCCGCCCGGGAAGAGACGGACCGTCTTCGGGCTGCCGTGCTCGAGCAGGAGGTGGATGTCGGCGATCGGGCACTGCCGGTCCTCCTTGCCGTTGACCAGCAAAAGGGGGGCGCAGGGACGCGAAAGGAGACCCTGGTCGAGCAGCGACAGAACGCGGAACCCTTCCACATAGGCGGCGTCGTCCGCCGCGCCGAGCATGCGGCTGCGCGTCTCCACCAGCTCCATCAGGTAGCTGTCGGGGTAGCGGGACTGCTCCACCCAGTCTGGCTGGAACATGTAGTGGACGCCGCCGCCCCAGTTCACCGCACCGCGCAGCACATCGGGCATCTGATGGGCCAGCTTCGTCGCCCAATGCCCGCCGAAGGAGCGCCCGAGGACGACCAGGCGGTCCCCGTCGAGGTCGGGCTGCGCGCGCACCCAGTCGATCACCGGCAGGAACTGGATCTCGCCGTCCTGGCGCGCTTTGATTGGCGACTCTCCGGTTCCGACGTTGTCGAGCGCGACCGTCGCGATCCCCGCCGCCAGAAGCTGGTCGGACAGCTCGGTCATCTCCTCCTTCCAGGCATCGACTCCGCCCCACATGATCACAACCGGCGGGCGCGTGGCGCCGCGCGGCCGGCGCAGGTAGAAGCGGATTGTGTTGGAGAGCGCACCCTCGGCTTGGAAGGGGATTGAGACCGGTACAATCGGTTCGTCGAGGAGCGCTCCGAACTTCACGTAAGCTTCGAGTTCACGGCGATAGCTTCGCTCCTTGGCCGGATGGTTCGGGCAGGGAAAGCGGCCGAGGAAGTAGAAGCCGTATGCCTGGTAGTAGGCGTCGCGGGCTTCTTCCCGTCGGCCGGAGGCATCATGTGCTTCGGCTGCCGCTAAGAAGGCGTCGCCCGTCTCCATCCAGGCCGCAGCCCAGTTCTCGCCGTCCAGGCCTTGCAACGCCTCGATCGTACGCCGCGTCGTGTCGGGTTCTGTTAACCCCAACGGATGCGTCCGCTTCGCTAAGCGGTCCAGCATCCACGCCTTGGCGTTGTCCAGCGATCGCGGTCCGGGCAGTTCCGCCGTTTGCTGCTGTGCCATGGGCTAGGCCTTCCTCCTGTCCCGTCTTTTCTGGCCGCGCACCGGCTGCGCCAGCCCTGGGATCACGCGAAAGCCTTACCAATGGCCTGAAAAATGATCAAGCTCAAAAATAGGTCGGTACACGCGCCTTGCTGCGGATCGTGAACCGAGATTTATGAGAGGTAGGATGACGCCCTAACAGAGGTTTTGGGCTTAGATGCCTGAAATGCTGCAAAGTATCCAGACCTACCCACCCAGCCAGTGGTCAAGCCCGACGTCACGCTCCCACTAGGCTAAGCGAGGAACTCGGGAAAAATTGACCGCGCTTCGTTTTTCGTGCCGCGCCCTTCAAGGCCGCGCCAGGCTCTGCTCGCTCCGGAAGACGTCCGGATGCGGCGAGAGGCCGTTCATCACGACCTGGATCTGGCGGCCGAGATCCTCGAGCGCCGCGTCGATGGAGGTTGTCTCCTCGGCCAGCCAGCGCCGGACATGGACTTGGTAGACGGCAAAAATCGTAGCCGCGACGCACCCGGCTGTCTCCACGGTGTGGATTAGCCGCGCCTCCATAGCACTCGCTACAAGGTCCTCCAGAAGTTGGCCGAGCGAGTCGCGCCGGCGGATGAACCGCTCGGACTGTTTGCCGGTCTGGTAGAAATACATCTCGCGCAGCGCGGCCCGAGAAACCGTGGGGGTCCGGTGGAAGTACTCGTAGTGGATCCTCAGGATGGCGATCAGCGTGTCGTAGAGCGACAGGCCCGCGTTCCGCACATGGCGGGCCACGTCGACGCAGGCCTCCAGATCGTCGTTGACGATAAGGAAGAGCAGGTCTCGTTTCGTCTCGGCGTAAACGAAGACGGTGCCCATACCAACCCCCGCCCGGGCCGCGATCTCGCGTGTCGTCGTATCGTCGTAGCCCCTGGTAGAGAAAAGGTGGAACGCGGCTTCCTTGATGCGCTCCAGCTTGTCCTCCTTGTTGAGCTCGCGCCGGCTTTTGCCGGTGTGGCGTTCCCGCATGCTGTCTCCATCTTGGCCCGACCCCATGGTCGTATCCTGTTCGCCGTCACGCCGCCCCATCCTGCCTTCCATAGGGCCTGAACACGTCTAAGAGGAACCGGAGGAAGGCTCCGACGCGGGGTACCGCGTGGCGGTTGCTGGGGTAAACGACGTAGAGGTCGTCGCTGGGCACCGCTAGGTCCGGCAGAACTGCGCGCAACACGCCGTTTCCAAGCTCCGGCGCCACCAGGATCGAGTTGCACTGCACGACGCCCAGCCCGTCGAGCACGCATCCGCGCAGCGCCACGCCGCTGTTCACGGTCAGCCCGGCGGGCGGCAGGAACCGAACCTCGTCCTCTCCTCTCCGGAACCGCCAGACTCGCCGGCGACCGTCGCGCAGCAGGGTAATGCAGGCGTGCCCGCGGAGCTGCGCTAGATCGGTGGGCTCGGCATGCCGGGCCAAGTAGGCGGGCGTGGCGCAGGTCACGCGCCACGAGCGGGCCAGCCGCCGCGCAACGAGGCGCCCATCCTGCGGCTCGCCGATCCGGATCGCGAGGTCGAACCGCCCCCTGACGAGGTCCGGCGTGCCGTCCTCGTACTCCAGTCGCAGGCTGACGGCCGGGTGAGCGCTCAGGAAGCGGGAGAGGTGGGGCAGCAGGTAGACTTGGCCCATCGCTGCGGGGACGGCAACGCGCAGCTCGCCCGACGCCCTCTCGTGCCGTCCGGCGAGCTGCTGCTCAATCCCATCCATCTCCTCGAGCACCCGGCGGGCGCGCTCGAGGCAGATCTCGCCCTCATCGGTCAGCGCCACGCCGTGCGTCGTGCGGTGTAGCAGGCGCACGCCGAGCGATCCCTCCAGCGCCAGAAGACGCTTCGTGACCGCTGACGGCCCCGAGGAGAGCCGGGCGGCGGCCGCCGTGAAGCTGCCGGCTTCCACGATCTCGACGAAGGTCTTGAGGGCGGTCAGCCGGTCCATGCCGCTCTTTCCGGAAAGGAACAAACGTTGTGCGGTTTCGACTATGGGAGGCGGGAGCGGCGTCGCCTACTGTTCGGGTCAAAGAAAGGCGACGCCATGACACGTCCATGCCTCGGCCCCGACCGGGGCACGCGCCCTCCTCGCTCACCGCCACCGCCGGGTTCCTGCGACGCTCACGTCCACATCTTCGACGACTACGACCGCTATCCGCTCTCCCCCAACCGCTCCTTCACGCCGCCGGAGGCCCCCGTCGGCGATCTGCTGCGGATGCTCGGCGCCCTTGGCATTGAGCGCGCGGTCGTCGTGCACTCCAGCGCCTACGGCACCGACACGCGCGTCTCCGAGGCCGCCGTCCGGAGCGCGCCCGACCGCCTGCGCGGCGTCGCAGTGACGGCGCAGGACACACCCTTCGCCGACCTGGAGCGGCTGGACGCGGCAGGGTTCAGTGGCAGCCGGCTGAGCACCGTGGTCCGGGGCACGCTGGGCTTCGACGCGCTGGAGCCGATCGCCGGGCGGATCAGGCCCTTCGGCTGGCACGTGGCCGTCCACGTCAACCGCTCGGAGGAGCTCGTCGCGCTGGCGCCGCGCCTGCTCGCTACCGGAAACACGATCGTGGTCGACCACGTCGGGCGCGTGCGGGCCGAGGAGGGGGTCGGCTCCGCCGGCTACGCGGCGCTGCTGGAACTGCTGCGGAGCGACCGCTGCTGGGTGAAGCTGTCGGCCCTCCACCGTACCTCTGGGCAGGGGCTTCCGTGGGACGACATGCGGCCGCTGGTCGAGGGCGTGCTGCGGCTCCGGCCGGACCGCGTGGTCTGGGGAACGGACTGGCCGCACGTGAACCAGTATGACGCCATGCAGAACGACGGCGACCTGCTCGACGCGCTCTCGGGCTGGGTGGGGGACGATGCGCTGATGCATCGCATCCTCGTGGAGAACCCGGCCACGCTTTACCGCTTTCCCCTGCCTGGGGAGGACCAATCGTGAGGCGCCGGGCCGCGCTGCTGCTCGCCGGACTGGGGGGACTGTCGGCCGGCGCCCCGGCACTGGCCCAGGACTATCCGGCCCGTCCCGTGACGCTCGTCGTGGGCTTCGCCCCCGGTGGCAACGCCGACCTCGTCGCGCGGCTCGTCGCGCAGCAGCTCGGCGAGATGCTTGGCCAGACGGTCCTCGTCGAGAACCGCGGTGGCGCCGGCGGCCTGCTGGCGAGCGAGAACGTCGCGCGGGCCGCGCCTGACGGGTACCGGCTGCTGCTCGTCAGCGGTGCCTTCCCGACCCAGGCGGCAACGCTCCCCCGCCTGCCCTTCGATCCCGAGCGAGACTTCACGCCGGTCTCGATGCTGGTGTCCTACCCCCTGGTCGTGGTGGTTCCCTCGGCTTCGCCGGTCCAAAGCCTGGACGGACTGCTGCGCGAGGCCCGAAACCGGCCGAGGCAGCTTACCTATCCCTCCCCGGGCAACGGGTCGCTTTTCCACCTCGCCGTCGAGGTGTTTGAGACGCTCGCAGGGATCGAGATGACCCACGTGCCGTTCCGCGGCGGCTCGCAGCAGCTGAACGAGATCCTGGCCGGGCGACTAGACGTGATGTTCGACACCTTCTCAGTCGTCCAGCCGCAGCTTCGGGCCGGGACGCTGCGCGCGCTCGCGGTAACCTCCGCCGCGCGGATGCCTCAGCTGCCGGACGTCCCCGCCGTGGCGGAGACGTTCCCGGGCTACGAGGCCAACTCCTTCCTCGGCGTCGCCGGCCCAGCGGGAATGCTGCCGGCCGTTGTAGGCCGCCTGAACGCGGCCATCCGCCAGGTGCTCGAACAGCCCGGGATACGCGCTCGCCTCGGCGAGCTTGGTGGCGAGCCCGTGGGGGGCACGCCGGGCGAGATGGGGACGCGGATCTCCGCCGAAATCAGCCGGTGGCGGACTGTGGCCCGCGCTCGTGGCATCCAGGCTGAGTAGGGAGGACAAGCATGAGCAGCGGAAAGGTGCGCCGGATTGTGACGGGCCATGACGAGGCCGGCCGGGCAGTGGTGGTGATGGACGGACCGGCACCGTTCCTCCACGAATCTCCGGGACGGCCAGGGTTCTGGTCGAACGACATCTGGCGGACGTCGGAGACGCCAGCTCTGGTCATTCCGCAGCCGGAGGAGCCGACGCTCGGACCCCGCCGACAGCTGCCGGCGGCGGGCGGGAGCGTGATCCGCATTAACCACATCCCGCCCGAGAGCGGGCTGCTCGACGCCGGCGCGATCGCGCGCGAGTTCGCAGCGCTTGGAAATGCGGCGGCCTCGACGCACAGGCGATCGGGCCGGCACCCGATGATGCACCGGACGGAAACGATCGACTATGCCATCGTGCTGTCGGGCGAGATCTACCTTGTGCTGGACACCGGCGAGACGTTGGTGCGCGCCGGCGATGTGGTGGTCCAGTGCGGCACGAATCACGCCTGGAGCAACCGCTCGGGTGCCCCCTGTGTGCTGGCCTTCATCCTCCTTGACGGGCGGTACAACGCGGAGCTTGCGCAAAATATGGCGGAAGCCGGCGCTTAGTCCCGCGGTTGCGGGTCGCACCCCGGCTGCGAGGCCCTGCCGGAATGGGAAGGGAGAATGGCAATGACGCCGAACGAAATGGCGGGGATACAGCCTGTTCGGGAGCGGCAGCCGGTAGCCGTCACGCGAAGGAACCTGTCGGGGCTGCTGGCCAGCCTGGCCGCTGCGCCCGCCGCAGCGCAGCAGCCCTCAGGACGACCCCAGCGGATCGTCGTGCCTTACGGTGCGGGCGGGATCACGGACTCTATCGGCCGAATCGTCGCTGACAGCCTGCGCGATCAGACCGGCCAGGTCTTTATTGTGGAGAACCGGGCTGGGGCCGGTGGGGCACTGGGGGCGGAACTCGCTGCACGTGCCGCGCCCGATGGGCAGCTTCTTCTCGTCACCGAGCTGTCCGCTCTTTCGGTCACGCCGTCACTCGCCCACGTTTCCTACGATCCGGAGAAAGATTTCGCGCCGATTGCCATGATCGCTTTTGGCCCGCTTCTCCTTGCCATGCACCCAGCTGTCTCCATCACCGGGCTGCCCGACCTCGTGGCACAGGCAGGGCGGTTGAACCTTGCTTCCGCCGGGAACGGCAGCATGGGTCACCTTGCGGCGGAGGAGCTGCAACGCCGGCTCGGCACAACTTGGCAGCACGTTCCCTTCCGCAGCGGCAGTGAGGCGATCAACGCCGTGATCGGCCGCCACGTGGATGGCTTCCTCCTGGCCGCCTTCGCCGCCGTTCCTTATGTCGCGGACGGTCGCCTGCGCCCGATCGCCGTCGCGGCCGAGCGCCGCCTCGCGTCAATGCCGAACGTGCCGACCTTCGCGGAACTGGGAACGCCCGATTTCGTCCGCGGCTCCTGGCAGGCTGTTTTTGCGCCCGCCGGGACATCGGCGGAGGTCACACGGGGCTTGGCAGAGCGCCTCCGAACCATTCTCGGCCGAGACGAGGTCCGCCGCCGCTTGGCGGCTTCTGGCGCGGAGGTCGCTTTCATGGATCCCGAGGCGCTTGGCCGCTTCCTACGGGAGGACCGGGCCCGTTGGCAGGCCCTCATCCGTGCCGCGAACATCCAGGTGAATTAGGAGCTGCATTATGACACATCCTGCCCCCTCTGACTGGAGCGCGGCCGGCCTCCTCTACGAGGAGGCAGGAGGCATTGCGACCGTTGCTATTGATCGCGCTACAGACCTGAACCGGCTGGACGTCGCGGCGCTGCGGGCGCTCCAAGCAATTACGGACCACCTCGCGACGCGCACGGATATCCAGGTCTTCGTCATTACAGGAAGCGGATCGAAAATCTTCTCGATGGGTATGCTGAACCCCGAACTACGCGGCAGCCTGAGCAAGGAGGCAGTTCTCGAAATCGTCTTTCTCGCCAACGCGGTGTTCGACGCCATCGAGGCGCTGCCGCAGATTGTCATCGCCAGCATCAACGGCATCCTGCGAGCCGGGGCAGTGGAACTGGCTTTGGCCTGCGACATCCGGCTTGCAGCGCGTCATGCGAACCTCGCAATGCCCGAGGCGCGCTGGGGGGGGTTCCCCGGCGCAGGTGCCCCGGTCCGCCTGCCGCTGACCGTAGGCCGTGCACGGGCAATCGAGCTGATCTGCACGGGTCGAGAGGTCGATGCCGCTGAGATGGAGCGCCTCGGCCTCGTCCAGGCGGTACTAGACGGCGATCAGCTCGCTGTCGCGACACAGGCTATGGCTGCTGCGATCGCGGCCAGCGGGCCGCTCGCCATCCGTGGTGCGAAGCGCATCGTTGCGGCGCGGACAGAGCCCGGCTTCCGCGCCGCGCGAGATCTGTCGGACAGCCTTCGGCGCGCGCTTGAATGGAGCGAGGACGTGGCCGAGGGCATCGCAGCACATCACGAAGGCCGCCCGCCGACCTTCAACGGACGGTAACGTCAGCGCAGCAAGCGGCGTGCGCACTGTGCGTAAATAGGCAAGCGGCAAGGGCATTGGCAAGTTGTTCAACGAGCATCATCAGGGCACCTCGCTCCCTCAGGAGCTTATCCGAAGTGTCCACCATTGCGAGGAAGGGTCAGATACTGCCGGCTGTGTTTTGCCTCGCGCTGCGCCAGACCGAGGGCCTGATCAGATCGATCCTCGACCTGCTCGGCCTTGACCTCGCCGTACCGGATCACTCGACCATGAGCCGCAGGGCGGGCACGCTTGGACTGCCACCGCCGCGTGGCGGGAGGGAACCCGTGCACCTGCTGGTGGACAGCACGGGGTTGAAGCTCTGCGGGCCCGGCGAGTGGCTGATGGAGAAGCACGGAACCCGACGACGCCGGTCGTGGCGCAAACTGCATCTCGCCACTGACGCCGACGCGGGGCGGATCGTCGCCTCGGTGCTGACGGGCCACGATGCCGATGATGGTGGGCAAGTCGGCCCGCGGCTCGAGAGAGTGGACGGACCTGTCGCGTCCTTCACCGCTGATGGAGCTTACGACCGCGACGACGTCCATGCCGGGATTATGGCCTGTCACCTTGAGGCGGAGATCATCGTCCCGGCATCGTCAAGTTGGCGGCACGCCGGCTCGCCCGAGCGGCTCACCCCCGGGTAGGCGGGTGGGATGACTGCCCCCGCCGCCTGCCCCAACTTCGCCGGATACCGCTTCCCAGCCGAGGTCATCAGCCAGTCGGTGTAGCTATATTTCCGCTTCCTTGTCTTCCCATCCTCGGGTCAGAACGGCATCCGCACGTTCTGGGCGTAAGCGCGCGGAGCGAGCCGAGCGCC
Organism: Muricoccus vinaceus; assembly: GCF_042433125.1. Lineage (NCBI taxonomy): Bacteria > Pseudomonadati > Pseudomonadota > Alphaproteobacteria > Acetobacterales > Roseomonadaceae > Muricoccus > Muricoccus vinaceus. The sequence goes on along the minus strand of NZ_JBHLVZ010000003.1, from coordinate 37,352 downwards.
CTGTGCGCGGCCATCGGCCCGGAGATCGAGACGATCATGGCGGGTGGGGAGGCGACCTGGCATGAGAGCGCAATAGTCCCGGTGTTTCGTCACGGCCGCCGGCTGGAGGCCCGGTGGGATTACGGTCTCAGCCCGATCGATGAGCCCACCGTACCAAGTGGCGTGGGCGGCGTCCTGGCAATCTGCAAGGAGGTCACCGAGGAGCACGCACAGCGCGAGGCACCCCGTACCAGTGAGGCACGGCTGCAAGCCGCGATCCACCTAGCTCGTCGCCCGGCACGGCTACCGTACCCCAAACCAGACCCTTGCCAAGCAACGCCGCCTTGCTCATCGCCTGTCAGCCAACCTACCCTTGGCCGCCTGAACGGCGCAGCAGGCTATCTCAACATCCGGACGCACTACACGATGATCGAGCCTCTGACCGGCATCCGTGCCTGCGTCTTCGACGCCTATGGGACACTTTTTGACTTTGCCAGCGCTGCGGCAGGTTGCGCGGATGTGCTGGGTGCGCAGGCCGGGCCGCTCACCACACTCTGGCGGGACAAGCAGTTGCAATACAGTTGGCTTCGTGGCCTGCAGGGCCGCTATGTCGACTTCTGGCAGGTGACCGGCGACAGCCTTGACTTCGCGCTCGAGACGCTCGGCCTTACTGACCCGGCGTTACGGGAGCAGCTAATGAGCCTCTATCGCCAGCTGCATACCTTCCCAGAGGTCCCGGTGGTGCTGCACAAGCTACGCGAGGCCGGCTTCGTCACCGCGATCCTCTCCAACGGCTCGCCGGACATGCTGGGCAGTGCCGTGCAGAGCGCCGGGATTGGCGAGCACCTTGATGCCGTACTGTCAGTCGATGAGCTGCGCACCTACAAGCCCGATCCGCGCGTCTATCAGCTCGCCGTCGACCGTCTTGGTGTCCCGGCGGAGGCAATTGCCTTCCAGTCCTCCAATGCCTGGGATGCCCATGCGGCAGCCGCCTTCGGAATGCGCGTGGTCTGGTGCAACCGCTACGAGCAGCGGCGTGAGCGCCTTCCAGGAACCCCGGTGCGGGAGATCCGAAGCTTGACCGAACTGCCCGCCCTGCTGGCACGATGATGGGTCTGCCCGAGGTCCGCGAGAGCGAGGCTTCGCCCGAGGTTGCTGCCATCTATACCGAAATCAGGACTGTTTCTGGCCTCCCGCTAGTCAACCTGATCTGGCGTCATCTCGCCGCGCTCCCTGGGGTGCTGCCCCCGGTCTGGAGCGCGGTGCGGCCGCTCGTCGCCTCAGCAGCCATGGACGCCGCGCGCGGTAGGCTGGCGGCGGCCATTCCCCTTCCTGCCGGCGGCACGGCCGACTGGCGGTCGGCCGGCTGCAGCGAGGCAGACCTGGAGCGGATCAGGGCAATCCTGGGTGCTTACACGCGTGGAAATCTTACAAACCTCCTGGCGCTGACAGCCCTGCGCATGCGCCTGACCAAGCCGGAGGCCCCTGCAGCCCCACTGCTCCAGCCCGGGCCCGTTCCGGACGCGTCAACCGCGCTCGATGTCCTGCCAAGCCTTGCCGATCTGCCGCCGCGGACCGCTGCCGATGTGCGTGCTCTGGCTGCGCGGCACGGCGTTCCGGACGGCGTCATCCCGAGCCTCTACCTGCACCTGGCGCACTGGCCTGGCGTGTTGCGTGCCATGCCGGACTGGCTCGGCCCGCTCTTCGCGCCGGGTGACCTGGAAGACGCTCGCAACGCAGTGCGACAACTGGCGGAGCAGGAAGCCGCCTTGTTGCTGCCGGGCGAGTTTGTCCTGCTCGCTAGCACTCAGAACGCGGTTCGAAGCGTACTCGACGAGTTCACCGGTAAGGTTATTCCTGATCTACTGCCGGTCTGCCTCAGCCTCGGACGACTGTGCCGTTCTCCATGAGTGAGCCGAAGGCAAGCACTGTTCGCGTCCTTGGCCATGGACTGCACCGTCCGCTCCGTAGTCCAAGGATTGAGCCGCTCCGGACAAGGATCTTGAGCATGCATAAATGCCGCCGTCGCAACGCCAGTGGAACTGCGGTGTCCGGTCGAGCCGTTGCCTAACGTAGCCGTCGATGCGGCCTTCGGCGGCGCTCACGGCAGCACGACATGTTCGAGGAGGTGCGCAGTTTGCCTATATTATCATAAAAGTCAATAGTGTCAGTCGGTTTATCCATTTCACGAGTTGAATAAGCTTCTGCATGGTCCTGTCAGGGAATAGCCAGGAGCAGGAAGATGGCCGACGTCGCGACGCTGAGGAGCCGGATCAAGATCTGCATGTTCGACCAGTACGGTACGGTCGTGGACATGCAGGGCGGGCTGCGCGAGGCGGCCACGCCATACCTTCAGTCGAAGGGGTGGATGGGCAATCCGAACTCCTTCGTCACCTGGTGGCGTCGCACCCACTTCGAAAATTCTATGATCGATGCGCTGCTCCACCGCGAGCACATGCGCTACCGCGACATTGGCCACCTCTCGGTGGACCAGGTCCTGAACCGCGCCGGCATCGAGCACAGCCAGGAGGAGGTGGAGACCCTCGTTTCTCACATCGAGCGGCTGAAGTGCTTCCCCGAGGTGCCGGAGGCGCTCGCCCGGCTGCACCAGAGCTTCAAGCTCGTGGTCCTTTCCAACGGCGATCCGGACATGTTGGAGGAGGCCAAGAAGCATCACGGCATCCCCTTCGATCAGGTGATTTCGGTGGCCGCCGCCGGTGCCTTCAAGCCGCATGTTTCGACCTACACCAAGGCGGCGGAGATCTGCGGCGTGGCGATGGACGAGATCCTATTCGTCGCGAACCATGAGTTTGACTGCGTTGGCGCCAAGGCCGCCGGGATGCGCGCCGCCTTCATTGACCGGCGCCGGCGCCCCTTCGCCAAGTGGCCATATCAGCCTGATCTGATCGTCGGGAGCATGACCGAGCTGGTCGACCTGCTGGTGGAGCGGGCGGATGCGGTGGCCTGAGGCGAACGGCCCGGCTCCGCTCGGCGGGGTGAGGGTGCTTGACCTCACCCGCGTTGTCTCCGGCCCCTTCTGCACCATGCTGCTGGGCGACCTTGGGGCCGACGTGGTCAAGGTCGAGGAACCGGGCAACGGGGACGAGAGCCGTCGGTACGGCCCGCCCTTCCAGGGCGGCGAAAGCAGCTACTTCCTCTCGGTCAACCGCAACAAGCGCAGCATCGCCCTGGACCTCAAGAGCAAGGAAGGCCGCGAGACGGCCCTCTCGCTCGCTGGCCAGGCCGACGTCGTGGTGGAGAACTTCCGTCCCGGCGCGCTGGACCGGCTGGGCCTGGGCTGGGACGTCCTGAGCGCGGCCAACCCGAGGCTCGTCCTCTGCTCCATCACCGGCTTCGGCGGTGAAGGGCCGGACGCGCAGCGACCTGGATACGACCTCATCATCCAGGGCGAGAGCGGGCTGATGGGCATCACCGGCCTGCCGGACGGGCCGCCGACCAAGGTGGGCACCTCGGTCGCGGACCTCGTGACGGGGCTCTACGCATCCCAGGCCGTGCTGGCCGCACTGCGGCGGCGGGACGCGGCGGGCAGGGGCGGCCGGGTCGAGGTGTCCATGCTCGACGCCCTGGCTTCGCTCCTGACCTTCAACGCCGGGATCTACTTCACCACTGGCCGCAGCCCGGCCCGGCGCGGAAACGCGCACGCGACCATCGCGCCCTACGAGACCTTCGAGGCGTCGGACGGCTGGATCAACATCGCCGTCGCGAACGACAAATTCTGGCGCCTCTTCTGCGCCGCGGCCGAGTGCCAGTCCTTGGAGGCGGATCCCCGCTTCGCGACGGCACCGGACCGGGTGACCAACCGGGATGCCCTCATCAGCGCGCTCGCGCCGGTTATCGGCGTTCGAACGGGACAGGAATGGCTCTCCCTTCTCTCGAAAGCCGGAGTTCCCTGCGGCCTCATACGCTCCGTGGGCGAGGTCTGCGAAGCGCCCCAGCTTCTCGAGCGCGGCATGATCTCGACGGTTGAGCACCCCGCCGCTGGCCCGGTCCGCTACATCGCGTCGCCCGCGCGCTTCGATGGCCAGCCCCTTCCTCCGGCCGCCCCGCCGCCTCTGCTGGGGCAGCACGCAGCCGACATCATGGCAGACTGGCTTGGCCGGACAGACCGGGAGGCTGCGGAGTGAAGGCGGTCTACTTCCTCGGCAATCGCCAACTCGAGCTTCGGGATGTGCCGGACCCAACGCCGGGCCCTGGAGAGGTCATCCTCGAGATCAGGGCGTCCGGCATGTGCGGCAGCGACCTGAAATACTACCGCGCGGCAGATGGCGCCGCCTCCATGGGGCTGGGCCGCCGCTCCGACGAGCCGGTCATTGCCGGGCATGAGCCTTGCGGGATTGTCGCCGCCCTCGGCCCGGGCGTGTCCAGTCCCGTGGCCCGGATCGGCGCCCGGGTGATGAACCACCATTATGCCGGCTGTGGCTGCTGCTCCCCCTGCCGGAGCGGGTGGACGCAGATGTGCGACGATGGCTCGACGACCTTCGGCGCCAACGGAGACGGCGCCCACGCGCGGTACATGAAGGTACCAGCAGAGTCCCTCATCCCCCTGCCCGATGCTCTCTCCTTTCGGGCTGGGGCGGCGATCTCCTGCGGCACCGGGACGGCCTGGGGCGGGCTGGACCGGCTCGGCCTGCGTGGCTCCGAGACCATCGCCATCTTCGGCCAGGGGCCGGTGGGGCTCAGCGGCACCCAGCTTGCGTCGGCCATGGGCGCCCGTGTCATCGCCCTCGATATCGACCCGGGCCGTCTCGCCCGCGCTGCTGAGTTCGGCGCGGACGCCACGGTCGACGCCCGCCGGAACGACGTCGTGGAGGCCATCCGCGACCTGACCGGCGGTCATGGCGCGGACTGCACGATGGACTGCACGGGGGCTGCCGAAGCGCGCTCCGCCGCCATCCGCTCCGCCCGAAAATGGGGGCGGGTCGTCTTCCTCGGGGAAGGCGGGACCGTCACGATCGACGTCAGCAACGAGATGAACCGCAAGCAGCTTTCGATCTTCGGGAGCTGGACCTTCAGCCGGAACGGCCAAGCGGACTGCGCTCGCTTTGTCGTGGAGAGGGGCCTCGATGTGGACAGCCTCTTCACCCACGAATGGCCGCTGGAGCAGGCAGAGGAGGCCTACCGGCTCTTCGACACCCAGACGATGGGAAAGGGCCTCCTTGTCCCGATCTGAACCGAACCCGAGCCCAGAGGGGCCAATGCCATGAGCGGACGACATGCCGCAGCCGGTGCCGCCGCGCGCCTTGCCTTTGAGCGCGCCGCGGGGAGCGACCGACAGGTGTTCGGCGACTTCTTCATCAGCCGCTTTCTCGGCTTGGAGATCGAGCGCGCGCCCGACGCCTGCACTGTTGCCTTTCAGGCGGAGGACTTCCTGACCAACCCGCAGGGAACGCTGCACGGCGGGATCATCGCGACGGCCCTCGACATTGCCATGGGGCACCACCTGGAACATCGGCTCGGACCGGGCGCCACCCTGGAGTTCAAGGTGCAGTTCCTCGGTGCCGTTCGGGAGGGCCGCGTGACGTGCCGGGGCGAGATGCTCCGGGCGGGGCGCAGCATCTGCTTCCTCCGCGCCGAGGCCCGCGACGCATCCGGCGAGCCGGTCGCCCATGCCACCTCGACCTGGAAGCTCCTGCCGAAGAAGCCCTAGCGGCCGCGGCAGGCCGAAGCAGCAACAACGGAGGAACGTCGATGAAGCTTCTGTCCTTGGCCACCCTGGCGGCCAGCCTGCTGGCGTTGGTCGTGCCAGCGCGCGCCGACTGGCCTGACCGCCCGGTACGCATCGTGGTCCCCTACGGTCCGGGAGGCGGCGTTGACTCCTTCGCCCGGCCGATTGCGCAGCGCCTGACTGAACAGACCGGCCAGAGCTTTGTGATCGACAACCGCGCTGGAGCGGGCGGCACCATCGGCGTCCTCAACGCGGCGCGCGCTGCGCCGGACGGCTACACCCTGCTCGCGGGCGGCGTGCACCAGCCGATGGCGGAAGCCCTGTACCCGCAGCGGGGCTATCGCATTGATACGGACTTCATCCCGATCGGTATTACCGCCGTGGTTCCCAACGTGCTGGTGGTGAACCCGAGCGCGGGGCTGACGGATCTGCCCACCCTGCTGCGTCGTGCCCGGGAAAAGCCCGGTGAGCTGACCTACTGCTCCTCGGGAAATGGCACGTCACAGCACATCATCGCCGAGATCTTCCTCCGCGATACGGGACTGAAAATCGTCCACGTGCCCTACCGCAGCACCGCGCCGGCGATGAACGACCTCGTTGCCGGGGTCTGCCCCATGATGTTTGACGGGATGGGAACCTCCGCCTCGCAGCTCCATGGCGGGCGGCTCCGTGCCCTGGCCCTGACCAGCGCGCGCCGGTCCCCGCTTTTTCCGGAAATCCCGACCATGAAGGAGGCGGGTGGTCCGGAGATGGACGCGGGCACCTGGTACGCGCTTTGGGCCCCAGCTGGGACGCCTCCGGCCATCGTCGAGCGCCTTCGTGCCGAGGTGCGGCGTGCCGTCGCAGCACCTGAGACGGCGCGCCTATGGGCACAGCAGGGCGCCGAGCCGGGCAATGTCCCGGATGACCGGCTGGATGCCTTCATGCGGGAGGAGACAGCCCGTTGGACGGGCGAGGTGAAGGCACTGGGCCTGCGGGCGGAGTAGCCAGCGTGACACTGGAAGGCCTGGTTCTCCGGCATGTCGGAGCGGCTAGGTCAGATGGTGCGGCAGAGCGCGGTGATAGTCTCGCGGAGCCAGAGATGCGCCGCGCTGCCATCGTGGCGGCGGTGCCAGTACAGGCTCCAATCGAAGGGCGCGGACTCAAACGGCAGGGGACGCGCAACGATCCCGCCATCCCCTGTGAACAGGTCCGCCATCTTTCGGGAGACCACCGCCAGCAGGTCCGTTCCGGCCAGGGTGCGTGGCACCAAAAGCCAGTGAGGGACGGTCAGCATCACTTGCCGCTGCAGGCCCTGCTCTACAAGCACGCTGTCGACGAAGCGTGTGTCCGTCGGGCTCATGGCCACGCGCATGTGCGGGTGGCCCAGGAACCGCTCCAAGCTCAGGCGGCCCTTGGCTAGCGGGTGGCTGGCGCTCATGACGCAGCACATCCGGTCCTGAAACAGGGGAGCGGAGCGGATCAGGCGTGATGTGTTCAGCGCCATGCTGAGGGCGAGGTCGAGCGTATCGGCTTCCAGGGCCTTCAGCGTGTCCTCGGGCGAGATGTGCAGGATCTCCAGGCTCACTCCCGGCGCCGCATCCCGCAGGTGGGCGGTAATCCGAGGTAGGGCGAGGTAGCCGACAAGGTCCGACATCCGCAGGGTGAAGTGGCGGTCCGAGACGCAAGGATCGAAGGTGAGGTCGCTCACCAGCAGGCGTTCTGCCTGGCGTAGGATCACCTCCACCGATCGGCCGAGTTCCAGGGCCCGGGGGGTCGGCTCCATCCGGCCAGCCGCGCGGATGAAGAGCTCGTCTTGGAAGAGGTGGCGCAGGCGCGAGAGGGCATTACTGACTGCGGGCTGGCTCATGCCGATGTGGGTGGCCGCGCGGCTCACGTGGCGCTCAGCCATAAGGGCATCGAAGATGACCAGGAGGTTCAGGTCGACGGTCCGAAGGTTCATCGACAATCATTCATCTTCTGAATAGCGCTAGAGTAGGTATCCATTTTGGCCATACCAGAAGGTGGAGTACAATTCGAGGCGTTGAATGGTCACCGGAGACCCGGGCGTGGCCACACCGTGGAAGCGGCCACGGTGATCTCCGTGATCAGGTCCGTTCCCCTTCTGGGCGCCTGTGTCGAAATCGAATTCCAGGACATCACCGTGACCGTACCCGAAGCGACGCTGGCAACCGCTCGCGCCGGAGTAAGCCTTCCAGCCCTGCTGGCCGTGCTCGTCCCGGTCTCCATCTCGACCATCGACATTTCTCTCACCAACACCGCCCTCCCGACCATCGCGCGGGAGATCGGCGCGGCGAGCGCGACCTCGATCTGGGTGGTCAATGCCTATTACCTCGTGGTGGTGGCCGCCTTGCTGCCCTTCGCGGCGCTCGGAGAAATCTACGGGCATCGACGGGTCTTCGGCGCCGGGATCGCCGTCTTCATGGCCGGGTCGCTCGCATGCGGGCTAGTCTCGTCGTTGCCCACGCTGGTCGGAGCCCGGACCCTGCTGGGCCTTGGCGCAGCGGCCATCGCTGCGGTGACCCCAGCCCTCATACGCTACATCTACCCACCCGAGCGGCTCGGGCAGGGCCTCGGCATCTACGCGCTTGTGGTCGGGATTGCCTTCACAGCCGGTCCGACCGTCGCCTCCGCCGTCCTGGCGCTTGCCAACTGGCCGTGGCTGTTCCTCGCGAACGTGCCAGTGGAACGCGCTGCGGGAGACGAAGCTCTGCTCGTCTTCCTCGGCTCACCGCCGCTTCCAGGAATGGACAGAGGCCGGGGTGTTCGAGGCGTTCTGGCGCAAGGGCCTGCTGGCCTACGACAGACTGCGGGGCATCGACTGGGATTGGTTGGCACTCGACGGCGCCATGGGCAAGGCGCCGCTGGGTGGGGGGAAAAACCGGGCCCAATCCCACGGATCGCGGCAAGCGCGGGGTCAAGCGGTCGGTGCTGACCGACGGACGCGGCGTCCCCCTCGGCACGGTGATCGACGGGGCCAACCGGAACGACCACAAGCTGATGCGCGAGACCCTGCAGGCCATCCCAGTTCGGCGACCCAAGCCGACGCGCCGCCATCCCCAGCACCTCTGCCTCGACAAGGGCTTCGACTATGACGAGCCCCGCGCCTTGGCCAAGGAGTTCGGCTTCACCCTGCATCTGCGGACACGCCGCGAGGAGGTCAGGGCCAAGCGTCACGCCAGAGCCAAGGCCAGGCGCTGGGTGGTGGAGCGCACGCATTCCTGGCTGAACCGCTTCCGCTCCATCCTGATCCGATGGACCAAAAAGCCAAACAACTACTTCGCCCTGCTTCACCTCGCCTGCGGCATCATCACATGGCGTCACGCCCTACCGGGATAAGTTCTTAGCGGATTTTCCCGACGCTTACCCGAACAGCCAGGTTTGGCCGAGGAACGAACCCGCTATCGCGGGATTAAGCGCATGAATTGAGCGGGCCCAGGCCCGAGCCGACGCTGGGAGCTCCCCTAACCCGAGGAGCTCCCGATGACCCATCTCCCTCCTGCAACCTCCGGCACCCTGCGTGAGCGCTTCGCCGCTGACATGGCCGTGCGCGGGTTCACCGAGAAGACCTGCAAGGACTACCTCCGTACCGTCGCGGGCTTTGCCGCCTTCCTGGAGCGTTCGCCCGGCACGGCGACGGCCGAGGACATCCGCCGGTTCCAGATCCGGCAGTCCGGGCAGGGCATGAATGCACCGGCCATGAACAGCACCGTGGCGGCCCTGCGCTTCTTCTTCAACCACACGACCGACCGGCCGGACCTGGCCCGCAAGCTGATCCGCCTGCGCTACCCGCGCAAGCTCCCGGTCGTGCTCAGCCCTGACGAGGCCGCGCGCCTGATCGCGGCCACGACCTGCCTCAAGCACCGGGCTGCGCTCTCGGTGGCGTATGGTGCCGGCCTGCGCGTGGCCGAGGTGGCGTCGCTCAAGGTCGGCGACATCGACAGCCAGCGCATGCTGATCGTCGTTGTGCGCGGCAAGGGCGGCCGGGGTCGCCACGCCATGCTCTCGCCGGGCCTGCTCGCCCTGCTCCGGTCCTGGTGGCAGGAGGGCCGGCGAGAGGGCGTTATGCGGCCCAGCGGATGGCTGTTCCCCGGTCAGGACCCGGCCAGGCCTATCACCACCCGCCAGCTCGGCCGCGTGGTCGAGGCGGCGGCGGTCGCGGCGGAGCTGACCAAGCACGTCAGCCCGCACACGCTGCGGCACAGCTTCGCCACCCACCTGCTTGAGGACGGCGTCGACATCCGCGTCATCCAGGCCCTGCTCGGCCATGCCAAGCTGGACAACACCGCCCTCTACACCCGCGTCGCGACCAGGACGGTCCGCACCGTCACCAGCCCGTTCGACAAGATCATGGCACGCCTCGAGCCTGGTGAGACCGCCGGAGCCGGAGCCAGTCCCGGCGGCTGACCGCCGTGCGCACCCCGCTCGAGGTCGCCGACATCCTCCGCCGACACGGCCCCGCCTTTCGGGCGGCCTATGCCGGCCATCTCAGCCTCGGCCAGCTCAAGGTCATGGCGGCCATCGAGGCCTGCCGCACCGCCGCGCTGGGCGGCCACGTCGAGGGCTGCCAGGACTGCGGCCACCGCCGGATTGCCTACAACAGCTGCCGCAACCGGCATTGTCCGAAGTGCCAGGGTGCCGCCGCACGCGAGTGGTTGGCCGCCCGAGAGGCCGACCTGCTGCCGGTCGGCTACTTTCATGTCGTGTTCAGCCTACCCGCCGAGGTCGCTGACATCGCGGCCCAGAACAAGGCGGCGGTCTACGACCTGCTGTTCCGCGCCGCGTCCGAGACCATGCTCACCATCGCCGCCGACCCGCGCCACCTCGGCGCCCGCATCGGCATCACCGCCGTGCTGCACAGCTGGGGCTCGGCGCTGACCCACCACCCGCACGTCCATATGATCGTGCCCGGCGGCGGCATCTCGCCCGACGGGCTGCGCTGGGTGTCGTCCCGGCCCGCGTTCCTGCTGCCCGTGCGCGTGCTCGGCAAGCTGTTCCGCCGCCTGTTCCTGACCCGGCTGGTCGAGCTGTTCGACGCAGGCCGGCTGCGGTTCCTCGGCACGCAGGCCGGCCTCGCCGAACGGCCGGCATTCCTGCGCCACCTGGCGCCGACCCGCAGGAAGCCCTGGATCGTCTACGCCAAGCCTCCGTTCGCGGGACCCGCGGCGGTGCTCGCCTACCTGTCGCGCTACACGCACCGGGTCGCCATCTCCAACCGCCGGCTGCTTGCGCTCGACGAGCGCGGGGTGACCTTCCGCTACAAGGACTACCGCCGCGAGGGCGCCGAGCGCTACCAGGTCATGACACTCGGGGCCGACGAGTTCATCCGCCGGTTCCTGCTGCACGTCCTGCCACGGGGCTTTCACCGCATTCGCCACGACGGCCTGCTCGCCAGCAGTGGTCGTCGCGACAACCTCGCCCAGGCCCGCGAGCTCCTCGCCGCACCGCCGCGACCTCCTGAGCCGGACGTGACGTCCGAGCCCTCGGACCATCGGCCGCCGTGTCCCTGCTGTGGCGGCCGCATGCTCATCCTCGAGACCTTCGAGCGCACCGCCCAGCCACGCGCACCGCCGCGGCCCGCATGCTCACCCGGACGAGGTTCGCCGTGACCCGGCACGGCCCGCTCAACCCCAGGATCGCAGCCCTGCTGCGGTCAACGGTGACCCACGACCCTCACCCGCCAGAAAGACCTGGACATGCGCGTCGCGGCGGTAATCCCGCACCAGCATCCGGTGCCGAGCGCAACATCGGGCACCGGCGTCGCCGCCGAAATCCGCCCGTCACCCTCCCGCAGCTGACCTGTCCAGCCCGGGCCATCCGCTAAACCCCCATACCAGGTGCCACCGGCCCGCGGGTTCGTTCCTCGGAGACTTTCGGACGCCTACGGCATCCGAAACCCTTCACGAAAGCGGAATGGCGGCTTTCGCGCCGTCGATGGGCCAAAGCCGCCGTTCGCTTGTTTCCACCACCCATCCGCTACGCACCGCCAGGATGGCGTCCCTGATGCGATGACGACGAGGTCACATGCTTCCAGCCTGCTTACGATGAAGCCGGCTTTGCCCTGTGTCCTCGCCCAATGATCTAGGGGCGTGTCTCGTTACTGGATCCGGATGCCGGTCTCCTCGACGATCGCCCCCCAGCGGTCCCGCTCCGCCCGGAGGAAAGCCGTGAACTCCGCCGGCGTGTTGCCGACCGGCTCAGCGCCGAGTTCGCCGAAGAGCTTGGCGATTTCCGGCCTGCGGATCGCCTCGGCGACGGTGCGGCCCCAGTAAGCGACGATGTTGTCCGGCGTCCCCGCAGGCGCGAACATGCCCTGCCAGATCGCGGCCTCCAATCCCGATACGCCCTGCTCGCCGAAGGTCGGCACGTCGGGGAGGGTCGGCGAGCGGCTCGACCCGCTCACGGCTAGGGGACGAAGCCTCCCATTCAGGACCATCTCCCGTGCCGAGCCGATGTCGGACATGCCGCAGCAGATATGACCCGCGAGCATGTCGCGGATCAGGGGCGGGCTGCTCTGGAACGGGACGGCTTGCCATTGCAGACCACCGGCCCGCTTCGCCAGCATCTCGCTGACGAGGTGGCTCGACGACCCGTAGCCGAAGTTGCCCATGTTGAACCGTCCGGGCGAGGCGCGGACGAGTTCGGTGAACTCCGCGAGGTTGCGGGCCGGTGTGGCGTCCGTCACCAAGAGGACGATCGCGGTGCGATGGAACTGCGAAACCGGCACAAAATCCGTAAACACGTTGTAGGGCTGGCTCCGGTCGATAAGCGGCCCAAGAAGAATGCCTGATATGGCGGCCAGAAGCGTCGTGCCGTCCGGCTTGGCCCGCGCGGCCGCCAGGATCCCGGCGATGCCGCCACCGCCGGCCTGGTTCTCCACGACGATGGTCGCGCCGGTGATCTCGACCATGCGCTGCGCCACCGCGCGAGTGTAGATGTCGGCGCCACTGCCGGGTGCGCCGGGCACAATCACGCGGACCGGCCGGTCGGGGGCCCAGGCAGCCCCGGTCGTTGCCGGCGCCTGAGCACGGACCGGTCCGGTCAGGGCCGCCATCAGGAACAGCCCCGTAAGCAGGCCTCGGCGTCCAATTCGTCTTATCATTTATGCTTCCTCCCCTGCTGGGCCTGCGGCTGGTTGCCGACCCTTATGCTTCGCTTCGCGGGGCGGGCGTCCGGTCGGCACCCGCGTCCACATGTTCCGAACCATTCCCTCCATGCCAGATCCCACGAGGCGCGGGGCAAGGCCGGGAATCATTCGCCGGCGCGACCTGCGCCGCTCGCGCCCTCAGCTATCCAAGGAAATGCCGAGCTGCCGTACCAGCGGCACCCACACCTCCCGAGTACGCCGGGAGAGTTCGCGCACCTCATCGGCACCACTGGAGAGGGGCGTGATGCCCGCGGCGGCAAGCCGCTGCTGGACGGATGCGGAACCCGTCACCTCGAGCAGACGCTCGCGCATCGGCGTCATGATGGCTTCCGGCGTGGATGCGGGCGCGACCAGGGCTTGCCAGGCATAGGCTTCGAAGCCCGGCAACCCGGCCTCAGCCGCCACCGTCGGAACACCGGGCAGCAGCGGCAAGGGTTCGAGTGCGGCTACGGCCAACGCGCGAATTCGTCCGCTGAGGATGAACTCTCGGCCCGGCGGCAGATCGAGGAACATCATGTCGACCCGCCCCGCCAGGAGGTCGTTCACTGCCGGCGCGGCGCCACGATACGCCACATGCACGCCGGTCGCCCCTGCCCGTTGCAGGAACAACTCGGCTGCGAGGTGATGCGGCGTCCCGATACCAACGGAGGCGAAGGTCATCCGCCCGGGGTCGGCACGGGCACGGTCGAGCAGCTCCCGGACGGAGCGAACCGGCAGATCGGGCCGCACGACGAGCGCCAGGTCGAGGCGGCCGATGGTGCCGATTGGCGCGAAATCGCGCTCCGGATCATAGGGGAGCTGCCGAAACAGGGCGGCGTTCAACGCCAGCGTACCGCTGTCGCCGGAGAGGACCGTGTAGCCGTCTCCTGGGGCCTTCGCGGCCGCATCCGCACCGATCACGCCGGATGCGCCGGGGCGGTTCTCGACGACGACCGGCTGGCGAAGGGAGGCGGAGAGCTCCTGCGCCAGGAGCCTCGCCATGAAGTCGCTGCCGCCGCCGGGCGGGTAAGCGACGATCCAGCGCAGGGGCCGACTGGGCCAGGTTTGCTGCGCACGTCCCCTGCTGGGCCATGCGGCGAGGGCGGCAACCGTGGCCGCCGCCATGATCCGTCTGTTCGTATTCATGTTCTCTCCCGGACCCTGTTGGACCATGTCCCCACCCTCAGACGGCGCAGGGTCGCCGGCGGGACGACGGCTACGCATCAATCCTCGCGTGGTCGCTCGCACCCTGCAGGGCCGGGAGCTTCCCGGTGACCCCTTCGAGCTCGGCCTTGATCAGCAGCGCCGTATAACGTGAGAGGGAGCGGCACATCGTGATCGTCCCGCCGGCAACGTAGAAGCCGGGCTGGTGCGTGGCGCCGAACATGTTGCGGAGCTCGCCATCCGTGCCGAGCCCCCATATCGGTCCGACACGCTCGGCGATCTCGTCCCCAAGCATCCCGCGCACGGCCTCCTGCAGCGGCTTCCAGCCTGTCGCCAGAACGAGCAGGTCCACGTCCATGCGCGAGCCATCGGAGAAGACGGCCTGCTTGCCTTCGAGGCGATCGAGTTCAACGCTAGACTTCAGCCCGATGCGGCCGTCGGCGATGAGGTCGGAAGCGCCGACGTTCAGGTAGTAGCCGCTGAGGCGCCGCAGGAGCTTCAGGAAGAAGCCGGTGTCGTCCTCGCCGTTGTCGAGCTTGAAGCCGACCTTCCGCAGCCGTTCGTGCAGGTCACGATCGTCGGATGCCATCTGCCGGCTCAAGGGTCCGTGCAGCCGGCGTACGAGGTCGTAAGGCACCGACGCCGCCATGAGATCAACGTCCTCGATCGGGCGGACGCCCTCGTTCGCACGGAAGATCTGGGTGGCCTTCATCGCGCTCGGCACGATGCTGGCAACTGTTGTCGAGGAGCGCTGAAGCATGGTGACCTCGGCGCCCCGCATGTAGAGGTCCTGCGCGATGTCGTGGGCGCTCGTGCCGGCGCCGATCACGAGCGCCGACCGGCCCTGGGTCGCCACGTCGTCCGTCCGGCCGCTCGAATGGATGACGGTGCCCTCGAAGGTCTCAAGGCCTTCAATCTCCGGGATGTTCGGCAGGCCGCTGACACCGATCGCCATCACCAGGTGGCGGGGCCGCATGACCCGCACGCCCCCGTCGATCGTCCTGAGCCGCACGGTCCACCGCCCCTCAGCATCGTCGTAGTGGCCGCCGAGGAATTCCGTACTCATCCAGATGTTGAGTTCCATTGCGTCGGCATAGAACTCCATCCAGTTCGCAAGCTTGTCCTTCGGCAGAAAGACGGGCCAGCTTTCAGGGAAGGACAGGTAGGGGAAGTGATTGCTGGCGATCTCGTTGTGGAGCGTGAGCGAGTGGTACCGCTTGCGCCAGACGTCGCCGACCCGTTCGTCCCGGTCCACCACCAGTGCGTCGACGTCGAGGTGCCGTAGCCGTGCCGCCAGCATGAGGCCGGCCTGACCGGCCCCGACGATGAGAACCTGCGGATCCCGATCGCGATAGGCGAGGTCCGCGCGGCGGCGGTCGAGCCAGTTGTCCGTCCCCTCATCCACCGGCCTCATGAACGTCTCATCGCGGTTGCCGCGCGACCGTTCGGGGAAGCCCTTCAGCGTGACCATGGCGGTCAGGAAGGTCGCCGCCCGGAGACCAGGCCGGCCCGGTTCCTCGACGAGCCGCAGGTGCCCGCGCGCGGTGGCAAGGTCGGTTTCGAAGGTGAAGAAGGCCTCGACCGTCGGGCCGAACTCCCCGAGGACGCCCGCCATCGCCTGCCCCTGCGGGCGGATGGTTCGCGGACGCATGGCTGGCCCGATGCCCCGAAGGCCGTCCTGCACTTCGGCATGGCCGTGAAACGTCCTGAGCGCCCAGGTCAGGGCGAGAAGATCGCGCCAGTAGCCATCGGGATGGAACAGGTGAGCGGGCGTCGCCGCGCCGCCCCCGGCGAGCATGGCTTCTAACTCTGCGAGCCAGGTCGTGACGACGCGATCGCGATCGTCCGCGGTCATCCCGGTGATGGTCATGTGCGGTGCACTCTCCAAGGTCGTCTCACCTTTTCCAGGCGGTGGCGGGCTGCTCACAGCGGCCCCGCCTATCACTCGGTCCGCCGAACCCTTCGACACCCCTATCTCGCGCGGAAGGGGGAGGCGCTTCGTCGGTATGCAGCCTTCGGTCAGCCCTGAAGCCTGTATGGACCGGTAATGACGGCAAGCGCGTATGCGAGGATGAGCCCGACCCACACGGAACCAGGGCAACCCGCCGGGCCTGCTCAACCGTCGAGCCATCCATAACCGTCGCAGTTGTCATAGTGGCAGAGCCCGGCGGGGAGCGTTTCCCTCTAAGCAAGCGCTTGCGTTCCTCGTTGTTCTGAAATATAGAACTTAACTCCAATATCCAGGACGCCGCGTCTGTCGTCAAGGTTTTTCACGAACACCGCCGGGCTGTGCGTCATACCGCGGTCCGTCGTTGGCAGCCGCGCCGGCGGTCGCGAACTGGTGTAGGTGTCGGCGTCGTGGTGAACCGATCCAGCAGGCCACGGAGAACTTTCTGCCGGCAATGCCCAAACGGGCCAGTCGCTCCGTGTCGCAAGCCTTCCACGCGACTGCGCAGCTCGGGACCTGATCATATCCTGTGAGAATCGCGAATGCTGTTCCGATGAAGCACCCCTCTGAACCATCTGTCGCACAAGCGCGCACCGGCACGGACCCAGCGCCCGGCGTAGACAAGACCCTGACGAAGGGCTTGCTGCTCATTGAGGCACTCTGCCGTAGCCCTCGGTCGCGCGGTGTCTCGGATCTCGCGAGCGAGCTTTCGCTCACGAAGAGCAACGTCCACCGGCTTCTTCAAACGTTGATCTCCAGCGGCTTTGTTTCACGGGAGGCCGGGAGCGACCGCTACATTCTGACCTCGAAGCTGTGGCGTCTGTCGCGCTTGCAGCGCCCGCACGATACCCTCGCCGCGTCGGTCCGCCCGCTGCTGAGCGAACTGGTGACCGTGACGGGCGAGACCGCTTCGTTCGCGATCGTCGAAGAAAACACCGTCATCTGGATCGACCAAGTGGAGACGCGGCATACCGTTCGCGTGTATTTCTCCGTGGGCGACTCTCACCCCCTCGACCAGATCGTGAAATCCGGTCGTGGCGTGGGCGCGTTCCAGCAGGTCGCCTACGCCTTCCGACCGGAGGCCGAGGTTCGGCGTTCACTAGAGGCGATCGGCCGCGATCTCGGCCGCCCAGCCGCCTTTATCGACGAGCAGGTCGCCCGCGTTCAGGCGGTCAGACGCGATGGGTACGCGGTCGTGGAAGGCGAATGGATCGACGGCGTGAACGCCGTGGCTGTGCCGGTTCCGGGTAGGGTCGGTGACCTCGTCGGTATAGTCATCAGCTTCGGTCCCGCTCATCGGCTGACGGGCGGTACTCTCGATCTCGTCCGGAGAGCGACATGCGACATGGCCGGCCGGCTGACCGACACGCTCTTTGGGGCCGGGAAATCGGAATGACGGGAAGGACTGTTCTGCTGGTGCGGGACGTGGCCTGCGGCCAGCTGGAAGCGCCCCTTTTGGATTGAGGACGCTGCCGCCTTATTGGACGGTTTCGGGGGCGTGCCTACCAACCCAGGGCCGACCACCCGCCGCAATCTACCCTGACGCGGGCCGTCGGAATGACCTGACCTTCCTTATCGGCTTGTCGCGCAATGATACTGCCGAGGTAGCCAAGCGGGACGGGCGGTGTCACGTCCGCTTCAAGGCACCCCTGCGACGGCGCAAGAAGTCCGTATTGGGCGCAAAGCCGCCATTGAGGCGATGCACGCCTATGTCTGCTTTCCACCCATCCCAGCTATTCGCAGTTAGAGATCCATGACCGCTTTTCCGCGTCCTGTGTCGTCGCCGGCTGGTGTGGGCGGGAGCAATGCTGCCATGACCGAAGCTGGCCAAAACAGAGGGACGGCAATAAGCCGGTAAACCTAAGCGCCGCCCACCGTGGCGCCATTCTGTTGCTAGGCAGCTTCGGCAGACGGCGGCGTTTGCGGCAGTGCGACGCCAACGAGCACGTCTCGCGTGATGATGGACGTGAGACGATCCTCCGACCAACCGTCGGTTCCGATGGGGCGCAGCGGCAACACCATCCAACGGTAATCGGCGGTGCTGTCCACCACACGGAGCTCCACCCCTTCGGGCAGGGCCGTGCCCCACTCGGCCAGCACGCCGCGCGGGTCGCGCACGGCTCGGGCGCGGTAGGCGAAGCTCTTGTACCAGTGCGGCGGGTAGCCGAGCACCGCGCGCGGGTAGCAGCTGCAGAGGGTGCAGACGACCAGGTGGTGCCGCCCCGGCGTGTCCTCGAGCACGCCGAGCGGGGGCGCACCAGCCATGGAGACGCCCATCACCTCTGCGGCGGCGGAGCCATCCGAGAGCAGAAGGCGGCGCCACTCTGGGTCGAGCCAGGCCCGGGCCACCATGCGGGCGCCGATCTCGGGGCTCGCGCGATCGGTCTGCGCTTGGCGGGCGGTCAGCTCCTCCTCGGTCAGGATGCCCTTTGCCTTCAAGGCGCCGATTAGCGCCTCCAGCCGGGCAGGAGAGTCGGGGCGAGCGGGCGCGCTCATTCAGACCGCCTCCTTTGTGGGCTCAGCAGGTTCAAGCCAGTGCTCGAAGATCTCGACCAGCACGTCGTCGCCGGGGCGTCCTTCTTGCCAGATCGGCTTCTGCTCAAACAGAACGTGGTAGAGCGCCCGCTTCGAGGCCGGACGTGCGAAGGCCAGATCCTCTGGGTTCGCGAAGCAGCCGAGAAGGCGGTGCACCGTGCCGGTACGCCCTCGCAGGTAATGTGGCGTACGGATGTGGCAGGGCCCGCGGCGCTCTGGCCAGTCGTCCCGAACCTGAACCCGAGTGCCGGGCGGGAAACGTGGCATGGCAGGGGTGGGCTCGCCGGGCGGATCGGAAGCGGCGGCGCTGGTGCCCTCGGCGGGGGTCATCGCAGATCCTCCACCCCGACGACGCCCTTCTCCACCATCAACGTGGTCATGGAGCGCAGCCAGCGCTCGTAATAGGTGAGTGTCAGGTACTCGTCTTTCGGGATGGCCTCGATCCCGCGCCGGAGCTCGTCCACGGTCATCAGCTCCTTCTGTGCAAGAAGCTGGCGAAGGGCATCCACGCGCTTGCCGAAGTCATCCGGCGGCGCCTCATCGCGCTCCACGGCTGTGCAGCGGAAGCGCGAGGCGCCACCCATGTCGTGCGTGGCGGGGATGGGCGACCCAGCTGGGGACCGGGTGTTGATGTCGGGGTCGCTCATCGTGGAAGGCTAGGACGGAGGGGCAAGGGCGTCCACTTGTCCGTCTCAAAGGGACTGCTCGCCCAGCTCCGCGGTACAGCGGCTGTGGCCCTGCAGGCGGGCCGCTGATGGCCGTCAGCGGCGAGGCTGCTTCGAGTGTACGGAAGAGGGGACACCACGCCGGACCTCGCTGGCCAGCACCTGATGGTGCGCGCCCGTCGTACCGCATACAAACGCCGATGCCCCGACCCGTAACGGCGCCCAAGGGGGCGAGGATGCCGCGCCGGATGCTGGTCACGCCAGGAAGCCTCTGCCGCCTTGCTCGGTACCTACGGCCGCGAGGGACACCGAAGCGCCCCTCGTCTCCCCGCGCAGCTATGCCCATCTGGAACGCATGGCCCGCAAAAACACCACTAACCCCTTCGCCGCTTATGCCTGGCTTGCGGAGGCCGGTTGGGTCTTCGCAATGCACAGCGCTCAGCTCTGGGCCAACCCCGCCAAGGCCAGTGCACGCTTGGCCGCCCTGGGAGCCGAAAAGCAAAAAGCCTTCGCTGAAGGCGCGATGAAGGCCAGCGCCGCCGCCATGCGTGGGGCAAAGCCGGAAGCCATCGCAAAAGCCGCCATGGCACCCGCCCGCCATCGTGTGCGAGCGAATGCGAGGAAACTTCAGAAGGGGTAGTGGGGAGAGGGGGGAAGAAGTCCCCGCGGCCTTCGGCTATCGAATTGGGGCGACCGGTGAAGGGCAACCACCCTCTTTGCACTCGTCATCCTGAGGACGCAGGAGTTCGAGAAAGGAAACCTCCAGGGCGGTGGCGATCTCCTGTAGCGTCACCACCGTCGGATTTCGTCCTCCTCGCTCAAGGCCGCTCAAGTACTGCTGCGAGAGGCCGGAACGCTCCGCGACCTCCTCCTGCGTCAGCCCCTTTTCCCGGCGAAGGCGCCCAAAGTTGCGCCCGACCAGCCGGCGTATGTCCTCCATCACCATGCGCGTAAGGCGACACAGTACGCCCGAAAAGTTTATCAACTATAATATGTAATCTGCCGGCTGCCTGCCCTGTGCTGCTGTATGATCGCGGGCAAGCAGGCAGAGGAACAGGCCACTGGCCGGCGCGGGTCCTAAGCCTGAGCCGTAAGGGCTCCACGCGGATCAAGCCGAGTGCAGGTACGGCCTCGCTCGCGGGGGTAGCTGCTGCCTGGAGGTAGCGGGCGCAACAGCAATCGACCCTGCAACCCATACCGCGCCGGGTCGCCGCCGTGCGGGAGATAGAGGAAGAAGCATGCCGGACGACAGGCTGGACAGAGCGAGCAGCGCGGCCAGTGATCCGCTCGTAGCGGCGCTGTTCGAGAGGGTTCGGCGCATCGCTGACGGCAATGGCGTCGCTGCCGCCGATATCCGCGCGCTGCGTACCAGCCGGATCGATCGCGAAGTTCGGCTACGCCTCCGGGTCCAACTTGGCTGGTGCTGGAGCGACGAAGTCGTACCGGGTCGCCTCGAGCCTAATGACGGATACCGGGAAGTGAGGGACGACGCGACGGCGCGGGTGGTGATGGAGCGTGAAGGCCGCGCGGCGGCCAGCGACCCCGTTGAGAGCGCCCATCTCCTCGCCACGTTACGCGCCGACCCGGTCGGCGCATTGGAAACCTTCAGCACCGCGGTCCGACGCGAGCAGCCGTTACGTACCAGGCTCTACTGCCACGAGATCTGCCTCCATTGCCGAAGCGAGAAGGGGACGCCATGCGCCTGCGGAGACGGAAAGGTCGACTGCCGGCATTGCGCCGCCAGCGGTCAGGTGTACTGCTGGCCCTGCAGCGCCAAGGGCTATACCGAGTACGAGCACGTCGGATACGGCGGCTTTACCTCATACTACAAAATCACCTGCGGCCTGTGCTGCGGCAGCGGCTGGGCGCCCTGCAATTCCTGTGATGGGGACGGCTGGTGGTACTGCCCGGGCTGTGGCGGGTCGGCTTGGCACGACTGTGAGCCCTGCGAGGCCTCCGGCTATTTCACCCGCCTCTTTCGCGGGTCGCTCACGATGGAGGCCGAACGATCGTGGTTGTTCGGCGCCGAGATCACTGGTTCGCTCCGGGCCGCCTTGGTGGGCACGCCTATGGCCCAGCTAGCCCGCGAGCACGCGCTTGAGGTCAGACTGACAGCGGCCGAGAGTGCACCGTCGGCCGCCTGGATCGATCTCTCGTGCCGAGTGCCGCACATCTGTCTGGAGGTCGGGCTCGGTAGCCACCGAGTGTCTCTGGAGGCGATCGGAGCAGCCGGGCACGTGCACACCCCTCCGCCCTTTCTTGATTGCGTGTTGGCAGTGGACCGGAACCCTGTGGGATGCTCGCCTACCGATATGCTTGCAGCAGCGCGACGCTCGCGGCTTGGACGCCGCCTTCTCGCGGAAGCCTCAACCAGCAGGAGCACGCCAGACGAAGCGATCGCGAAAGAATTTGAGGGAGCGGCCAGCACCGGCTGCATCCGCGAGTGGCGGGAGCGCTTAGGTCGCGCGTACGATGAGATCACCCGTGCCGCCGCCGCACGGGTCTGGCGGTGGCTCGGACCCACCGCCGTTGCCATGGCTGCGACCGCGTCCACTTTGGTCACGCCAGAACTCGCCACCAGAGTACTGAACCAACCAAACCTTGCCGGTTCTGCCGCGGTATGGCGTGCAGCAGTGTTGACTGGATCGGTAGCAGTCCCGATCGGGGCTGCCTGGCTCCTTGCCGCCCTTGCGGGCCTCATCGAGGCACGGGCCTCAGCGCATGCGCGAGCGACCAGGCTGCCACAGCAGGGAGCGAGGCCGTTCGTCTGGCTCGTGGCGGCGGCCGCTGCATGTGTGCTGGTGGGAGCAGTCCAGTTGTAGCTCCTGGATCATGGTGCCACGATCCACATTGCTGCTCACTGGGAGTGTCAGGCTTGAAGCCCTCCCGAGAACCGGCCGGTTCTGGCTGCAGGGACCTCCGACGGCGGTGCTCCGATCCAGGTGTGCTGTTCGGACCTGCCGCTCGCGATGTAACCCAAGCGCACCGCTCTTGGCGGTTCTGTATGCCTCCTCGCGAGCCTGACATCCGAAGCAGAGCAAAGGGGACGACGTCTGCCGCGGGTTCAACCTCTGTGCCACGGGTTAACGGGTGGGCGCGAACAGGTCTCGCGTAAACTTCCTGACAGGAAGGTCTCGGGCCAATGGCCGCGTTAACGCCGAGTGTGTCAGCACGAGGCATGGCTGTGCTGGCCGTGGCGCCAGGTTTCGCCCGCCTCTCCAGTCAGGATCGGGTTCCGCGAGCCCTGTTCTAAAAAGACGCGGCCGGAGCGGCGGAACGCTGTCGCCAGATAGCTACGCGCCACTGCCACACCGATGTAAGCCCCCGCCGTGTCGTCGAGCCACGTGGGATCCACGATGCGGCCGTCTTGGAGATCGAGCAGCCACGCATGCTCAAACGGGATTCCATCCGCCTCTGCCATGCCCTCGCAGTACGCGTAGCGTTCCGGAGCGCGCATGGCGACCTTGTAGCAATTGGCGTAGCAACGCCCAGGGATGCCGGCATCTAAACTCGATGGGCGGTCTTTCAGCTCGTAGTGCTGACCCTCGCGCAGCAGGAACTCGTACGTTGAGTGATAGCGGCGTCGCGCACGCCGAGTCGGCTCCGTCCCAGCGATCCAAACTAGGGTGTAGGCAAACTGCTCGGCCGCTGTGCCGGCAAAGCGGCGCGCCAAGGCCTTGTAGCTCGGACAGGCTGCCGCTCCGCCCGCGCCGCCACCTGATAGCGCCACGTGATCCAGGTCTTCCGGCCAAGCGAGGTGGCGCCGTTGGGGAGACCTGCCACTATCCGCGATCGTGTCGCCGCTGAGTACATCTTGTTCCATACCGAACCTCCATGCTGCGTCCGACGTCCTGCCCTGCAGCGCGAAGGGTCATCCGGCCCGAATGGTTAACGTGCAGTGTACAACGCAGAATCTTTCGCATTCGGACTAAACAGGCTCGTCCAAGCGCGGAGCCGAGGACCCGATCCGGTTACCCAGCCGCAACTCTCTTGCAGGCCTCGTGCAACTCACTTGAACGGAGTGACTGAGGAACCGTCCCACCTCACTCACGGGCTTGGTGCGGCAGACCACCCGTCCGGTGGCGCGCGAGGAGGCCCTTGCCCAGTCTGGCCCGCGACGATCGTCACAGATGGCAACGTCAGCCGCGTTATTTTCGTGCCCTCCGTCCGGCTTCACGCCGGCCCGGGCCGCCCAGCAACTGGCCTGGTGGGAACCATTCGGGATGCCCCGTTTCCTCGCTATTCACCTCGGCAGTGCCAACTCCGCCGGTACCCGCGAGTCCCCATTCGCGGGTTTGTGCACGGGTACGGGCATCAACGGCGTACAGCACCGCTCCGAGGTGATGGCGTCGGAGCCAGGCGCCGGTAAGCGCCAGGTGGTGGTTGCGGCCCACGCCCAGGGCCCCCAGCCGCTCGGCCATCTGGAACCAGTTTTGCTCGTGCGTGTCGCGCAAGGCGACAAAGAGATCCCAGCGACTGGCCAACCACTGGCCGACAGGCAAATCTGCACGCCAGCCCTTTAGAAGGGCGTCGGCGAACTCCTGATAGACGGCGTCAAGAGAGGGCGGGGCGACGGCGTGCGACACCGTGGGGGAGGTTTTGTTTTCCATACTTCAGCCTACCGCGGTTGCATGAAACCATCGCCGAAGATGACGCTTGGGGCGCATCAATCTTGCTCTCGGGGACAAGGTGATCTGCAGGCTGAATAATGCTTCTGCGTCCCGCAGACATCCGCTGCGACGGAGTAGGCAGCATCGAACTGAGCGTCTTGTGATCGCGTCCGAGTCGGTTTGAGGTTACACTCACTGCATGAACTCCGCAGCGCACATCTCAATATCATGCTCCGAGACGGCGCCCATCACACGCGCAGCCGCGGTCCTGCGCACCGAGGATATGACGACAAACTAGCAGCCCCGCTTTGCACCGGGGCCGCCACGAGGGCAGCTCCCGGATGGATCATCACCCCAGCCTTTCCACTCACCTGATCACGGGCGCGAGGAACGCTCCGCTGCTCGACCCGCGCAGCCCTGGTCTGCCCGCCGCTGTGGCAGCCAGCGGGCAGGGCCTTGGCCCGAGCGCCGGCATCGGAGCCGTACAGGCATGAGTGGCAAGCCTGTATGGCCTGAGATGCTCCCAGCTTCCCAGGCAGCCGCCCTGGCAACCTGGCGGCAACCACATCGCTGGCAGTCCGGTGAAGTGGAAGCATGGGCGGCTCTGCAGACGGCGGCCGAATGGCTGGGTTCAGGGGAGGCGACGGCCGCACGCCGATTGCTCCTCCACCACGACGCTGCAGCTGGCCGCTTCCTCGCGCGTCAGCTCGACATCGCGCATCCAGGTGGCGACCATGCCCCTTGCTGCCTCTGGCTCACCTGGCGCGCCGTGCGGGCAGTGGTGCCCGCGCCGGGTGCCTCTCCGGCGACACCAGGGGCAAGTAGTGAACTCGCGACCGTCCTCGAACTTGCGGCGGCTGCCGTCGATCGGGCGGTGCGGGCACGTAGCAGGCCGCGAAGTCGGGTTGCGTCTGGGGAGCGGCAGCGCGCCCATCGTGGCCTGCGGGCTGCGCTCTGGGCCCTTGCAACGACGCTCCGATCAGGCGCCGGGATGAAGGTGCCCGATCTGTTCGGTCCCATCGTGGACGCCCCTGCTGGTCTGGGGGAGGACCCTGCAGCAAAGGCAGGTGGGGTCGGAGAAGGTGGCGGGCACGACGGGCAGCCTGCGCAGCGGGAGCAAGCCCCATTCGCTACCCTGCCGGCTGCGCCACCGGGATGGGAAGAGCCCGCCCTGGAGGGTCTCGGGTGCACGGAACCCCCGGAGAGGGCCGTAGCACCGCAGGCGCGAGACGCCATCGCGCGGCTCGACAGGCAGGATCGGGCACGTCTCGGCTATCTGGAAGTGCTGGCGGAGCCCCTGCCACTCACGCCAGTCCGCGCCGGCCTTGAGGCACGCCTGGATGCCCTCGGGGCGGAATTCCCGAACATGTCGGCCGCCATCGCTCGCCTGCGCGACGAGGTGCGCCTGCGCATCGCGACGGGTACGCCGGCCCTCTCGCTGCGGCCGCTGCTGCTTGTGGGGCCACCTGGCGTCGGTAAGACGCGGTTCGCACGCCGGCTGGCCTCCGCCCTCGACCTTCGCTTCGCCGGCATGAGCTTGGCGGGGGTGAGCGACTCCCGAGCGCTCGAGGGCACGGCCAAGGGCTGGGGCTCGGCGCATCCCTGCTGGCCATTGGAGGAGATTGCGACGCTCAGGGTTGGCAACCCTCTCCTATGCGTCGACGAGGTGGATAAGTGCGGGCGTGACGGCCGCAACGGCGATCCTCTCGCCGTGCTGCTGGGGTTCCTGGAACCCGGCTCGGCTGCGGTGCACCGTGACCCTGTGCTCGGAGCACCCTGCGACCTGTCGGTCATCTCCTGGATCCTGACCGCCAATGACGCCACTCGGTTGCCCGGTGCGCTGCTGTCGCGCCTGCGCGTGGTCGAGGTGGAGCCACCGCCCGCGGGGGCGTTCAGGACAATCCTTGCGGCCATCCAGGGCGACCTTGCCGAGGAACTCGGCTGCCCACCGGAGTTCCTGCCCCGGCTTGAGGACGCCGATCTCGACTGGCTGGAGGGCAGGTGGCGTGCGTCACGGAGCCCACGCATCCTGCGCAAGCTCACCGAGCGCCTGCTCGGCGCCGCCGCGGCGCGGTGTCCTCTCGTGCTGAACTGATGCGTCTTGTTTGGGGCAAGCCGCTCGGGAGGATGCGGCTGGCCGTGGCTCGCAAGAGCGGTCAGGACGCCTATCGCCGGCGCCCTGGATGGTACCACCATGGAGCCATGGTGGTACCATGATGTCCCTACGGTTCGGCCCTGTCCGCCCTCGCGTCGATGGCTGCCAGGACGATCCCTTAGTCGGTTTTCACTAAGGTTTCCCCCAGAGGTGCGACCATGGGCACATGGGATATCAGTTTGCACACACCGAGACATACGCTCGCCGGATCTCGCGCCTCGCTGGTTCTGGGGCGCGTACCACGCGTCAGATCTTCGCGGAAGTTGGGCGGGAGCCAGCACATTGCGAGCACGTGCTCGACCCGTCCCGCCCGGTCGTACTGTACGGCATGCCACCCGAGCAGGCTGAGGCCGAGCACGACCGGCTCGCTGCCGAGGCGCGTACACCAGCGGGCCACCGCATCCGGACCGACCAGCGGACCCTCTACACCGAGGTGCATTCGCATCCTCGACCGCCATCCGAGGTGGACCGCCCGGACGTCCAGGATTGGCTGCGGCGGATCACTGCAAGCCGGGTGGAAGCAGTCCGGGCGCGAGGGGGGCAGGTGCTCGGGGTTTGGCGGCACGTCGACGAGCCGTACATCCACGTCCACCTCGCCGCGGTAGCGCGAGACGATCCGCAACTCCGCGCTGACCTGCTGCATGACGGCCGCCGGGTGCAAGCGGAAGCAAGGAGCAAGGGGGAGGACAGAAGGGGCCAGGCACGCGCCTATCGCGCTGCCATGCGGGCATGGCAGGACGAAGTCTACCGGGGGGTGTCGGCGATGTGTGGGCTCGCCCGGGTCGGGCCTCGGCGGCGACGCCTGACGCGCGCCGGCTGGCACGCGGAGCAGCAGGCGCTGGGAGCCGTCGCCGACGGGCTCCGCCGCGCTGAGGCGACGTTCGCCGAGGCCAACGAGCGGTGTGCGAGGGCCGGTGCAGCCCAAGCCGAAGCTGCGCAACTGCAGACTCGAGCGGACCGTCAGCGAGTGCTCCTCACCAGAGCTGCCGAGGAACTCGCTCAGCGGGGCGGTGCGCTGAACCAGCGCGAGCACCGCCTCAAAGCGCGCGAGGATGGGGTCGCGGAGGCGGAAGTGCGCCTTCGGCGAGCCGGCGAGCTTATGGCCAGCGTGTTCTCTGCAGCCCGGCAAGTCCTCCACGACCATCTGATAGAGCATCCCGATGAGGCGGTACGACGCGTTGCGCGTGGGCTGCATGAGGGCATGGTCGCTGGACTTAGGGCGCCCGACCCGCAAACTGCTGCGGAGATCATCAGTACAGGATGGCAGATCCCTGAGACCGAACCGACTCTTCCACGGCCGCCATGAACAACGCCACCGTCTGAACTGCGGCTCGTCGGCGTGGGACATTCCTCGAACGAGGCAGAACTGCGCATTCCGACGAACGCCAAGCGAAGCTTCTGACGCAAGCCGGCCCGTCTTTCTGGGGCATTCCAGCTGGACCTGAGTAGCCGCGGCTCGCGAGCAGTCGTCCACCGACAGCAGGGTTGTCCCTAGTGGCGCCGGGGACCACTCCTCTCCGGCCAGATGGAGGGGCTCTTGCAGGCCATTGTGCAGGTCGGTGCAGGTCGTGCTTGGTGAAGTGATCCGTGTCGGTGGTGGTACAGGGTAGCCGCCCGGCTGTGTGATCTAAGCCCGCACCGGCAACCGGATTTCCTTGCGCCGCCCCGTGAGCTCGCGGCGGATCGCGCCAACCTCTTCCAGGGCTGACAAGATCCGACTGATCCGGGCTGAATCCACCTTCAGCTCCTCGGCCAACTCTGGCGCACCAATCTCGCACAGGCCGTCTTGCGTGCAATGTTCACGCAGGATCGAAAGCGCGAGGCGTGCATCCCTGTATTTTCCGGCAGGCATCGGGGCGGCAGTCAGTGCCCGGATTGCTGACGTGTAGGCGATATCTGCCCTCATCAGTCGGACCTCCTATTGTAACCACGCGCCATGGAGCGTCGGATTCTGTCCTCCTCCGCGTCCTGCATACTGGGCGACACGTTTCGCAGACGCCGGTTGACCTCCTCAGTCCTTCGGTCAACTACATGCGGAATGAAAGGCTGCCTCACGGGCTGCGCTGCGGGCACATCGCTGGCGCATATATCATCGCGGTCAGCGTCAGGGTCCCAAGCCTCAGCCACGTCGCTGTCGTCATCTATGCCGTTCACCAACTGGTGGAACCGCAAGACCGCTCCGGCGTGGGCGGTGCGTGTGCCGCGGTAAACCCCCTCCGGGGTCAGATGGATCGCCGCCCTGCGCCCAATCCTCTGGCGAGAGATCGCGCCGGCGGCCTCCAGGTAGCGCAAACTTTTAGACAGCTGGGGCGCGGTAATTTTGCACTGCGTCGCGAGGGCATCCATGCCGACCTCGGACAGAGAACTGGTGTGATCTCCGCTCAGGCCGACATGCCGAATTAGCCGCAGCAGAACCATTGTTGCCAACCCGGCTTGCGCTGGCGTCGGGCAGATTTCGAGGACCCGGTCGTGCATCGCATCCTGATATGCGTCGCCCAGCAGCTTGAAGGCGGCCATCAGGCGATACTGGATAACCGGTCGCTGAACGGGCGCGGCGAGGCGCAGGCCGCGGGCATGACCAGCAATTACCTCACCGGCATGCTCGTTCGGTGCTAGCCGGGCGGCCCGGGCCGTTTTGGCTGAAAGCTGGTGCAATTCGAGCGACAGGATATTGAGCCGGCCCTCGCTCTGGGCGCGCTTCTGCTCAGCCGTCGCAGCAATCTCAGAAAGGCCTCGCATGCCGAAGGCCTTCCGAGGCTCCGGGCGCGCAACGCCCTGCGTGATGTGCCAGACCTTCCGGCGATTCACGCCGTGCTGCTTGGCCTCGGCCTCAATCTGCAGCTGGTGCAGCTCGCCCAGATCCGGGTCCTCCCGGAAAATCTGGCGCAGCTGGTTAAATTCGGTGCGAGTTACGTGAAAACGTTGGCGTTCCGACTTCGAAAAAATTGGCACCTGCCGCCCCCCTGGAGCGGCCGAACCGCTGTCTCAGGAACAATCATATACCCGGACATCAAGAAAACTCAAATCCCGTGCGCAAAAAATCTGAAATTTTTCGCTTGAAAACACTCCTAATTGCTCAGGCGTGGTGGCGGGCGGACTCAGCCTGGGCGGAAACGGGCCGCTGGACGGGCAGGACCACCACGTTGTCCCCACTATGCGCTACCGCCGCCGGCTCGCCCGGTTCCGGGTCCTCGGAATTGCCAGCCGAAGCAAACCAGCACAAGGCGTCCGGCTCTGGCAGGAAATGCTGCCTGCCTGCAGCGTCACGACGCGCCCAGACGATCCCGATTTCGAGGAGCATGGCGAGGTAGTTGGCGACCGTATCGCTGGGTAGCTGCAGCTCCCTGGCGAGCTGCCCCAAGGATGCAGTCATGTCGGGGCCGCGCAGTTGGAAGCGACGCTCAATGGATGTTGTGATCGACAGCGCTATAGCAAAGGCGGCGCTGCGCGGCCGATTTCCCACCTGACGGCGAAGGGTGGCCAGAGCACGTCGGTCGAACTGCGCGTGAGCCCTCATGCCGCCAGAATCCCTTGCCACGAACCAAAACCCAGCATTTTGTACCATCGGTTTCTTAACCCGGGAACTGTCCGAGGGTTGTGCCTCCAGGGCGCCGACTGAGAGGGCAGCTGCCGTCTGGGTGGGAGTGCACGCTTATCTGGTGGATAATGGTGTACCCCGCTCTGGATAAGTATTCTGGCCCTACATTCGCGAAACTTTGCTGAACCCATCATCGAAGTGTCATTCCGACAGGTGAGGGGAACACATAAGCAGAAGTATAAAAAAAGAAGGGCCTTGAGGGGAGACGCTGAAAAGAGCAACGAACCTGCAGTCGGCAGTGACGATGGTAGGGGTGGGGGTGCATGGCGGGAAAAGGAAAGTGCAGATAAGGGGGCTAGGAGCACGCAGGAGCCCCGAAGGGTGCTCCGCACGGGAAGACCACACCCCGCCTAGCCTACGAGGCTGTAGACCCCCTGAAAACGCTTTGACCGCGAGTTCGGCGACGATGAAGCGGTAATCTTCTCGCCCGGGATGCCGGCAATGCTCGTGGGACTGCCCATGGTGTATCGCCGGGCAGAGATGAAGGATGTCACCGACAAACTCGTCGCGGCTCAGAGAATGGCAGAGCGTGGGGGGGCCGAGGCAAAGCATGGAGGGAGCGGGAGGCCGGATGGGCAGAAGCTGGCGCCCGACAGCCGCTGGAAGGTACTGCGCCAGCAAGGCGAAAAGATCCAGCAAGCTGCTCAGCGCAGCGAACAAACCAACCACACAAGGCGCCGGTCAAGCCGCACGTCGGGCGCACCAGGACGGCTGAGCGCTGATGCTGATGATGACGGCACCTCAGAACGGTAAAGGCTGGAGCAATCTGCCATGAGCCAATCGCTAACTCAGCGTCGGCCAAGCTCGGTCGAAATGTTCAAGCAACGCCATCATCCTTTGGATCTCTCCCTGGCTTTGCGGAATGCGGCAAGCACGAAGCGACACCGTCAATCGGCGCCGGACAGCATGATTGAAGGTGCTGATAAAGGGCCGCAGCTGCAGCAGTGGCATCATCCGCCACACCCTCCGCGACAATCTTCCCTCCAACACGGAGGGTCCAACTGAGAAGCGGGAACCATTCGTAACTGGTCACAACCCAGATCTTCGGCCTTCCACGTCCCTGACCACGGAGCTCGTAAGATGCCTCGCAGCCTTGGTAGATCTCTAGCCGAGCAGCGTTGACACGTTTGGTCGCCAAGTGGCCGTCTAGCGAGGGGCCGCCGTCGCGCGGCGGGCTGTGGACTATGGACTGGCGAACATTCCAGCCCTGACGCTCAAGCGCGTCAAAGCCCAAATCGTAATCAAACGGACCCACGGACGGGTTCCCTCCTGCGAGTAGTGGATCGGACCGGTGTTGCCTTGGCTGCGGCGGCGGAGCCATCGGGATCCACCGCCGCACCCTGAGTGGTCGGAGGCCGTGCCAAAGGCTCCTCAAGAGCGGTAGCCCGCGCCTCCGCGGCGCCCGCACGCTCAGCGTCTGCACGGGCCTGCTGAATGGCTGTATCGCGGCCTGCCTCGGCTGCGACGGCCGCGGCGTTAGCACTCGCTCTTGCTTGCTCTGCAAGCGCAACCTTGGTTTGTGAGTCTGCGACTTCTTCTGCGCGGCGGGTGAGCTGTAACTGCAGTCCCTCCATCTTCTGAACACCATCCTTCAGTTCAGATCGCAGCACCTCAGCAGTTTCCGAAGCTACCGCAGCTTCGGCCTTCGCAGCTTGCAACTGGTCTTCAAGCTCCACGATCCTTGCTGTGGCTTGGGTAACAGAAAATTGGAGGGCCGCCGCTTGGGAGATCTCTGTATCGAGTCTAGTCCGTAGGTCCTGGGCCTCGGTAGACGCTGCCGACAGCCTCCCGGCCAGTCCGGAAATCTCACTACCCTTGCTGGCGACCTCCTGGCGGAGCAGGTCTACAAGCGCGCGTTCTTCCGCAGTCTCGTTTACGGCGTCCCTTACCTGCGCCTCCTCGCCCGCCTGGATCGATTGAATCTCCAAGTTCGATCGGCGGCGCCCTGTCTCCACAGCGGAGGCTGCAGCCTCGACGAACATTTCTGGCAGCCGATCAAGGGCAGTCTGCAACGCTCCGATTGCATTGGTCAGCGTTGTCATGAGCGGCCTAGCGGCTATGGGCATGTCGTCTGCTTGTTGAGCCGTGTCCAACGACGGTGACTTAGCTGCGGCTGCATTGCGTTGACGCTCCTTCCAGCCTCGCACCAGGGGCGTGAGCTTGTTGGGAGACCCGCCTCCGAGAAGTTCGCGTACGCGATCAACGGTAGGTCGTTCGCCACGAACAGCGATTGCCACGCACGCGGTGTCAACTTCTGCCTCTCTCGTCGTCTGACGCCATCACGGGTCTTCCTCGATGCTATCAAGATAATACCACATGAAGGATGATGTAATATTACTAGCCTGATAATATTATGCCCATATTATTTTGAGGCCGAGAGACGGTTTCACGTCTCTTCAAACGAGCGTTTGGAAGTGTGAAAACGGCGTGCAGGAGGTATCCTCGACCCATGAATGCCGCTGCTGGACCTCGGTTCGTCGCCTACTTTAGAGTCTCTACCGACAAGCAAGGGCGCTCCGGACTGGGCTTGGAGGCCCAACGTGAAGCGGTCGCGCGGTACGCAAGCTCAGCTGGGGGTGTGGTCATCGCGACCTTCGAAGAGGTCGAGAGCGGCCGGAAGAACGATCGTCTTCAACTCAGCCTAGCCATGGCCGAGTGTCGGCTTCGGAACTGCATGTTGCTGATTGCGAAACTAGATCGTTTGGCTCGCGACGCTCATTTTCTGCTTGGGCTGAAGAAAGCTGGCGTCGAATTCATCGCGGCCGACATGCCGTTTGCCAACCGCCTCACCATTGGTGTCATGGCTCTTGTGGCAGAGGAAGAGGCCCGGATGGCCTCGGCGCGTACAAAGGCGGCGCTGACAGCAGCGAAGGCGCGGAGCATCAAACTTGGGAACCCGCAACTTCGCCCAGGCAATGCGGTCGGAGCCGCAGCGGCGCGCAACGCTTACGCGAAGAAGATAATCCAGAGATCGGCAGAGGTACTCCCCTATGTAGCCGCCGCACAGCGCGCAGGGGCGACCACTCTTCAGGAGATAGCGAATGCGTTGACGGCACGCGGCGTCCCCACGCCAAGCAGAGTGTCGCCGACCTGGCGGCCAGAGCAGGTGCGCAGGGTGCTCAGGCGGCATGGAACCGCGAAAGACAAGGTAGAAATATGATTAATTTTCTTCAGAGGTAGCGTAAACACAAAAATTATCTGATTCATGCAAACTAATTACTCTTAATTGGTTTCCGACCCCTTTATTTTTTCCGTCTGAATGGCTTAGGGGGCACAGTACCTTTCATTTTTAAAGCGTCCTCGTCAAGCTTCTTTCGGCGATTTGGCTGTACGAACGCATCAAAGATGAAGTGCTCTAGAATGGTCATGGTAGTAGCAAGATCGTTGGCAGTAGGTTTCCAGCCGCGATGAGCGGATGCGTTTCCTGCCTCAACGGCTACTTCCAGGCGCTTGCGATCGACTTCTCGAATGTGCTTGGCTTCCATAAGCGCGTCGAGCTTTTCAACGAACGTTAGAGCCGGATCAACTTCCAACAATTCTGAGGCCACGTCGAAGCACGTCCGGATGCCAATAGCTGAGAGCATAGGAAGATTGCTGTTCAAGGCGCCGTATAATTCCATCATCGCGGTGTGAAGCGCGTCTACATCTTTCACGCCGCTGATGCTATTATCTCCTATCCACTCAGGCTTATCGCGTTTGGAAAGAGCGGGCCAGTAGTCGTACATATGCTCCAGTTCATAGTGCTCCTGGCCGTCTTCGTCATGATGACTGTAAGCTTCCGACCATGTGTCGTCAGTCTGAGCAAAAACATAGTCGCACTCCTTACATTGAAGAATGTACCAGTCGGTGCGCCCCCACATGCCATCCTCTGAGTAGCTGGTACGATAATGGCCTCGGACATCGCAGTTTCGTTGTCCTCCACACCGAGAACATTGGGCCTTTCGGCTATTTCCAACTTCTGATGACGATTCGTGCATTCCTCAGTGTTACCAAAGCACCAGCCGATCTACCAGGGGGCCTAGACTGCATTCCCAAGCAGCCATCGAAGCCGCTCATTGCTGCCCCTCGTACAACCAGGCTCCGGGTCTCGGGTCTACCCCAGACAGTGATAGACGTACTAATGAGTCCTGCAGGCGGCGCAGAGCCACACTCAGCGAAGCGAGCATGGCGAGCGCCGGCGAGAGATCTTACGCTTTACGCAAAAACAAGTAAGAACAAGCGAATTTTATAGAATTTTACAAACCAAAAATTTTGCGCATGACATCGATAGACGGTGGCGAAGCTTTAATGTCATCATAAAGTTGAGTGGTGGATCGGTGCAGATGAATAATGCTCTTCAGCAGCCAATCCAATGTCACAAACTCAGCGGCGATTCGACCGATTGGATGGTATGGTATATAACTTAGTCCCTCGTTTGTTGCACCGGGTTTTTCTAGCGGACGAACAGTCCAGAAAGTGGCAGAATCTTCTATTACGCTGAAATCAAGTCCATTCTTTCGCATTATTTCAGTAACTAAATCCAGATCAAGAATGATAGTGATGAAAAGTTCGCCAGCATAGAAGCGGGTAGCAACATCAGCATCTACCAAAGTGAGCACGAAAGGCAAATAACCTTGATGTACTTGCTTCATCTGGTTGACCTGAAAAAACATGATGCGACGGCCAGTAAATTCTCGCATAGTTGATTCTATCGAACTGTTCGGACAGTACCAATCAGTAAGCCAATAGTGCAAACCGGGCTCAACCTCCTCGATAATCGAGCTTCCAGGTTCCAACGATGCAGCCAAGCGGGTCACCTTAGACCCATGGTCCACAATATCATTGTGGGCTTCTACCCGCCGGCGAATGCCGTGTTCCTCAATTAGCTCATCAGTCCTCAGGTAATCAGAAATTTTTGTCATGGCCTCCATTTGCCGCTGCAGTCGAGCAAAATTCCCGCCTCGGCCAGACTTGGCTTCAATCATCATAGGAGGCCTGTTTGGGTGAAACACTGTCAGATCGGCATGACGTAGAGTGTGCGTGAGATCATGGAGAACTGCGACCAAGCCCAAATGAAAAGTGTGGCGAAGAATTGAGCGTTCTAGTCGGGCACCCCGTTTGCCGGTAATAAAGCCCGGTGCAGGATGGAATGCGAAATTCTTTAGGTCGAAGCGATCTGCGTAGATAAATGCGATTCCATCGCCAATTGACTTGAGGGTTACTATCCAGCCTTTCTCGGATAGTACAATTTTCTCTTGGTCAGCCATCGCGCTACGGATTACTAGCACTTTTTGGCGATCATGATTGCGAGCTTTCAATTCGTTTTTGAGTTGTTTAACCTGCGCGCGTTTCGACTGAATTACACGCTCAGCACGTGTAATCCGGCATAGAAGTTCTTCCTGAATTTCAAGGGCTAGGTATTTTTCTCCCCACACATCGTTCTGCAATCGATGAAGCTTTACTATTATGGCTCTGAGCGCACGTCGACGAGAGGATTGCACTTCTATCCATCCTAGAGGTGTTTCGGGTGTCCTAACTGAACTCCAAAGCGGCTCGTCGGGACGTCTGACTAAATCTTGTGGTCTCGCAGCTACCGCAAATGCGGGAGCGACTGTCCAGACAGCTCTGACCACTCCACTGCTATAGCTTTCCCGCCTCGCGCCGACATTGGGCTGACCAAGTGTCAATAATGGGCCGGTATCGGACACCTTGCGGCATTTCTCTCTCTTGGGCCGTCAGGGAAATCTCTGCTCGTCCCGTGTTCCTGTCGATGTCGATTTGCCAGCGGCCTGGACTGTTTTCAGGGCCGTACGCAACGGGCAGGTTCACGGTAATTCGGTCACGGGTATAGGTTTGAACCTCGGCGTCACGGGTGCTGCCAATTCGTGTGCTGTCGACGTGCCGGATGGTTGGCTTCCGAAAGGGGACAACAGCCTCTTCTACAATCAGGTCGGTGGCCGGGTTGCCTGGTATGGCACCGACACAATGGAGCCGGAACTCTTCGGCCGCATGGCAACTGCTCGAGCCACTGGCCATTGCCAGTGTAGAAGCAAGCGCGCAGGTCGTGGCTCGAATAACCATTCTTTTATCGGGTCATTTGCAAGAACTAGAGTCCCATAGCGCGATAGCAGCCCGCTCTCGCTTGCTCCTCCGCGGCGCTCGAGTTGATTGCACCCACTAGAGCAGAGCCTAGAATCCCTGCGCGTGGGGAGTAGGGCGTGTACACCCCCGCTCCAACAGCCGAAGCTTGCGCATCGCAAGCCGCACGGGCAGCCGAAAGCCGGGCAGCCTGATCTTGTACTGCAAGGCTTCCCAACCGCTCCCGGCGCCTTTTCTCGATCAGGTCCGAAATGCGGGCCTCCTCAACAGCAATCCGTTGTTCTCTAGCCTCGACGAATTCAGGGCGGGACCGACGGCCAGGAACCGGTGAGGGAGGCTCGGCGTCAACGTTTGCGATGGCGGCTCGCCGAACGGCCTGAGGATAGTCGGGGGAGTTGGTCAGGGCACGCTCGAGGAGTTCACGCTCCTGGGCTGTGTGGGCCGACCGTCGATCAAGGTCAGCGGGGTCTTCTGGCGGTAGCGATACCCCTCGCGCCTAGCTTCGTTCTCGGCCATAGCGCGCCGGATAGAAGCCATGGTTTCCGGGCTCGTATCGCTAGGCGCATCATACGTCCGAGACGTGTACGGCGTTGCAGACGTATTTGGCCCGCTGCCGCATGCCACCAGCATAAGCACCGGGAACACTGCAATCTGGCGCATGTGCAACCCCTTAGCAGCGGAAGAAAGAAAGGAGGGATCGGGCCACCCTTGCTAAGATCCGCCCCTCCTCGATCTGGCTCAATTCGGGAGGACCGGCCGCGAAAAAATAACCAGCCGAACTCGAAAACGATCAGGGGAGCGGGAACCGCTCCTTCAGTTTCTCCACCGTGGAGCGCCACTTCGGCGTTGTCGGGCGACAAACCGTGTTCTGATTGCCAAAGAGACCGATTTCCTTGACAGCTTGGTCAACAGGTACCGTGTGCAGCCACTTCACCGGCACAAAGTAGTCACAGCGCTCCGGGTCATCCACCCGATCCCGGTGATAGTGGCCGCCCTTGGCGACATCGAGGACAGGCACCTCGACTCCCTCGGAAGTCTTTACCTTAAAGCTCTTGGCAGGCTCCGGAGTGCCCATCACCATGCCGACGCCAACAAAGCCATGAGCCGGCGCCTTCACCCAGATGCGGTCGCCAGGATGCAGGAGGTTGAGCGTCTTGCTGTACCAACTTTCGCCGCCTGCACTGATGAAGCTGTACTTGACGGCATCATCCCAAGACCGCTCGGGGCCGGTTCCGAAAGAAGCGTAGAACTCGCCGTTCCAGGGTTCCGCTGGGGTACCAGGGGCTGGCTTTGCGTCCACGGCGATTTCAGCTGTGGGATCCCTCAGCCAAGCGCGGCTGAGCAACTGCTGCCCCCCCTGGCTGAAGACCTGGAAGCAGAGCACGTTTATGTCGATGCCGCGCCTAGCTAGGTACTCGACGATCCGCTCTGAATCAGCGTCAAGCGCCGCAGCGACGATGACGATCTGGTGGTCGCTGTTCAGCTGGTCCTCGTCCAGCGGCTCGCCGAAGCGCGCCTGGAAATCGGCGGCGAGGCTGCGGCCAGAGGTAAACCGGCCATAGATGGCGGCGATCTCGTCGGGCTGCAGGCCCTCTACCCAGCTTGCGTAGTCGAGCGCCTGAGCAACTACGTCGCGCGGGGTACGATCGCGCTTGATTTCAATGAGGATGAGGCTGCCGTCGGGGGCGATGGCCAGCAGGTCGATGCGGCCGGCGTGCAAGGTGCGTTCCTGCCGGCCGATCAGCTGTACCGCCCGCAGTTTCTGAGACACCTGAGTGAAGCCTATGCGGCGAGAGCCGCGGGTGAAA
>NZ_JBHLVZ010000029.1:0-42418 GCF_042433125.1 Muricoccus vinaceus | reverse complement strand
GCAGTACGACCTCGCCGGCCTCAACGCACCACAGATCGCACAAGCCGCCATCAGCGCCTTGGGGACCCTTCCGGCGGAACAGAACGCGCGCGCGTGACCCGGCTCAGGGTGCCCGCGCGACCATCAGCCGGTAGGACACCGCACCGGCGCGGGTGAGCTGCTCCAGCCGGATGCCGCCGAGTTCGCCGGCCGCGACGGAACCCAGCCCCTCGGCCTTGCGCGCCGGGAGCACGGCGGCGTGGTGGGCCCAGGCTTCCTCCAGCATCGCCGCATCGCGCGGGCGGGTGAGGGGCGTCAGGTCCTCGTCGCATTCCGCGACCAGCCCGGCACCGGCGAAGATCGCGCCCCAGGCCGTCCGGCCGGGCAGCACCGGAAGGTGCCAGAACCGCTTGAACTCGCGGAGCCAAGCGGCCTCGGTGGCACCCAGCCCATCGCGGGGCACGTCGTCCACCACCGCCAGCACGCCGCCCGGGCGCAGGTGCGCGGCCAGGTTCCGCACGGAGGCGGAGGTGTCCTCGCTGTGGGCCAGGCTCTCGATCGCCACGATGGCGTCGTATCGCCCATCCATCGGCAGGTCGTAGGAACGGAGGGAGAAGCCGACACGGCCGGAGAGCCCGCGCGCGGCCGCGAGTTCCCGCGCAACCTCCACCTGCTTCGCCGAGACGGTGACGCCGTGCCAGGTGCCGCCCGTCACGGGCAGCAGCCGGAAGCAGGTGCCGCCATAGCCGCAGCCGGCGTCCAGGCCACGGAACGCCTCCCCGGAGGGCAGGTGCGGCGCGAGCAGGCGGTAGATCGTGTCCGGGGAGAACGTGCCATCCGCGCGGTCCTGCAGGGCGCGGTGGATGGTGTCGTGCGCGAAGCCGGAGTGGTCGCGGAAGGGGGCGTGCCGGAGGGTGAACTCGTGCATCTCGTCGTAGTAGCGGCCGACCGACATGTTCAGGCTTCCTCCCCTGGTCGGGCGAGCGCCCGGCCCCCTTCCGGATAGCCGGGAACGGGGAGGGGCAGCAGGCGATTCCCGCGCAAAGGGACCTGTAAGGAGGCCCGGCGGGGAAGGCGGGCCGTCAGCGCGGCGCCAGCACCTCGCGGTTCACCACGGCGTCAGGGTCCGGCCGGCCGGCCAGGAAGTCCAGCACGTTCCCGGCGGCGTCCCAGGCCATGCGCTGCAGCCCTTCGGCCGTGCTGGCGGCGACGTGCGGGGTGACGACGACGTTATCCAACGCCAGCAGCGGCGGCGGCGTCACCATCGGCTCCACCCGCAGCACGTCTAGCCCGGCACCCGACAGATGGGCGGAGCGGAGCGCGGCCTCGAGCGCCGCCTCGTCCAGCAGGGTGCCGCGGGCGGTGTTGATCAGCACGGCGCCGGGCTTCATGGCGGCGAGGAAGGCGGCGTCCACCATGCCGCGCGTCGCCTCGCCGGCGGGCAGGTGCAGGGTGACCACGTCGGCGGCGGCAAGGCCGGCGTCGCGGTCCTTCACGGCTTCGAACCCGGCGCCGCGGATGGTGCCCGCGGGGATAAAGGGATCGTGGACCGCCACGCGCATCCCGAAGGCCGCGCAGAGCCGGGCGACGCGCGTGCCGATGCGCCCGAAGCCCAGCACCAGCACGCGCCGCCCGCCCAGCTCAAAGGTCTCCGACTGGCCGCGCACCCGCCACTCGCCCCGCCGCACGCCGGCATCCACCGGCAGCACCCGGCGGGCAACGGCGAGCATCAGCATCAGCGCGTGCTCGGCGACCGAGGCGGCATTGGCCTCGGGGGTGATCATCACCACGACACCGCGCCGGGTCATCGCGGGCACGTCCACCAGGTCGTAGCCCACGCCGTGGCGGCAAACCATCCGAAGGCGCGGCGCCATGGCGAGGAAGGCGGCGTTCACCGCCGTGCCGCGGACAATGGCCGCCTCCGCGTCGCGCAAGCGGGCGGCGAGGTCTCCGCCGGTCGCGGCGCCCGGATGGTCCAGGGTGATGCCGGGCGCGTCCAGAAGGCGCTGGATCCCGCCGGGATGGATGGGGTCGACGACGACCACATGGGGCATGGGATGCAGGCTCCGCGTCAGGGTTGGGTGGACCAGGGCGAGCGCTCGTAGAGCACCCTGGCCGAGGCTTCCTCGGCCTGCACGCTGGCGCGGTACGCCGCGCCCAGGAGCGGACGGAGCGGCATGTTCAGCCGCTCGGCCTCGGCCACGAAGGCCGGATCGGCGAGGATGGCGCCGAAGGCGACGATCAGCCTCGCGGTGATCTCCGCCGGTAAGCCGGGTGGGCCAACGAAGCCACGCGCGGAACCGCCGAGCACCTCCATGCCCTGCTCGCGGAAGGTCGGTACCTCCGCCATGGCGGACCAGCGTGCCCCGGCGGCCTGGCCGAGGCAGCGCGTGCGCCCCTCCCGCAGAAGGGCCAGCCCTTCACCGAGGTTGTAGGAAGCGACGTCGAGCTGCCCACCCAGCAGGTCGCGGATGGCAATGGCCGTGCCGTTGTAGGGAACATGCAGCGCCTTCACGCCGGTCGCCGCCTCGAAGGCGAGGAGCAGGAGATGGTCGTCGGAGGAGGTGCCGGCAGCGGTGCCGACCGACACGGCCTCCGCCCGCCGGCCCGCGGCCGCGCGCAGGTCGGTGGCGTTGCGCAGGGGCGAGTCCGCGCGGACCCAGAGGCCGCCGGGATCGTCCACCACGTTCGCGAGGAAGGTGTAGTCCAGCGTGCGCCAGCGCATCGGGCGCTCGAGCGCCTTGGTGATGAAGCCGAGGGTCGCGACCGCGCCGAGCGTGTAGCCGTCCGGCCGGGCCGCGAAGATCGCCTCGTTGCCGATCTGCCCGCCCGCGCCGACACGGTTGGTGACCACGAACGCGGCCCCGGGCAGCTGCGCCGGCAGGTGTCGGGTCAGCAGCCGCGCCATCAGGTCGATCCCGCCCGAGGGCGGGTAGGGAACGATGACCTCGATGGGACGCCCGGCCGGCCAGGCGGACTGGGCCAGCGCGGGGCAGGGCATTATGGCGGCAAGCGGCGCGGCGGCAAGGGCACGGCGGGTGGTCACGGGGGCGGCTCCTCCAGGCTTGTGGCACGCTCTTCCCGCCTGTCTCTGCCGCTCCGCGCCCAGCGGCAACCCCCGCCAAGCCTGCTATGCTGTTCGCGCGAGATAGGGAGAAGCGCCTTGCCCCAGACCAAGCCGTCCAAGCAGAGGGCCGATGCCGCCCTTGTGGAGCGCGGCCTGGCCGAGAGCCGCACCCGCGCGCAGGCGCTGATCCTGGCGGGAAAGGTGTTCAGCGGGGAGCGGCGGATCGAGAAGTCGGGCCAGGAGCTTCGCGAGGACGAGGCGCTGGAGGTCCGCGGCCAGGACCATCCCTGGGTGAGCCGCGGCGGGCTGAAGCTGGCCCACGGCCTGGAGGCCTTCGGGCTCGACCCCGAAGGAAGGGTCTGCATCGACGTGGGGGCCTCCACCGGGGGCTTCACCCACGTGCTGCTGCATCATGGCGCGGCACGGGTCTATGCGGTGGATGTGGGCCACGGCCAGCTGGCCTGGAGCCTCCGGAACGACCCGCGCGTGGTGGTGATGGAACGGGTGAACGCCCGCTATCTGGAAGCGGCCCAGGTGCCCGATCCGGTGGGCGCCGTTGTCTGCGACGCCTCCTTTATCGGGCTGTCCACGGTGCTGCCGGCCGCGCTCTCGCTGGCCGGGGCGGGCGCTTTCGCGGTGGCGCTGATCAAGCCGCAGTTCGAGGCCGGGCCGGGTCTGGTGGGAAAGGGGGGTGTGGTGAGGGATCCGGCCGTCCACCGGGCAGTTTGCGCGAAGGTACGCGCCTGGTGGTCCGCCCTGCCGGGATGGACGGTGATCGGGATCACGGAGAGCCCCATTACCGGGCCCGAAGGAAACCGGGAGTTCCTGATCGGCGCCACCCGCGCCTGATCCGGGCGGCGTCGCCTAATCGGCGGCGGGGAGGGGGCAGGCGAGTCCGCCGCCGGCCGCGCGCGAGAGGCTGCCGGCCAGCATCCAAACCCTTTCGGGGTCCATCCGCACGTCCGGATCGTTGAGCAGCCGGTCAAGCTCGGCTTCGGCCCTCTCCATCTCTGTCTCGGTCACGGGAACCCACCTTCTTCTTCTTGGCAGTGAAGTGGATGAAGAACGACCGGTTCTGGCCAGAGTTTCAATCGGTTACGCCGGATCGCCCTGCGGCGCCGGGATCAGCCGTTGGAAGCGAGGACCGAGAGAAGGGCTGGGTCGCGGGGCATGACCTGGGCGGGGTTGCGGAAGCGCAGTTCTCCCCCCGCGACGGCGTCCGGCGCGGCCATGCCGAACATTTCCATGCGGGAGGCGCAGGAGACGGCGGAGATGCGACGCGCCTGCGGGGTCGTCAGGAACCGGCGCA
Organism: Muricoccus vinaceus; assembly: GCF_042433125.1. Classification (NCBI taxonomy): domain Bacteria; kingdom Pseudomonadati; phylum Pseudomonadota; class Alphaproteobacteria; order Acetobacterales; family Roseomonadaceae; genus Muricoccus; species Muricoccus vinaceus. The sequence continues at coordinate 38,063 of NZ_JBHLVZ010000029.1, read as the reverse complement.
CCGCCCCTTCAAGCTCCATCCGGTCCCGCAGCCCCCGCCATTCCTGCCGGGCGAGATCGTCGAGGAAGACGGCCATGATACCCGGGCGGTCACCGCTGAGGCGGGTTGCGGATGCCTCGATCCGCCGGCAGACCGCGCGCGCCACATCGCTGGCCTGCCCGGCCCGCGCCGCGAGTACCAGGATGTTGCCGCCGCCCTGCGCCACCGCGAGATGGGCCTCGGGCCCGAAAAGGGCGCGAAGCGCGGAGGCGGGGATCGCGGCCTGGGCACCGGCAAGGAGCAGAGGATCCAGCTTGAGCATCGCGTCGGCCGCGGAGTCCTGCCGCCGCCGGTCGCGCAGCATCTCCATGATGCGGCGCTGCAGGACGTGGATGTCGAGCGCGTCCCGGCGCAGCCCTTCCGGCAAGGTCATCTTCAGCACGTACTTGCCCGGATGCGCCGCGAGCCAGGTCTGAAGGTCCGGATTGATGCCGTCGGCGAAGGCGCACCAGTCGTTGCGCAGCACCGGGCGGCCTTCCTCGGCCGAGACGGTCTCGCAGACGATCTCCGCCTGCGTGTCGCCGCGCGTGATCAGCAGGTCATGCGGCGTGCCGTCGGCCAGGCCCGTGAACCGCACCTCGAAGCCGCGGGCGCGGTGCAGGGCCGCGACGCGGAGAAGATGAAACAGGGGAATGAGGTTCGCCTCACCCGTCAGCCCCGAGAGGACCTGGGCGCGCAGACGCTTGCGCGGCTCGGCGGGCAGGGCCTCGGCGAGGCGCACGGCCTCCCGGGCATAGGAGAGAAGCTGGCGCTCGGCCGCACCAGCCCCCGCCATGGCCTCCGGGGAGGACAGGCGGTGAAGGGTGAGTTCAAGCGCGTGGCGCTCCTGGGCGGCTCGGGCCGCGAGGGAGCCGCAGGCCGCCCGCCGGCCGATTTCGGCCAGCCGGGCATCCCAGCGTTTGGCACCGGCCAGACCGAAGAATCCCGCCAGGACCTTGGGGTCGGAGGGTTTGGGATCATGCGCCTTGGTGGCGGTCTGGTCGGCACTCGGCATGCGATGACGAACCTCGGATTGTGTCCAAGGGAATACCCGACTGCGCCGGTCGGATAAAGCGTCTCGCGTTCAGTTTCTCGGGAGCCGCGTGGTGAGTGGGGCGTCCGGCACCTGGGCCCGGTGGCGCATCAGGGCGTCGGCCAGCACGCAGGCCATCATGGCCTCGCCGACGGGCACGGCACGGATGCCCACGCAGGGGTCGTGGCGCCCCTTGGTGACGAGCTCGCGGTCCCGCCCGTGACGATCCACCGTTCGGCGGGGAACAAGGATGGAGGAGGTCGGTTTCACCGCGAAACGGGCAACCAGGGGCTGGCCGGTGGAAATGCCGCCCAGGACACCGCCGGCGTGGTTGTCCAGGAACTCCACGGTGCCGTCCGGGGCCATGCGCATCTCATCGGCGTTGCGGTCCCCGGTCAGGGCGGCCGCAGCGAAGCCTTCCCCGATCTCGACGCCCTTGACGGCGTTGATCGACATGAAGGCGGCAGCGATCTCCGCGTCGAGCTTGCCATAGATCGGGGCACCGAGGCCGGGGGGTATGCCCTCCGCCACCACCTCCACCACGGCGCCGACGCTGGAGCCGGACCTTCGGAGCTCCAGCAGCCGTTCCTCCCAGCGTGCGGCGGCAGCGGGGTCGGGGCAGAAGAAGTCGTTCTCGCGCACGGCCTTCCAGTCCCAGGCCGCGCGGTCCACGGCGTCGCCCCCCATGGCCACCAGGGCGCCGCGGATGGAGACACCCATGCCCAGCACCTTGCGCGCAACCGCCCCGGCGGCCACCCGCATCGCGGTTTCCCGCGCCGAGGAGCGGCCGCCGCCGCGATAGTCCCGCACGCCGTATTTGAGATGGTAGGCGAGGTCGGCATGGCCGGGACGGAAGCTGTCGGCGATCTCGCCGTAATCGCGCGACCGCTGGTCCTGGTTCTCGATGAGGAGCGAGATGGGAGTGCCGGTGGTCAGCCCCTCGAAGGTGCCCGACAGGATACGGACCTCGTCCGGCTCCTGCCGCTGGGTCACGAACTTCGACTGGCCGGGCCGGCGCAGGTCCAGCCATGGCTGGATATCGGCTTCGGTGAGGGAAAGGCCGGGCGGGCAGCCATCCACCACCCCCCCGATGGCCGGACCGTGGCTCTCGCCCCAGGTGGTGACGCGGAAGAGATGGCCGAAGGAGTTGTGGGACACGGCGCGGGCGTCAGACCGTCGCGATGTCCGGCGCGTCCGGGTGCTTCATGCCCACGATGTGGAAGCCGCAATCGACGTGGTGCACCTCGCCCGTCACGCCGCCCGAGAGGGGGGACAGGAGGTAGAGCCCGGCGCCGCCGACCTCCTCGAGGCCGACGTTGCGACGCATGGGTGAGTTGTACTGGTTCCACTTCAGGATGTAGCGGAAGTCGCCGATACCGCTGGCCGCGAGGGTCTTGATGGGCCCCGCCGAGATGGCGTTCACGCGGATGCCGGAGTCGCCGAGGTCGGCGGCCATGTAGCGGACGCTCGCCTCCAGCGCGGCCTTGGCGACGCCCATGACGTTGTAGTGCGGCGTCCAGCGCTCCGCGCCCAGATAGGACAGCGTGAGGAGCGAGCCGCCCGGCTTCATCATCGCCGCGGCGCGGCGCGAAACCGACACGAAGGAATAGCAGGAGATGTCCAGCGCCTGGAGGAAGGCCTCCTTCGGCGTGTCGAGGTAGCGGCCTCGCAGGTACTGCTTGTCGGCGAAGCCGATGGCGTGGACCAGGAAGTCGATGCCGTCCCAGCGCTCCGCCACCTTGGCGAAGGCGGTGTCGATCGCGGCCTCGTCGGAAACGTCGCAGGGCACGAGCAGGTCCGCGCCGATGCTGGCAGCCAGCGGGCGCACCCGCTTCTCCAGCGCCTCGCCCTGATAGGTGAAGGCGACCTCGGCCCCCTGGGCGGCGACGGCCTGGGCGATGGCCCAGGCGATCGAGCGGTCGTTCGCGACGCCCATGACGATGCCGCGGAGCCCTTGCATGAGCGTGCCGCGGGCGGGAAGGGCGGGCGCGTCCGCCGCCGTCTCCGCCTCTGTCCGGCGCGCGGTCTCGGCATCATCCATGAGGGCGTCCTCCACCGGGGGCAGGCGTTGTTGCGACGGGCGGGGAGGGGTGGCACACCGCTCCGAACGGAACAAGGGGCCGAACGCATGAGCCTGACCACCGAGCTCCCCGCCGACGCCGCGCGCGGGCCGATCCCGGACACCGCCGAACCCTATGCCCTGTTCGAGGAGTGGATGGCCGAGGCGGTCGCGCGGGAGCCGAACGACCCCAACGCGGTCTGCCTGGCCACCTCCACCGCGGATGGCTGGCCATCGGCGCGGATGGTGCTGCTGAAGGGGCGGGACGAGCAGGGCTTCGTGTTCTACACCAACGAGCAGAGCCGGAAGGGCGACGAGCTTCTGTCCAACCCGCGCGCCGCGCTGTGCTTCCACTGGAAGTCGACCCGCCGCCAGGTGCGGGTGGAGGGCACGGTGGAGCGGGTGACGGCGGCCGAATCGGACGCCTATTTCGCCTCGCGCTCGCGCGGGTCGCGCATCGCGGCGGCGGCCTCGGACCAGTCCCGACCGCTGGCCACGCGCGCGGACTACGCCGCGCGCGTGGCGGCGCTGGAGGCGGCCAACCCCGGGGAAACGGTGCCGCGCCCGCCGCACTGGGGCGGCTTCCGGGTTCTGCCCGCGCGGATCGAGTTCTGGCAGGACATGCCCTTCCGCATGCATGACCGCCTGGTCTTCGAGCGCCTTGGGGAGGGGTGGAGCACCGGGCGCCTGTTTCCGTGACCATCCCGGCCGCCCAGGCGCCGGCCGCGGCGCTGCTGGCGCGGCTCACCGGGGCGGATCGGCCGGTGGAGACGCATATCTCGGCGGTGTTCGTCGGGCGGGAGCGGGTGCTGAAGCTGCGCAAGGCGGTCAGCCTCGGCTTCCTGGACTTCTCGCGGCCGGAGGCGCGCAGGCACTTCGCCGAGCGCGAGCTGGCGCTGAACGCACCGGCCGCGCCGGGCCTCTACCGTGCCGTGCACGGCATCGCCCCCGGCGCCGACCGGCTCCTTTCCGCCGATGATCCGGAGGCCACCGAGTGGGTGGTCGAGATGGCCCCGGTCCCGCCCGGGCTCTTCCTGGATGACATCGCGGCACGGGGCGGGCTGGGCGAGGCGATGCAAGACGCGCTGGGCGACGCCGCCGTGGACCTGCGCCACAGCTATGCCGCGGTGCCCCCGATCGACGCGCCCGCCGCCTTCGCCGCGCTGCTGCGCACCAACGCGCGCGCGGCGCTCGGGGCAGGGCTGCCGGCCGCCCCGGTGCTGGCCTGGCGCCGCGCCGCCGGGCGCTGGCTGCGACGGCTGGCGCCGGTGCTGCGAGCGCGTGCGGCTGCGGGACGTGTCCTGCGCTGCCATGGCGACCTGCACCTGGGCAACATGCTGCTGTGGCAGGGGCGCCCGACGGCCTTCGACGCGCTGGAGTTCGACGAGGCGCTGGCGACCATCGACACGGGCTACGACCTCGCCTTTCTCCTCGCGGACCTCCTGCGGCGCTGCGGACGCGCGGCGGCCTGCCGGGTGCTCGGGCGCGCGGTGGCGGTGGGAAACGACGCCGGGCTCGTCGCGGCGCTGCCGCTCTGGCTTTCCACCCGCGCGATGATCCGCGCCCACTGCTTCGCGCGCATGGAGGGGCGCGGGGATGAGGCGCGCGGCTTTCTGGCGGATGCCGAGGCCTACCTCTCGCCGCCCCCGCCGCGCCTGGTCGCGGTGGGCGGGTTGCCGGGCACGGGCAAGACGCGCCTGGGGCGGGCGCTGGCGCCGCTTTTCGGCGCTGCGCCCGGCGCGCTGCACCTGCGCAGCGACACGATCCGCAAGCGCCTGGCGGGCGTCGTGCCCGAGAGCCCGCTGCCGCCCGGCTGCTATACGGAGGCGGCGAGCGACGCTGTTCACGCAACGCTGTTCGCCGAGGCGGCGGAGGCGCTGCGCGGCGGCCACTCCGTGCTGGCCGACGCGGCCTTCCTTCACCCCGCGCGCCGCGCCGGGATCGAGGCGGTGGCGCGCGAGGCCGGCGTGCCCTTCACCGGCCTGTGGCTGGAGGCACCGCTGGTCCTGCTGCGGGACCGTGTCGCGGCACGGCGCGGGGATGCCTCGGACGCGAGCGTGGCGGTGCTGGAACACGCCGCCTCGCGCCCGCTCGGCGCCATCGCATGGGCGCGGATCGAAGCCTCGGCGGACCCGCTCGCGGAGGCCCTTGCGGCGCTCCACCTCTGATCGTGCTAGACGGAGTGGCGCCCCGGCGGATTCGGCGGGGCGTGGACGGAAGGGCTGCCAACGCATCCCGTCCAGCGGTTCACGACGGAGCCTCAGAAACATGGCCTACCGCCGCATTCTCCTGCCGCTCACCGGCACCTCGGCCGGCGAGGCGGCGCTGCACACGGCGCTGCTGACGGCGCGCATCTGGCATAGTCATGTCCATTGCATCCATGTCCGCGTGGACGCGCGCGACGTCGCGCCCCTGGCGGGCGAAGGCCTGTCGGGCGCCATGATCGAGGAGATGATGGCCGCGACCGAGCGGGAGTCGGGCGACCGCGCCTCCCGCGTGCAGGCGCTGTTCGACCGCTTCGTGGAAGGCCGCGAGGTGGTGGTGGCGACCAGCGCCGAGGCGGCCGAGAAGGCCGATGCCGCGACCATCTCCTTCGCCTCCGTCGCCGGGCGGGAGGAGGATCTCGTGGCCCAGCAGTCGCGCCTGTACGACATGGCGGTGGTGCCGCATCCGGATGCCGGGGAGGACGTCTCCTCGTCCGATGCACTGCACGCCATCCTGTTCGACAGCGGACGGCCCGTGCTGATCGCCCCGCGCGAGCCGCCCGCCACCATCGGCGCGCGGGTCTGCTGCGCCTGGAACGGCACGGCGGAAAGCTCCGCCGCCATTGCCGCGGCCCTGCCCTGGCTGCACCGCGCGGATGCCGTGCGCATCCTTTACAGCCGCGACTACCAGCGGCGCGGGCCGGACGTGAAGGGCATCCTCTCCTATCTCCGCTGGCACAACATCACGGCGGAGCCGGTGGAGTTCTCGCCCGTGACGCGTGAGGTGGGCGCGGGGCTTCTCGGCGCCGCGCGCGACTTCGGGGCGGACCTGCTCTGCATGGGCGCCTACAGCCATTCACGCATCCGCCAGCTCATCCTCGGCGGCGTCACCCGCCACGTGCTGGAGAACGCCGACATGCCCGTGATGATGTGCCGCTGAGCGCTCCGCGGCGTCAGCGGGCGGGGACGGCCTCGGCCTCCTCGCGCCGCATCTCGAGTTCCAGCCAGCGCTCCTCGGCCTGCGCCAGGGCTTGCTGGCGCGCCGCGAGCATTTCGGTAGCCTTGGCGAAGCGGCCGGGATCGCGCGCATAGAGCTGCGGGTCGGCCAGGATATCGGCCAGCTTCGCGATCTCGGCCGAAAGCTTCTCCATCTCGCCGGGCAGGGTCTTCAGCGCCTGCCGCTCGCCCATGGTGAGGCGGGCGGGCGCCGAAGCGGAGGCCGGCGCGGCGGCGGGGCCGCCCGCGCTGCGCCGCGGGGCGGCCGGCGCGGCGGCGCCGCGCGCCCGCACCCCGTGCCCGCGCTGCGCCACCATGTCCGAATAGCCGCCGGCATATTCCTGCCACCGTCCCTCGCCCTCGTAGGCGATGACGCTGGTGGCGACGCGGTCCAGGAAGTCGCGGTCGTGGCTGACCACCAGCACCGTGCCGGGGTAGTCCGCGATCATCTCCTGCAGCAGGTCCAGCGTTTCCAGGTCGAGGTCGTTGGTGGGCTCGTCCAGCACCAGGAGATTGCTCGGGCGCGCCATGGCACGCGCCAGCAGGACCCGGGCCCTTTCGCCGCCCGAGAGCACGCCGAGCGGGGTGCGCGCCTGTTCCGGCAGGAACAGGAACTCCTTCATGTAGCCGATGACGTGGCGGGGCGAGCCGCCGACATGCACCATGTCGCCCCGGCCTTCCGTGAGGGAGTCCGACAGGGTCATGGCGTCGTCCAGGCTGGCGCGGCGCTGGTCCAGGGTGACCATCTCGATGCCGGTGCCGAGCCGCACCTCCCCCGTATCCGGGGAAAGCACGCCGGTCAGCATGTTCAGCAGGGTGGTCTTGCCCGCGCCATTGGGGCCAACGATGCCCACGCGGTCGCCGCGCAGGATACGGGCGGAGACGTCGCGCACCACCACGCGGCCGTCGAATCCCTTGGAGATGTGGTCGGCGACGGTGACCTGGCTGCCCGAGCCCTCGGCCTCGGTGGCGGCCAGGCGCACGCCGCCCTGCGGGCCACGGCGCTGCCGGTGCTTCTCGCGCAGGGACTGCAGTTCGCCGACGCGCCGCATGTTGCGCTTGCGCCGCGCCGTCACGCCGTAGCGGAGCCAGTGCTCCTCCCGGACGATCTCGCGGGCCAGCTTGTGGGCGTCGCGCTCCTCCTCCTCCAGCACCTGGTCGCGCCATGCCTCGAAGCCGGAGAAGCCCTGTTCCAGGCGACGCGTGGTGCCGCGGTCCAGCCAGACCATCGCGCGCGAGAGGGATTCGAGGAACCGCCGGTCGTGGCTGATCAGCACAAGGGCCGAGCGCATGGAGCCAAGCTCGGCTTCCAGCCACTCGATGGCCGGCAGGTCCAGGTGGTTGGTCGGCTCGTCCAGCAGCAGGATGTCGGGCGAGGGGGCGAGCACCGCGGCGAGCGCCGCGCGGCGTGCCTCGCCGCCCGAGAGCCGCGCGGGCTCCTCGTCGCCGGTTAGGCCGAGTTCGCCCAGAAGGTGGCGGGCGCGGTAGGGGTCGTCCCCGGGGCCGAGCGCCGCCTCCACGTAGGAGAGGGTGGTCGCATGGCCCGACAGATCGGGTTCCTGCGGCAGGTAGCGCAGGGTGACGCCGGGCTGGACGAAGCGCGTGCCGCCGTCGGAGGTGACCTGCCCGGCCGCGACCTTCAGCAGGGTGGACTTGCCCGAGCCGTTGCGCCCGATCAGGGCCAGCCGCTCGCCCTGGCCGACCGAGAGGGTGGCGTCGCGCAGGAGCGGCGTGGTGCCGAAGCCCTGCCGGATGCCTTGAAGAAGAAGGAGAGGGGGTGCCATCGGCGGGGGATATGGCACTGCGTGGCGCCGATGACACGGGGTATTCCGAACAGGTCAGCGCTGCCCGGGTATGGCGGGTGATACTGCGCCTGGCGCTTGTCATCACGCGCACGTGAGCGGTAGGCTTCCGCCGACATGCCGGATGAAGGCCACGCCACTCCGCGGGTAGGCCCTTCGTAACGGTTCGGCGTGCAGCCTGGACCCATGCCGATTCTGATCCCGCGTCGCGCCGCGATTGGCTTCCTTGCCGCAGGAGCGGCCGCCATCCGCCGTGGCGGCACCGCCGTCGCGGCCGAGGAGGCGCGCGACTGGGTCGCCTTCAAGTCGCGCTTCCTGCTGCCCGAGGGCCGGGTGGTGGACAATGCAAACGGCAACCAGTCCCACTCGGAAGGGCAGGGCTGGGGTCTCTCGCTGGCCGAGCACCACGACGACCGTGCCGCCTTCGACCGCATCCTGGCCTGGACGCGCCGGAATCTCCGGCGGGAGACCGACCACCTCCACGCCTGGCGCTGGAGGCCGGACCGCCAGCCGGCCATCTCGGACAGCAACAACGCGACCGATGGCGACCTCTTCATCGCGAGCGCCCTGCTGCGCGGTGGGCGCCGCTGGTCGGATCGCGCGCTGACCGAGGAGGGCACGGCCATCGCGCGCGACGTGCTGCGCCTGCTCGTGCGGCGCGCCGGCGGGCGCCTCGTGCTGCTGCCCGGGGCCCACGGCTTCGAGCACCGCGGGCACATGGTGGTGAACCCTTCCTATTATTCCTACCCTGCCATCGCCTCTGTGGCCGAGGCCGTGCCGGATCCGGCTTGGCTGCGGGTCGCCTCGGACGGGCTGCGCCTGCTGCGTGCCGCCCGCTTTGGCCGCTGGGGGCTGTCGCCCGACTGGGTCTCGGTGTCGCGCGCCGACCGTTCGCTCGTGCCGGCGGAGGGATGGCCCGCCCGGTTCTCCTACGATGCCGTCCGGGTGCCGCTTTGGCTCGGCTGGGCCGGCCTTTCGGACGAAGCTGCGGTGGAGGCCCCGCTGCGCTTCTGGTCGGACCCGGCGTTTCCGCAGATCCCCGCATGGGCAGACCTGACGACGGACAATGTGGCGCCCTACGCGGCGGGCGCGGGCGTTTTGCAGATCGGTCGCTTCGTCTCACAGCAGCGGGGATTCCGCACCGATCGTTTTCAACTTGACGTTATCTCCCAAAATCGTGACTATTATGACGTTGCGCTGTCGCTCCTCGCACGCATGGCCGCCGCGGAGCGGGGGACAAGCCTCTAGGGCAACAGCGAGCGGCAAAACCTGACCGTACGCTTGTTGCGTCTGCGACCAGTGGCGAACGGGCGTGATCGTCGGGGTGTTACGGATGCGTCAGGACACAGATGTCGCTCGCATGGCGGCTGCCCTCCGGACGCCTTCCCTGAAATATCGCAGTTTCGGCAATGAGCCGGTGCGCTGCGCCGCGCCTGTGCCAGCATTGGGAGAGGAGCAGGCGCTCGGCATTCTGGACGACGTCCTGGCGGGCCTGAACGATCTTTCCGCCGAGGCCGTGTTGGGTGATGCGCAATTCGACGCCGGTGGTTTGCTGCCGCAGAACTCTGATCCGGTGCCGTTCGAGCCTTCCCGCTACGCAGCCTCGGGCGCTGAGGCATTCCGCCTGCACGCTTCGCGAGCGGAGACGTCCCAGGCCGAATTTTCCTCGCCCGCCCTTCACCGCCGCGAAGTTGCCCACGCCGAGCCGGCCGCCGGGCGTGGCGATGCCGGCGCCCGCCGTGGCGCGCCCGCGATCCGGAGGGAGGTGGCTCTCGCCGAGGCCGTCGCCGGCCACCGCCCCCCTGTCTTCGTGCCGGAGAGGTCGACCGAGGCCGGTGCCGTCCCGCCGCCCTGGCCCGCGGCGGATGTCGACGCCGCACCGCGGCCAGTCTTCGCCCCCGTGATGCAGGCGCCACCTTCCGCTTCGCGCCGGGACGCGCCGCGCGGCGATGGCCATGGTTCCACGCTGCTGCAGGAGTTGCTGGGCATGGGCCGCCTGCCCATTGCGCCGCGGGTGGCTCCGCCGGCCTCGCCCCCGCCCGGCCTCGCCGCGAACACGTCCGCCACCCCGGCGACCGGCACGCCCCGGGCCGCCACGCCGGTGTCCCTTCTTCCGCTGCCTCCGGCACCGTTCCGCCCGGGCTTGAGCACGGGATCCTCGCTCCTGGACACGCTGGTTGGCGCGGGTGCCGGAAGAGGCGCGCCCGCGCCGTCGGGGGGTGTTCACTATCCCCTGCTCGATGCGCTCGGCGCGGCCATGCTGGGCACGTCCGCCGATCCCTCGCCGCGCCACTGGTCCGCTGCGCGCGTCGACATCGCGCTTCCGGAGCTGCTGCGGCGCGTGGCCGCCGGTCTCCGTACTGCCCGAAGCGCCGCCTGAGTTCAGGAGCATCGCCGTGTCGCTGATCTGCTTCGCGTCGCCCAAAGGTGGGGTCGGCAAGACAACCCTCACCGCCAACATCGCCGATGCGCTGCACCGCCTGGGTCACCGGGTCCTGGCGATCGACCTGGACTCGCAGAACGCCCTCCGGCTGCATTTCGGCGTGCCGCTGACCGACCGTGGCGGCTTCCTTGCCGGCCTGACCCAGGGCGGCGGTGACTGGCGCGGGCAGCTCCGCCAGACGCCCTCGGGCGTGCTGCTGCTGCCGCACGGCGCCATGGACCTGCGCGGCGCGCTGGACATGGCCGCGGCGCTGGAGCGCGACCCCGACCTTCTCGGCAATCCGATGCGCGAGATGCTGTCCGAGCCCGGGCTCGTCGTCGTTGCCGACCTGCCCCCCGGCCCCACCCAGGCCCTGGCGCTGCTCGCGCCCATGGCCACCATGGTGATCGGCGTGCTCCAGGCCGAGGCGATCAGCGCCGCCCTGGTTCCGGAGATCGAGAGCGGCCGCTTCCTGGGCACGGGCACCATGGCGGCGCTGCTGGCCGGCCGGCTTCGCGTGGTCCTGAACGGGGTGGACCTCGCTTCCCGCCTTTCCCGCGCCTCGGCCGAGGCGGTGGCGCGGCACCTGGGCTACCGCATGATCGGCGCGATGAGCCGCGAGGAAACCGTGGCCGAGAGCCTGGCCTGCCAGCGCCTGCTGCTGGACCACGCCCCCGACAGCCAAGCCGCCTCCGACCTGAAGGAAATCGCGCGGCTGATCGCCGCCGCGCTGCCGCCCGCCACCGCCTGCGTCGCGCTGGCTTCTGCGCCGGTCGGAGGTGTTATCTCCGCCATGGCGCCTGCGGCGCCGCGGGCGACGGCCGAGGCAAGCCAATGAGGCGCCTTCGCCGCCTCCTCGGGGGCAGCATCTGGATCGCGCGAGCCATGGTGGCGCTCGGCTTCCTCCTGGCACTGCCCTTCGTGGTGGCGCCGCTGGAGGCAGAGCAGCAGGCCTGGGTGGCGGTTGGGGGGCTTCTGGTCTTCACGATCTGCGCCATGGTGCCGGGCCGCGGCACGCTGGTTTTCCTCGCGCTTGTCTCCGGTACGATCTCCATGCGCTACATCTACTGGCGCATCACCGATACGCTCGATTACGCGGGCTTCTGGGCAACCTTCCTGGGCACCGGTCTGCTGCTCGCCGAGATCTACGCCGTGGTCGCGCTGCTGTTGTCCTACCTGCAGTCGCTCTGGCCGCTCGACCGCCGTCCGGTGCCGCTGCCCGACGATCCCGATCAGTGGCCCACGGTGGACATCTTCATCCCCACCTACAACGAGCCGCTCGATGTGGTGAAGCCCACCATCTTCGCTGCGATGGCCATGGACTGGCCGCGCGACAGGATGAACGTGATCCTTCTGGACGACGGCCGGCGCGAGGAATTCCGCGCTTTCTGCAAGCAGGTGGGCTGCGGCTACATGACGCGCCCCGACAACAAGGGCGCCAAAGCCGGCAACATCAACCACGCGCTCTCGCGCACGGAGGGCGAGTACGTCCTGGTGTTCGACTGCGACCACGTCGCCACCCGGGCCTTCCTGCAGATGACCGTCGGCTGGCTGATGCGTGACGCCGGCCTCGCCATGGTGCAGACCCCGCATCACTTCTATTCCCCCGACCCCTTCGAGCGGAACCTTGCCTCGGGCGCCCGTGTCCCGAACGAGGGCCTGCTGTTCTACGGGCTGATCCAGCAGGGCAACGACCTCTGGAACTCCGCCTTCTTCTGCGGCTCCTGCGCGGTGATCCGCCGCACGGCGCTCGAGCAGGTGGGCGGCGTGCCCACCGAGACCGTGACGGAGGACTGCCATTGCAGCCTCAAGATGCAGCGCCTGGGCTGGCGCACGGCCTATCTGCGGCTGCCGCTCGCGGCCGGGCTCGCGACGGACCGCCTGATGGCCCATATCGGCCAGCGCATGCGCTGGGCGCGCGGCATGGTGCAGATCTTCCGCATCGACAACCCGCTGCTCGGGCCGGGCCTCACGCCCACGCAGCGCTTCTGCTACGTCGCATCGATGTGGCACTTCCTCTTTCCGGTGCCCCGCTTCATCTTCCTGACGGCGCCGCTCGCCTACCTTCTGTTCGAGCAGAACATCATCGCGGCCTCGCCGCTCGCGATCGTTGCCTATGCCGGCCCGCACGTCGTGCACGCGGTTCTCACGAACTCCAAGCTCCAGGCCAAGGTGCGGCACTCCTTCTGGTCCGAGATCTACGAGACCGTGCTGTCGCTCTACCTTCTGCCGGTGGTGCTTACCACGCTGCTCGACCCCAAGCGCGGCAAGTTCAACGTGACCGACAAGGGCGGCACGCTGGAAGAAGGGTATTTCGACCTGCGCGCCACCGGACCGAACTTCGCGCTGGCGGTGGTGCTGGTGCTCGGCCTGCTTTCGGGCATCTACGGCATGTCCGCGAGCCCTCCGGAAAGCCTCGAGTTCCAGGCTTATGCCCTGAACTCCATCTGGGTGGTCCTGTCGCTGCTCACGGTGCTCGCCGGCCTCGCGGTGGGCCGCGAGCGGCGCCAGGTGCGAGAGCGCGCGCGGGTCGGCGCCATCATGCCGGTGGGAGTGGTGCTGCCGGACGGCCGCCTCATTCCCGGCCAGACCGCCGACCTTTCCCTCGGTGGCGCGGCCATTTCCGCGCCGCGTCCCGACGGGCTGTCCGACAATGCTTACGTGACACTGGAGATCGATTTGGGCTCTGAGCGCGTGTCCCTTCCGGCCGAGGCCCTGCGCTGGCGGGAGGGCCGCCTGCAGGTCCGCTTCGCCCCGCATGACGTGCGCGACGAGGGCAATATCACGCGGCTGGTGCTCGGGCGCGCCGATGCCTGGGTTGATTGGGACGACGTCCGCCACGATCGCCCCCTGCGCTCGCTCGCCGAGGTGCTGCGCAGCATCGGCGGCCTGTTCCGCGGCGACAGTCAGTTCTCCTTCCGTGCCCGGCGGGCGCGGCGGGAGGCCGCCGCGCGCGCGGCAAAGGCCCAGGCGGCCCGGGGAATGCCGGCCCAGGCGACCGGACGGGTGGCCCCCAATGGCGCCGTGCTCACCGGCCGCGGCGCGGAGGCTGCGCGGCGCCGTGCCGCGGAGCGGGCGCGGCGGACCGCTGCCGTGCTGCTCGCCCTTTCGTTCGGCCTTCCCGCGGCCGGCATGGCCCAGGGAACGCGGCAGGCGCCGACCTCGCTCGCCCCCCAGGGCGGCGCCTTCACGCCGCCCGCGCTGCCGGGTGCGTCGCCGTCCGCCTTCCTCACCCAGTCCGCGCAGCCATCCTTCCAGGCCGCGCCGGCCGCCTCGCCCCCCCTGCCGCCCGTGCAGGTGGCACCCGGTGTCCCCGTGACCTTCGGCGGCACCCCGCCGCCGGGCGCCTCCTCGCGGGTGGAGACGCGCACCCTCCGGCAACTCGGGCTGCGCAGCCCCATGCAGCTGCGCGGCCTCGCGGATCTCCAGGGCATTCTCTTCGGCATCCGTTCGGACGAGGTGGTCACCGGCGCGAAGCTCGTGCTGCAGGGGGCGACCAGCCCGGCGCTGATCCCGGAGCTGTCGCAGATCGCGGTCACAATCAACGAGCAGTTCGTCGGGACCATCACGCCCGACCGCGCCCGCCCGGCCTTCGGCCCGGTGGAATACCCGATCAACCCGGTTTTCTTTGCGGACAGCAACCGGCTCAACATTCGCTTCACCGGGCGCTACGCGGTGGAGTGCAACGATCCGCTCTCGGGCCTGCTCTGGTCCACGGTGTCAGACCTTTCCACCCTCCAGCTCACGCTGGAGCGACTCCCGCTGACCCGCGATCTTGCCCGGCTTCCCGAGCCCTTCTTTGATCCCCGTCTCCTGCGCGAGCCGCTGGTCCTGCCGGTGGTCATGGCCGAGGGCGCGGGGAACGACGCGGTGCGCGCATCCGTGGTGGCCTCCTCCTGGTTCGCGGTGCAGGCGGACTACCGCGGCGCGACCTTTCCGGTCAGTTCCGTCGTGCCATCCCGCGGGAACGCCATGGTCATCGCGACGGGCGCGGATTCGCTGCCCGGCCTGGCCCTGCCGCGGATGGAAGGGCCCACGCTCGCGATCCTGCCCAACCCGAATGACGCCAACGCCCTGTTGCTGCTGATCGGCGGGCGCTCGGGCGCGGAGGCCGCCGTGGCGGCCCAGGCGCTGGCCACCGCGAAGCAGAGCCTCTCCGGCGAGGTCGCGACGGTGCAGGTGACGGATCTGCCTGCGCGCGAGCCCTACGATGCCCCCCGCTGGATCCGCAACGATCGACCGGTGCGCTTCGGGGAACTGGTGGATCCGGTCGAACTGCAGTCCTTCGGCTACGCGCCCGGGGCGATCTCGGTGCCCTTCCGGACCGCGCCGGACCTCTACACGGCGCGCGAACGCAACCTGCCCGTGGACCTGCGCTTTCGCGCCCCGCCCGGGCCGATCCTCGATCTCGCGGTGTCGCGCCTCGATGCCGCGCTCAACGATGTCTACCTCAAGTCCTTCCCGCTGCGCGAAGGGGAACCGGGCTGGCCGTGGAACTGGCTCTATCGCACCGTGGGTGCGGCCGGTGCCGAGCGGGGAGAAGGCCAGGTCGGCCTGCCGCCCTATCTCGTCTTTGGCCTGAACGAACTCCAGTTCCGCTTCGACCTGCGCCCGCTGCATCGCGGGGATTGCGTCAGCGTGCCCGGCGACATCCGCTCCTCCATCGATCCCGACAGCACCATCGATCTGTCGGCCGCCTATCGCTACACCGAACTGCCCAACCTCGCCTATTTCGTCGGCAGCGGCTTTCCCTACACGCGGATGGCGGACTTTTCCTCCACCGCCGTCGTGTTGCCGGACCGGGCGAGCCCGCTGGAGATTTCCTCCGGCCTGAACATGGTTGGCCGGATGGCGGCGCTCACCGGCTATCCCGCGACCCGCATCGAGATCGCCCGGCCCGGCGGGCTGGACGCCGTCGCGAACCGGGACCTGCTGGTGGTGGGGCCGCTGAACCGCCAGCCCGCCCTGGCCGCGTTGCTGAAGAACGGGCCGATCGCGGTGGAGGGGAACCGGCTGAGCGTGTCCCTGCCGGACGCGCTGCAGCGCTTCCGCAACATCTTCCTGTCCGATGACGGGCGGCTGGAGCGCGAGCGGCTGACCGCCACGCTGGGCGGCAATGCCGGCGAGGGAAACGGCCTGCTGATCGGGTTCCAGAGCCCGCTGGACGCCAGCCGCTCGGTGATCGCCCTGACCGGCTCGACCCCCCAGGCGATGGAGGCCATGGCGGGCGCGCTTCGCGATCCCGAACAGCAGCCGCGCATCCAGGGGGATGTCGCCCACCTGGTCAACGGACGGGTGGATTCCTTCAAGGTGTCGCGCAACTACGGTGTCGGCAGCCTGCCGGTCACGCTGCTGCCGCAGCGCTACCTCACCTCGCGCCCGGACCTGATGCTGGGCCTTCTCGTGCTCGCCGCGCTTGCGGTCGCCGTCCCGTTGTACTGGACGCTGCGCCGGCGTGCGATCAGCCGCCTGAGGATGCGCGCATGACCTCTTTCCGCAGCAGGTTGCTGGCAGCAGCCGCGACGGCCATGGCACTCGGCACCCCGGTCCAGGCGGCGGAGCCGGTGCGTACCGCCCCGGTGGCCACGCCAACGGCGAGCACGCAGGAGTTCATCGCGCTCGGGGTGGCCCGGCTGCGCCAGGGCCGCCCCGCTGAGGCGCGGGACCTGCTGCTGCGAGCTTCGGCGAACCCGGCCGAGGCCGGGCGATGGGCGCCCCTGCTGGAGGAGGCCTCCTTCTGGGCAGAGCTGTCCGAGGGGCGCCGGCTCATGGCGCTCGGCCAGCAGGAGGCCGCCGGGCTGCTCCTCGCCCGCGCGGTCCGCCGCGACACGTCGGGCCGGGCGGAGGCCGAGGCTCTGCTCGGGCGCCTGGAGCTCGCGCGCGGCGACGCGCGGGAGGCGGAGGCGCGCTTCCGCGCAGCGAACTACAGGCGCCCTGGCCTGGGCGCGGTCCGCGAGGGGCTGCTCGACAGCCTGCGGCGACAGGGGCGGATCGCCGAAGCCGATGCCCTGCTGGGCGAGCCCGAGGCCCCGCTGCGCGCCGACGCGCTCCGCCAGGAGGCCGACCGGACCGAGGAGCCCGAAGCCGCCCTTGCCTTGCTGCGCGGCGCACTGGCCGCAACCGCGGAAGGATCGCCCGCGAATGCCTGGGCCCGCCTGGATCTCGCCCGATCGCTGGCGCGCCAGGGCCGCACGAGCGAGGCGCGCGAGGTGATGGCGGCGGGTCCGACGGCCCGGCCGGAGCTCCTGCAGGCCGCGGCGCTCTTCGCCGGGGAGGACGGGCGCCCGGTGGAGGGCATCCGCCTGCTCGAAAGGCTACCCGACCGGCTGCGCAGCGCGGACCAGGCCAGCCTGCTGCGCAGCCTGCGCCTCCAGGTGGACGTGGCTGCCGCCATGGTCCGCCCACCCGCCGAGGCGCGGGCCGCCCTGCTTGCCATCGCCGGGCGCGCGGATGGCGGCGGGGAGGCCGGTCTCCGCGCGCTGCGCGCGCTGCTGCGCCTTGAACAGAGGGATGCTCTGGAAGAGGCGACGCGCCTTGCCCTCGAAGCCAGCCGGGCGGGTGCCGCCGCGCTGCGGGTTGCCCTGGCGGAAGCTCTGGCCGATGCGGGGCTGAGCGGAGAAGCGGCCGCGATGGTGCGCCCCCTCATGGCGGCCGAGGGGGTTGAGACAGCCCGGCGGCGCCGGCTGGCGGGTCTGGCGGAGCCCTCCCTCGCCATCAGGCAGGAGGCGCCGGGGCCGGTGGCCACCCAGGCGGAAGCGCCTCACCCCTTTCATGCGTCGCGCGATCCGCGCGTCGCCGCGCGCGTGGCCGAGGCTGTCCTGCGCCGCGATCCGCGCAATGCCGGGGCCCGCATGGGCGCCGTGGAGGCCGCGGTGGCGCTGGAGGACCTCCCCGCCGCCGAGGCGCTGCTCGCCGAGGGCCGCGTGCTGCACGGCAGCGACCCCCGGCTTTCGGTGGCCGAGGCGCGGCTAGCCCGGGCGCAGGGCGATGGGCGCAGGGCGCAGGCGGCTCTTCTCCTGGCGGCGGACCAGCGCCGCGCGCAGATCGCGCCGGCAGGAGCTGCGGCCGGCGCGCGACCGGCGGGCCGGCGGACGATGCTGGCCGGCGGCGGGCAGGGCTCTTCCTTCGAACCGCTGGACGCCAACCCCGCCGGGGCCGCCGCGGGCGGGGTGACCCCGACGCAGCTCCGTGCATCGGATGACCCGCTGCTGGCCGAGATTGGCCGCCAACTGGCCGAGGTCAACGAACTGGCCGCGGGACGCGCGGTGCCCAGCTTTGCCTTCCGCAGCCGCTCGGGCAGCAACGGGCTTGACCGGCTGCGCGAGCACGGGGGCGGAGCCGAGGCCGCCATGCCGCTGCCGGGCCTCGGCGGGGAGCTGAGCGCGCGCGTGCAGGCCGTGAACATCGACGCCGGCCGCCTCGACAGCGGGCTTTCCAATCTGCGCCGCTTCGGCACCAACCCCGTGCTGCTGCCGGGTTCCGCGGGCTTTCTTGCGGACGCGCAGGCCACCGCGCTCCGGCCGCGCGACCAGTCGGTCACGGGAACGGCGATCGGTGCCGCCTATGCGCGCAGCGGCGTGACCGTTGATCTCGGTTCCACGCCGCTCGGCTTCCGGGAGCAAAGGCTGCTCGGCGGGATCGAGTTCACGCCGCGGATTTCCGAGAACATCCAGCTCCGCCTTCGCGGCGAACGGCGCTCGGTCACGGACAGCCTCCTGTCCTGGTCCGGTACGCGCGACAGTGCGAGCGGCACGGTGTTCGGCGGCGTGACGCGCACCACGGGCCGCGCGCAGGTGGAGTATTCCGCCAACCAGATCAGCGCCTACGCGGGCGGCGGGTACTCCTCCATCACAGGGCGCAACGTGGCGGACAACAACCGCCTGGAGGCATCGGCGGGCATCGGCTACGCGGTGATGCGGTCGCCCACCCGCGAGCTGACGACGGGGCTCGATCTCAGCTACTACGCCTATGACAGGAACCTGCGGAACTTCACCTTCGGCCAGGGCGGCTACTTCAGCCCTCAGACTTATATCAACGCCTCGGTGCCCATCGACTACCGGGAGCGGCTCGGCAACTTCGCCTATCATGTCGGCGCCAGCCTGGGTGTCGCGAACTTCCGCGAAAAATCCTCTCCGGTCTTCCCGACCGATCCGGGCCTGCAATCCACGCTTGATCAGCAGGCGGCGTCGGACACCTCCATCGCCACGCGCTACGGCTCGCAGCGGTCCACCACGCTTACGGCAGGGTTGCGTGCGGACGTCGAGTACGCGCTGACGCCCGTGCTGCGGATCGGAGCGACGGCCCGCTACGACCGCTCGGCCGATTTCAACGAGACGCGCGCCCTTGTTTACGCCCGCTACCGCTTTGACCCGTGAGCAGGCGCAGAACCCCATGACCTCCCCTGAGCTTGGCCGCCCGAAATGGGACGGCTTCCTGCGAGCCCTGATGGAAACGCTGGAGGCCCATATGCAGCCTGAGGAGCAGGCGGTGCTGCTGCGCGCGATCGGCGGCCAGATGGCCGCCCTGGCGCCCATCGCGCCGGAGGGAACGCTGGGGGCGCTGGAGGCGCGGATCAACGAGCGGCTGGCGGACCAGCGATGGGGCGTGGTCTCCATCGCGCTCGACTCCCATGGCCCCGCGCTGGTGCTGACGCATGAGGCCCTTCCCGTGTTGCCAACCACCACCGATGCCGAGGGCCGCTGGCTGGGGCCGGTGCTGGAAGGCCTGCATGGCGGCTGGATCGGGGCCCAGCCAGGCGCCGAGCCGGACGTGTCGGCGCAGATCGTCCGCCACGGTGCCGCCAGCGCCGTGCTTCGCTACGGGGCCTGATCGAGGGCAGGCGGGCTACGAAGGCCCAGCCTCGCGGACGGGCGCGGGGCCTCGGCCTGGCGGCTCGCCCGTACCCTGTTCCCGGGTGCCCAGCGCATCGGCCAGGCGCACGTTCGCGCTTCCGCGCCGGGCAGGGCGTGGCTGGTCGGGCCCGGGGCTCCAGCCGGTGAGGGTCAGCAGGCGCAGGGTCACCGGCGTGCCCTCCGGCCCTTCCGGCAGGGCGGCGAGGGCGGCTGGAAACAGCGCCCGGGGCGGGATGCGCACGTCCCTGGCCAGGAGAGCGCTTCCCTCTCCGGCCGCCTGGAGGTCCCGGAGCAGCGCCAGCGGGTCGCGGTAGGCCAGGGCGATGTCCTCCGCGTCGGCGACCGGCAGGGCGAAGCCGGCGCGTTGCAGCAGCGCGGCGCCGTCACGCAGCTCGGGAAAAGGGGACACCCGAGGGGAGGCCCCCCCGCGCAAGCTGGATTCCGCCCCTGTCATTGCCTCGCGAAGGGGCTGCAGGGTGCCGAGCGCGGGAAGCGTGGCCAGGAAGAGCCCGTCCGGGGCCATGGCGTGCCGGATCTGGGCCAAGGCGCCCGGCAGGTCGTTCACCCAGTGCAGCGAGAAATTGGCGAGAACGAGGTCGAAGCTGCCCTTGGCGAAGGGGAGCCATTCCTCGTCCCCGGCCACGGGCGAGCCGCCGGCCCCGGCGGCTTGCCGGGATGAAAGGTCCATCGAGACCACCGAGGCGATGCCGCGCGCCCGGAGCGCCGGCGCGACGAGTCCGCGGCCGCCGATCTCCAGCGCCCTCCCGAATTGGTGGGTTGTATCGTCCAGCCGGTCGAGCAGGCGCTCGGCCACGGCTTCGAGAACCGGGCGCACCCGGTGCTGGGTGGCTGCGGCGCGCTCCCGGCGGAGGCGGAGGAGGCGGCGGTCGAAGATGAGGTGTGACTCGCTCATGCCCTGGATATGTCGCCCCGCACTGTCTGCCGCCAGGGGGGGCGGTTCCGGCCGGCATCGTTCCGGGTGTAGGATGAAGGTTCGTCGCAGGGGTCTGTCATGGGTTTCGCGGGGCGGGTGGCCGGATTGGCGCGGCGCGGCGGGTTGGGCGCGCTGGACGTCCTGCTGCCGCCGCACTGCCTGGCTTGCGAGGAGCCCGTGCTGGACCAGGGAACCCTCTGCCCCGCCTGCTTCTCCGGCCTGCATGGGATCGTGCCGCCCTTCTGCCACAATTGCGGCCAGCCCTTCGAGCACGAGGGCGTGGCGGAGGACGGGCTCTGCCCGGGCTGCATCGCGCGGCCCCCGGCGTTCGAGCGGGCGCGAGCGGCCTTTGTTTACAACGACGCGCTGGCGCGGCTGGTTCTGCCGCTCAAGCACGGCGACCGCACCGATCTCGCCGGCCCCCTCGCGCGGCACATGGCACGTGCCGGGGCGGACCTCCTCGCCGAGGCGGATGTGATCGTGCCCGTGCCCCTGCACCGGCGGCGCCTCTTCGCGCGGCGCTACAACCAGTCGGCGCTGCTGGCGATGCGGCTGGGGCGCATGGCCGGGGTCAGGGTGGTGCCGGACGCCTTGCGGCGAGTTCGGGCGACTCCGTCGCTCGGGCCGCTGGGCGCGGAGGCACGGCGTGCCCTGATGGCGGGCGCGATCCGCGTGGCACCGCGCGCGGTCGGGCGTCTGGCCGGGCGCCGGGTGCTCCTGGTGGACGACGTGCTGACCAGCGGTGCCACCGCAAACGCCTGCGCGGAAGCCCTGCTGGGCATCGGCGCGGCCCGCGTCGAGGTGCTGGCGGCCGCGCGGGTGCCCGATCCGCGCATGGCCAGCCCGCATGCCGGAGCGGGGGGGACGCCTTGAACGGAGGGCCGGCTTCGCCGAAATGGAGGGAATGGCCCAAATCGAGATCTACACCATCCCCTTCTGCCCCTATTGCGAGCGCGCCAAGGCGTTGCTGACCCGCAAGGGCGTCGCCTTCGAGGAGCTGGACGCGCCCACGGGGTCCGCCGCGCGCAAGGCGGCGATCGAGCGGTCGGGGGGCAAGTCGACGGTGCCGCAGATCTTCATCGGGGGGCAGGCGATCGGCGGTTCGGACGACCTGGCGGCGCTGGAGCGGGCCGGGAAGCTCGACGCTCTGCTGGCGGGTTGACGGCGGCAGCGCGGGGCCGGGTGCCGGCGTCGCGCCGGCGCCAGCGGCCACCATTGGGAATGCCTGGCACAGGCCCCTGCCAAGTGCCAGGATTGGCCGTGCCACCGGCCGGAGACCTACAAGAACAACCATGATCCATTACCAACTGCGCTGCAGCCAGGACCACGGCTTCGACGGGTGGTTCAAGGACAGCGTGGCCTTCGAGAAGGGGGCCGCAGCCGGTTTCGTGGACTGCCCGGTCTGCGGTGACACCAAGGTGCGCCGCGACCTGATGGCGCCCGCGATCGGCAAGGCGCGACCGGCGGCGGCGGCCGCGCCTGCCGAATCGCCGCCCGAGCCAGCTCCATCCCCGGCGGCGGCGCCGGTGAGCACGGCGGGACCCCTGCCGGCGCAACTCCTCTCCCTCCTGCAGCGCATGCGGGCGGAGGTGGAAAGGAACTGCGACCATGTGGGGCGGGACTTCGCCGAGGAAGCGCGCCGGATGCACCGCGGCGAGAGCGACCGCCGCGGGATCTATGGCGAGGCGACGGCCGACGAGGCGGAGGCGCTGGCCGACGAGGGCATCGAGGTCGGCCAGATCCCCTGGGTGCCGCGGGCAGACGGCTGAGGCCGGTTCAGCCCTTCCGGGCGGCCATGATGTAATTCACCCGGGTGTCCCGGCTTTCCCGCCAGCCGCCCGTGAGGGGGTCGGGCACCATGCCCGCGACGTCGATCACCCGGAGCCCCACCCGGCGCAGCCCGGCGCCCAGTTCGGCGGGGGTAACAAACCGGCGCCAGTCATGCGTGCCGCGCGGCAGCAGCCGGAGCAGGTATTCGGCACCGAGCTTGGCGAACAGAAAGCTCCGCGCCGTGCGGTTCAGCGTGGACAGGAACACGGTGCCGCCCGGCCGCACGGAGCGCGCGAGGGCGGAAAGGAAGGCATCCGGGTCCGCCACGTGCTCGATGACCTCCAGGGCCGTGACGGCATCGAAGGTCTCGTCCAGCTCCTCCGGGCGTCCCTGCTGGTAGCGGATCGACAGCCCCTGGCCGGCGGCGTGGAAGCGGGCTGCCTCGAGCGCCTCGGGCGCCATGTCGAGGCCCGTGACGACGGCCCCGCGCCGTGCCAGCGCCTCCGCCGCCAGCCCGGCCCCGCAGCCGACATCGAGAAGGGTCAGCCCGGCCAGCGCCTCGGGCGGCCGACCCAGCCGTTCCGCGATCCAGCGGGTGCGAAGGGGGTTCATGGCATGGAGCGGCGCCATCGGGCCGCGGGGATCCCACCACTCCCGGGCCAGCGCGTCGAACTTGGCGATCTCGCCGGCCAGGACCGTACCGCCGCCCCTGGCGGCGCCCGACATCCCCGGCTCCATGCCCGCCGCAACCGTGCCCTGCGCCATCCGGAACCCCGATCCCCGTCCCGAAGGTTGCTCCCCCGGGCCTGGGCCGGTATCTGTGCCGCCCCGCGCCGGGACGCAACCCGCGCATCCTCCACCCGGCAGTTCCCGATCCGCTTATGTCCCGCATCGTCATGAAGTTCGGCGGCACCTCCGTCGCCGACCTCGACCGCATCCGCAACGTCGCCACCCGCGTGAAGCGGGAGGTCGATGCCGGCAACGAGGTGGCCGTGGTGGTCTCGGCCATGTCGGGCGTG
Organism: Muricoccus vinaceus; assembly: GCF_042433125.1. NCBI lineage: Bacteria > Pseudomonadati > Pseudomonadota > Alphaproteobacteria > Acetobacterales > Roseomonadaceae > Muricoccus > Muricoccus vinaceus. Next base: position 14,954 of record NZ_JBHLVZ010000029.1, on the reverse strand, counting down.
ACCAACCAGCTCGTGAAGTGGTGCCAGGACCTGTCGCCGCTGCACGACGCGCGGGAATACGACGCGGTTGTCGCGACCGGGGAGCAGGTGACCACGGGGCTGCTGGCGATCGCGCTGCAGACCATCGGGGTGGATGCCCGCTCCTGGCAGGGCTGGCAGGTGGCGATCCGCACGGATGGCGCCCATGGCAAGGCCCGCGTGGAGGAGATAGACGGCGCCCTGCTGGTCGAGCGCATGGGGCAGGGTCAGGTGCCGGTGATCGCCGGGTTCCAGGGCATCGGCCCCAGGAACCGCATCACCACGCTCGGGCGGGGAGGATCGGACCTTTCGGCGGTGGCGGTGGCCGCCGCGGTGCGCGCGGATCGCTGCGACATCTACACCGACGTGGACGGCATCTACACGACCGACCCGCGGATCGTGCCGCGCGCGCGGAAGCTCACGCACGTGGCCTATGAGGAAATGCTGGAACTGGCCTCCGTCGGCGCCAAGGTGCTGCAGACGCGGTCGGTCGAGCTGGCGATGAAGCAGAAGGTGCGGGTGCAGGTGCTGTCCTCCTTCGAGGACAAGCCGGGCAGCCTGGTGGTGGACGAGGACGAGATCGTGGAACAGCCGCTGGTGACGGGCGTCGCCTATTCCCGCGACGAGGCGAAGGTGACCCTGCGGCGGGTGCCGGACAAGCCGGGCATCGCGGCCACCGTGTTCGGGCCGCTGGCGGACGCCAACGTGAACGTGGACATGATCGTGCAGAACCTGGGCACGGACGGGACCACGGACATGACCTTCACGGTGGGGAAGGCCGACCTTCCCCGCGCGCGGGAGGTGCTGGAGGGCGCCCGGCCGGAAATCGGCTTCTCCGAGATCGTGGCGGACCCGGAGGTGACCAAGATCTCGGTGGTGGGCATCGGCATGCGCAGCCATGCGGGCGTTGCCGCCACCATGTTCAAGACCCTGGCCGCCAAGGGCATCAACATCCAGGTCATCTCCACCAGCGAGATCAAGACCAGCGTGCTGGTGGGCGGCGAGTACACGGAGCTGGCGGTGCGCGCGCTGCACACCGCCTACGGGCTGGACGCGCCCTGATGGCCGCGCTGGACCTGACGGACATCCCGGCCTCCCAGGGAGGCGCCGGCTACGGCGGCGCGGCGGCGCAGGCCGCGGCCGAAAAGCCGGAGGTGCCGCCCGCGGTCGCACCGGCCTTTCCGGCCCCGGACGAGGCGGCCCGGGCTCGCCTGGCCCGGCTCATGGCGCGCGGCGCGGCCTTCCTGGGCAGCGAGGTCGCCATCATGGGCGGCGCCATGTCCTGGATCAGCGAGCGCCACCTGGTCGCCGCCCTGTCCAGTGCGGGCGCCTTCGGCGTGATCGCCTGCGGTGCGATGGAGCCGGACCGGCTGGCGCAGGAGATCGCGGCCACCCAGGCGCTGACCGCCCGGCCCTTCGGCGTGAACCTGATCACCATGCACCCGCGCCTGGATGCGCTGGTGGACGTGTGCCTGGCGGCCAGGATCGGGCACATCGTCTTCGCGGGCGGCATCCCGCCCACCACGGCCATCCGCAAGGCGAAGGAAGGCGGCGCGAAGGTGGTCTGCTTCGCCCCGGCGCTCGCGCTGGCCAAGAAGCTGGTGCGCTCCGGCGCGGACGCCCTGGTGATCGAGGGCTCGGAAGCGGGCGGGCATATCGGCCCGGTCTCGCTGAACGTGCTCGCGCAGGAGATCCTGCCGGTCATGGCATCCGAGGTGCCCGTCTTCGTGGCCGGCGGCATCGGCCGGGGCGAGGCGCTGCTGTCCTACCTGGAGATGGGCGCGGCGGGCGCGCAGATCGGCACGCGCTTCGTCTGCGCCACCGAGAGCATCGCCCATGCCCGCTTCAAGCAGGCCTTCATCCGCGGTGCCGCGCGCGACGCGCTGCCGACCGTGCAGCTCGACGCCCGCTTCCCCGTGATCCCCGTGCGCGCCCTGCAGAACGAGGGCACCAAGCGCTTCCTGGAGCACCAGGCGGAGGTGATCCGCCGCCACCGCGCGGGCGAACTGGACAAGGACGCGGCGCAGCTGGACATCGAGCACTACTGGGCCGGCGCCCTTCGCCGGGCGGTGATCGACGGCGATGTCGAGAACGGCTCCCTGATGGCCGGGCAGAGCGTGGGCATGGTGACCCGGGAGGCTCCGGTGGCGACGATCCTGGCCGAGCTGATGCAGCAGGCGGCCGCCGTGCTCTCCGCCCGGGCGGTCTGAGCCGCGCCGCAGGAACCGAGGCGCTCCATGGCGAAGCCCGAGGCAGTGGCGGAATCGGTCCGCGTTGGCGAGGAGCTGCGCGCGAAGCGGCTCGAGCTCGGCGTGACCCTCGAGGAGGTCGAGAGCACCCTCAAGATCAACCGCCGCTACCTCGCGGCGCTGGAGGAGGGGCGGGGCCAGGAGCTGCCGGGCATGGCCTATGCCTTGGGCTTCGTGCGCAGCTATGCGACCTCCCTCGGCCTGGACGCCGACGATCTGGCGCGCCGCTATCGCGATTCCGCGCCCGCCGCCCGCCGCCCGGTGGCGCGGCAGCCCGAGCCGGAGCCCGAGCCGCGGCGCGCCGGCGGGAAGGGATGGCTCGCGCTGGTCCTTCTCCTCGGGGCCGGAGCCGCCGGCTGGTGGGCCTGGAGCGACGGCCTGATCCCGCTTGGCGGGGAAGGGCCCGCCACCCCGCCCCCCTCGGAGGTGGTGGTCGCTGCGCCTCGCCCACCGGTGGCTGCTGCGCCGCGCGCGCCGGTGGCCGAGCCTTCCGCCACCCCTGCCCAGCCATCCCCTGCCGAGCCGGCGACCCGCCCGGCCCTGCCGGGCGTTCCGCCCGAGCCGCCGGAGGCGCCGAGCCGCGTCTCTCTTCGCTTGTCCGACGAGACCTGGGTGCAGGTCCGCGATCCCGCCACGGGCCAGACCATCCTCAACCGGGTTTTCCGGGCCAATGAGTCCTTCGCGATTCCGCGGGAGGGGCTGGTGCTGACCACCGGCAAGGCCCAGGCGGTGGAGGTGCTGGTGGATGGCAGGCCAACCCGCGCGCTGGCCGGGCGAACCGGGCTGGTGCGAGACCTGCCGCTCGTTGCCGAGCAGCTCCGGCAGGCGCGTTCCGCTTCTCCCGCGGGACGCTAGCCGCTTCGCCCTTGGCCCGGGGGGCCGCCCCTGCCATATCTTCGCGGAATTTCGGGGAAGAGCCCGCGCATGTCCTATCGTCCTTACCAGCAGATCGAGCGCCGCAAGTCCCGCCAGATCATGGTGGGCCGCGTTCCCGTCGGCGGTGACGCGCCGATCACCGTCCAGACCATGACCAACACCCCCACCGAGGATGCGGCGGCCACCATCGCCCAGATCCGGCGGGCGGAGCTGGCCGGGGTGGACATCGTCCGCGTGTCCTGCCCCACGGAGGAGGCCACGGCGGCCCTGGCCGAGATCGTGCGGGAGGTGAACGTCCCGATCGTGGCCGACATCCACTTCCACTACCGCCGCGCGATCGAGGCCGCCCAGGCGGGGGCTGCCTGCCTGCGGATCAATCCAGGCAACATCGGCTCGCCCGAGCGGGTGAAGGAGGTCGTGCGCGCGGCGCGGGACCACGGCTGCTCCATCCGCATCGGCGTCAACGCCGGTTCCCTGGAGAAGCACCTGCTGGAGAAGTACGGGGAGCCCAACCCGGAGGCGCTGGTCGAAAGCGCGCTGTGGCACGCCGACCACCTGCTCCAGAACGACTTCCACGAGTTCAAGATCAGCGTGAAGGCCAGCGACGTGTTCCTGGCGGTGGCCGCCTACCAGCAGCTCGCCGAGGCCTGCGACCACCCGCTGCACATCGGGATCACCGAGGCCGGCGGGAAGCGGACGGGAACGGTGAAGTCCTCCATCGGGCTGGGCAGCCTTCTCTGGGCCGGGATCGGGGACACGCTCCGGGTTTCTCTTTCGGCGGAGCCGGAGGAGGAGGTCCATGTCGGCTGGGACATCCTGAAGTCGCTGGGCATCCGCCACCGCGGCGTGAAGATCATTTCCTGCCCTTCCTGCGCGCGGCAGGGCTTCAACGTGATCAAGACCGTGGAAGCGCTGGAGGAGCGGCTGGCCCATATCGAGCAGCCGATCAGCCTTTCCATCATCGGCTGCGTGGTGAACGGGCCCGGCGAGGCGCTGATGACCGACATCGGCCTGACCGGCGGCGGCGCGGGCACGCACATGGTCTATTCGGCCGGGCGGACGAGCCACACCACCCGGAGCGACGACATGGTGGATCACATCGTCGGGCTGGTTGAGGCCCGCGCGGCGCAGCTCGCGGCCGAGAAGGAGGCCGCGAAGGCCGCCGAGGCGGCCGCGCTGGTTCCGGCGGCCGAGTGATGGCCCCCTCCGCCGAGGACGACCAGCACCCGGTCCTGGCCGCGATGGAGCAGGCCATCCTCGACCTGCTGGAGGAGTTCGAGGAAGGGCACGGCGTCATGGAGGCGCGGGACGCGGAGGTGTTCGAGGCGGCGAAGGAGCAGCTTCGACGCACCGTCGCGCTTCTTCGCGAGGGCTGAGGGGCGGCGCCGCGACCTCAATGATGGAAGGTCGGCTGGGCGATGACCAGCCACAGCATGACCATCCCGGCGAGAAGGCCCGGCAAGGCGGGGACCAGGAGCAGGGCGTTGGCCAGCCATGGCTTGCCCCGCCGGCCGCAACGCGGGCCTGTCCGGGGCAGGGGGTAGGGACATCCGGGGCGCGCGGTGCTAATCCGCCGCCCACCATGGCGAAACCCCAGAATTCCAAGCAGGGCCTCCAGCCCGCGCGCGGCACGCATGACCTGATCGGCGAGGAGTTCCGGCGGCACCGTCATGTCATCGACACCGCGCGCGGCATCGCCGCCCTCTACGGCTTCGAGGAATGGGCGACGCCGATCTTCGAGGACACGCGCGTCTTCGCCCGCACCCTGGGGGAGACCTCGGATGTCGTTTCGAAGGAGATGTACACCTTCGAGGACCGCGGCGGGGAAAGCGTGACGCTGCGCCCGGAGGGGACGGCGGGGGCCTGCCGGGCCCTGGTGACCAATGGGCTCACCCAGACGAATCTGCCGCGCAAGGTGTTCTACGCCGGTCCCATGTTCCGCTACGAGCGGCCGCAGAAGGGACGCTACCGCCAGTTCCACCAGATCGGCTGCGAGGTGATGGGGGCCGCGGAGCCGTTGGCGGATGCCGAGGTGATCGCCTGCGGCTGGCACATCCAGCAGGCGCTGGGGATCGACCAGGGCGCAGTGCTGGAGATCAACACGCTCGGCGACGGACCGAGCCGGGAGGCCTACCGCGCCGCGCTGGTCGCGCATTTCACCGCCGGCGCCGAGCGGCTTTCGGAGGACAGCCGGGCGCGGCTGGAGAAGAACCCGCTGCGCATCCTGGACAGCAAGGACCCTGGCGACCGCGCGCTGGTGGCGGATGCGCCGACGATCGGGCTGCACCTGACGGAGGCCGCCGCCGCCTTCTACGAAGGTGTCAAGCGCGCGCTCGACCGGTTCGGCGTCCCGTATCGCGAGAACCCTCGCATCGTGCGCGGGCTGGATTACTACAGCCACACCGCCTTTGAGTTCGTGACCGACCGCCTGGGGGCGCAGGGCACGGTCATGGCCGGTGGCCGCTACGACGGGCTGGTCGAGGAAATGGGCGGGCCGCCCACTCCCTCCGTCGGCTGGGCCGCGGGCGTGGAGCGGCTGTCCATGCTGCTGGACGAGGCCCCGGCCGCGCCGCGTCCCGTGGCCGTGATCCCGGTGGGAGAGGCCGCCGAGGCCGCGGCGCTGGACACGGTGCAGGCCCTCCGCCGCGCGGGGGTCGCGGCCGAGATCGCCTTCAAGGGCAACCTCAAGCGCCGAATGGAGCGGGCCAACCGGCTTGGCGCCCGCGCCGCCGTGATCATCGGGGAAGAGGAGATGGCGGAGGGCTCGGTGCAACTCCGTGACCTCGATGCCGGCACGCAGGAGCGCGTTCCGGCGGCGGAACTCGCGGCGCGGTTGAGCTGATGGCGCTTCCCGCGAAACTGGACCGCCTTCTCTCCCGTGCGGAGGAGCTGCGGCACGAGCTGGGCACCGCCGATGGCAGCCGCTTCGGCGCGCTTTCGAAGGAGTTGTCCGAGCTGGAGCCGGTGGTCGCCAAGATGGGCGAGTTGCGCCTGGCCGAGCGCGCCCGCGACGACGCCGAGGCCATGATGGCCGATCCCGAGCTGCGGGAGCTGGCCGAGGCGGAGTACTTCGAGCAGCGCGACCGCGTGCCCGCGCTGGAGCACGAGATCCGCATTATGCTGCTGCCGCGCGACGCGGCCGATGACCGCTCCGCGATCCTGGAGGTCCGCCCCGCGGCCGGTGGCGACGAGGCCGGACTTTTCGCGGCCGAGCTGTTCCGCGCTTACCAGCGCTATGCCGAAGGGCAGGGCTGGCGCTTCGAGCTGCTGGAATGGGACGAGAGCGATGCGGGGGGCATCAAGGGGGCGAGCGCCAGCATCGCCGGGCGCGGCGTTTTCGCGAAGCTGAAGTTCGAGAGCGGCGTCCACCGCGTGCAGCGCGTGCCGGCGACCGAGACGCAGGGGCGCATCCACACCTCCACCGTGACGGTCGCCGTGCTGCCCGAGGCCGAGGAGGTGGACGTGCAGATCAACGAGAGCGACCTGCGCATCGACACGTACCGCGCTTCCGGCGCCGGCGGGCAGCACGTCAACAAGACCGACAGCGCCGTGCGCATCACCCACCTCCCCACGGGCACGGTGGTGGCGATGCAGGAGGAGAAGTCCCAGCACAAGAACCGCGCGAAGGCCATGAAGGTTCTGCGCGCGCGGATCTACGAGGCGCAGCGCCAGGCGCTGGCCGGGGCGCGGGCGGCGGACCGGAAGGGGCAGGTGGGCACGGGCGACCGCAGCGAGCGCATCCGCACCTACAACTTCCCGCAGGGCCGCGTGACGGACCACCGGATTGGCCTGACGCTGCACAAGGTGGAGCGCGTGATGCTGGGTGACTTCGAGGAGATCTTCTCCGCCCTGATGGCCGAGGACCAGGCGGCGCGGCTGGCCGCCGAGAGCGAGTGAGCGGCTGCGAACCCGGCGATTCCGTCGGGGCCTTCCTTTGCCAGGCCGGGCAGGTTCTGCGGGCCGCCGCCGTGGAGGCTCCGCGGCAGGAGGCGCGGCTTCTTCTCGCCGAGGCGATGGGGTGCCGCCAGGAGGACCTCCTGCGCGACCCGCGGGCTCCGGTTCCCGAGGCGGCCCAGGCCCGGTTCCGCCAAACCCTTTCCGCTCGCGCCCGCCATGTTCCGATTGCCCATCTTCTGGGCCATGCCGGGTTCTGGACGCTGGACCTCCTCACCAGTCCCGCCACGCTGATCCCGCGTGCCGACACCGAAACCCTGGTCGAGGCGGCGCTGGATGCCTTTCCCGATCGCCGCGCCGTCCGCCGGGTGCTGGACCTCGGCACCGGGACGGGGGCGCTGCTGCTGGCGGCCTTGGCGGAGTTCCCCGGTGCCTTCGGAGTGGGCGTGGACCGCAGCCCGGAGGTCGCCGCCCTGGCGCATGCCAATGCCAGGCGGAACGGCCTGGCCGAGCGCGCCGCCGTCCTGGCCGGAGACTGGGCCGCCGCGCTCACGGGGCGCTTCGAGCTCGTCCTTTCCAACCCGCCTTACATCGAACGCGCCGCCATCATGGGCCTGATGCCGGAGGTGGCCTTGCACGAGCCCGCCCTCGCCCTGGATGGCGGCCCGGACGGGCTGGATGCCTACCGGGCGCTGGCGGCTGCGCTGCCCATGCTCCTGGCGGAGGGTGGACGTGCGGTGCTGGAGCTGGGGCAGGGGCAGCGCGGCCCGGTGGAGGCGGTGATGGAGGCGGCGGGTCTTCGCGCCTGCGGGTGCCGTGACGACCTGGGGGGCATTGCCCGCGCCCTGGTACTGGAATCGGGCTCCTGAAAAAACCATTTGGAGGAATCGCCGGGCCTCACTAGTTTGGGCCTGTGGCTTCCATCGCGCGAGCAGCGCAATGGGCCCGTCGGAGCCCCGGCCCCCGTTGCCCTGACCAGGGCGGGTCAAGCCGCCGGCAAGCCGCTCGGCACAACGATCATCATCTCGCCAGCCGGACCCCAGGGGCCGCTATCTTGAACCAAACCCGGGGCGGCGGCGCGAGCATGGAAGTGCGAACCAGATCCAGATGAACATGAAGCGTATGCGCGGCCGCGGGAATTTCCGTCAGGGCGGACATGGCGGAGGCCATAGTGGCGGAGGCGGCGGCGGTCCCCGCCCGCAGAGCAGCGGCAACCAGCCGATGAACCGCAACCACGTGTTCGACTCGATCGGGCCGGACATGCGGATGCGGGGCACCGCCCAGCAGCTTTTCGAGAAGTACCTGCAACTCGGCCGCGATGCCACCGGCTCGGGCGACCGGGTGATGGCGGAAGGCTATTTCCAGCACGCCGAGCACTATTTCCGCATTCTCAACGCGATGAACCAGGCTCAGCAGCAGCAGGGCGGCGGTGCCCCGGGGCCGCAGCACGGCGGCCGCCGCTACCAGGGCAATGACGGCCAGCAGGACGGCTATTCCGAGGGTGAGGGCGAAGGCTCCGCCAACGGCTATGACGGCCAGCCGATGGACGGCGACGTGCGCGAGGCGGTCCAGTAGGCTTTCCGGGCTTGAGGGTGGCTGCCGTCAGGTGATGACGGCCACCTCCATTTCGCCCTCGCGCCGCAGCAGGTTGAGCGAGACGCTCCCGTCTGGCCCGTGCCGCCGGAGGCGCACATCCAACCGCGCCTCGCCGAGAGCGAGGTTGCTGATGCGCAGCTCATCCAGCCAGGAGGGCAGGAAGGGGCGCATAAAGCGAACCGCCTTTTCCTCTGGCCGGAACGACACGCCAAGCATGGCGCCCAGCACCGCGTAAACGCTGGCCGCGGCCCAGGCCTGCGGCAGGCAGGCCACGGGGTAGGAGGTTGGCGCCTCCCCTGGGCGTCGTGGGAAGCCGCAGAAGAGTTCGGGCATCCGGTGCATGTCCAGCGCCCGCGCGGAGTCGTAAAGGCCGGTCAGCAGCCGCTCCAGCGGGCGGCGCAGGTCGTAGCGCTTCATCCCGAGCGCGATCAGGCCGTTGTCGTGGGGCCAGACCGAGCCGTTGTGGTAGGACATGGGGTTGTAGCGCCCCTCGCCCTCGGCGACGGTCCGGATGCCCCAGCCACCGAAGCTCCCGGGTGCCATCAGCACCTCCCCGATCTTCTGCGCCCGCTCGGCGCAGGCGAGGCCGGTCAGCAGCGCATGGCCGGCATTGGACGAGCGGACGCGGCAAGGCCGCTTCTCGCCATCGAGCGCCATGGCGTAGGTGGAAAGCTCCTCGCACCAGAAGGCCTCCTCCACGCGCGCGCGGAGCGCGTCGGCATTGGCGGTCCAGACCTCCGCCTCGTTCTCGTGGCCGAGCGCGCGGGCCAGCCGGCCGGCACCGCGCCATGCGGCCTCCGCATAGGCCTGCACTTCGATCAGCGCGATCGGTCCTTCCGCAAGGCGGCCGTCGGCGTGGAAGACGCTGTCCCAGCTGTCCCTCCAACCCTGGTTCATCAGGCCGTTCGCCGACTGCCGGTCGTATTCCAGCAGCAGGTCGCCATCGATGTCGCCGTGCCGCTCGATCCAGCGAAGGGCAGCGACGATGCTCGGCCAGATCTCGCGGACCAGCCGCCAGTCGCCCGTGCGGTCGGCGTACTGGGAGGCGAGCAGCACGAAGAGCGGCGTCGCATCCGCGGAGCCGTAGTAGCGGCCGAAGGGCACCTCCCGCAGCGCCGCCATCTCGCCGCTGCGGCTTTCGTGCAGGATCTTGCCGGGTTCGGCGTCGCGCGAGGGATCGAGGGTGGTCGCCTGCGCTCTGGCGTGGAACCGCAGGACGCCGCGCGCCATGGCTGGATCGGCCCAAAGGCATTGCATGGCCGTGATCAGCGAATGCCTGCCGAAGGGGCAGGAGAACCAGGGAATGCCGGCATAGGGGAATGGCCCCACCGGCGTTTCGGTGGTCAGCATGGAAAGGTCGGCCTCGGAGCGTGCGAACCAGTCGTTGAAGGCTTGGTTGGACGAAGAGACCCGTGCCTGCTCCGCCTCGCGCGTCGCCGTCCAGGCGCGGATTCCGGCCAGAAGCGCGTCAAAGCCCAGGGGAGGGTGAGCCTCCGCCGCTTCCGGCCCTGACTCGCAGGTGATGATGATGTCGATGACGCGTGTGGCCCCAGGGGCCAGGTCGAGCCGCCAGCGGTTGTCGCGGCCCGGCACGCCTTCGGGCGGTGGTTCGAAGCGGAGCCGCGTGCGGCGCTCCACCTCGTCGAGGCCGCGATAGGAGAGGACGAGGCTGCCGTCGGAACGCACCTCCGGTGCACGGCGTTCCCCACGCCGGGCACGCTGATGGCCACGCACCTCGAAGATATCGGCGAAATCGGCGGCGTAGCTGAGCAGAAGCTCGGAGGCGAGCGGGGCGTCGGAGAAGTTGCGCAGCGTGATGCGCTCCCGCAGGAGGCCGTTGCCGAGCACCATCTGGCGCTCGACATGGATGGAATCGCGCACCAGCTTGCGGTCAGGCCCCACCGGGATGTCCGGGTTGGTCAGGCTGACCGTGAGGACGGTGTTGTCCGTGCTCACCGCCGAGGAAAGCAGAAGCGGGCGAAGGCCGGCCAGGCGGATCGACTGGCGGGAAAGAAAGCGGGTGTCGTCGTGGAACAGCCCCTCCGCCGTTGCGCCAGCCGCCTGGGCGTCACCGGAATGGTCCAGCACCAGGAAGGACGAGCCGTTCTTCAGGGTGCGCGGGCGATAGAAGGCCAGCGCGGTGGCGGCGGTGGAGGCGACGTTCCACGCGCCTTCATCACCGGGCGGCTGATGGCCACCGTTGTCGTCCATTCGTTCCACTCCCTGGCGCTTTCCCCGCCTTGCGGGCGCCTTGTCATGAGCCGTGCGTGGACGCGGCCGGCTGGCTTACCGACGGACCGGCGCCGCGCAGGATACCGGGCGGCGCGGCCGGCTCAGGCGGCTTCGAGCGCGTCCCCGACCGCGACCCGCCCGCCCTCGATCACCGCGGCGTGCACGCCCAGGTCCTTGTGGCCGAAATGCTGCTCCAGCAGCCGCGGCACGTCGAGGTCACGCTCCCCCGTTTCCAGGTCGACCTGGGTCGCGGGGCAGCGGACCGTGCGCTTGAAGACCGAGAGCCGGGCGCCGCCCAGCAGCACCTCGCCGCCAACCCAGTCATGCTCGGCCCAGGCCGGAAGGCCCGAGAAGTAGATGTTGGCGCGGAACCGCAGCGGGTTCAGGGGGCGGCCGATCGCCCGCTCCAGGGCGTGCAGGCTCGCCATGTTGATCAACGACACCCCCTTGCGCGCCTGGTCGGTGAAGGCGTGGCCGGGGGCCTCGGTGAAGCGGGGCGGCCGGGGAGTGCCGTCAGGCGCAACGCCTTGCCGGGCCTCGTCCCCGAGGAAGCGGATGAGCCATTCCCCGAGCGCTACCTTTCCCTGCGCCGTCCCGGTCGGAGCCGACAAAGGCGGGTGCCCTTCCGCGGCGAGGGACAGGGTGCCGTCATGCGGGTCCAGCGCGGCGCGGACGAGCACCACGCGGCCGTTCTTCATCATGCAGGCGAAGTTCTGCTTGGGCAGGAAGCGCGGAGCGGCTTCGTCGAAGGGAGAGTCGCCCTGGGCGAGGGCGAAGCGCCGGTCGTGCGGGATGGTCTCGCCGGGGGCGAGGACAACCTCCTCCAGACTTTCGGCGGTCAGGCCCTTCACGGGGTAGCGATAAAGATGTTCCACGCGCATCGGGATGCCTCTTGAAGCCGGCCCGAGCGGGATACCACATCCGGATCAAACGCCGAACCCGCTGCCTCTTGAGGGGTGGGGATGGCGGTCGCCAGTGATCCCGCGGCCTGGTCCGCGGCGGAGGGACAGAGAATGGACATCGAGAAACTCACCGAGCGTGCCCGGGGCTTCCTGCAGGCCGCGCAAACCATCGCGATCCGCGAATACCACCAGCGCGTAACACCCGAGCACCTGCTCAAGGCCTTCCTGGACGACGAGGAAGGCGCGGCGGCCGGGCTGATCCGCACCGCCGGCGGCAACCCGGCCGTGGCGAAGCAGGAGATCGACACGGAGGTGTCGCGCAACCCGCGCGTCTCCGGCGGCGGCGCAGGCCAACCGCAGGTGACGCCCGAGCTCGTGCGCCTGCTCGACGCCGCCGAGCGCAACGCGACCCGCACCGGCGACAGCTTCGTGGCACAGGACAGGCTGCTGGTGGCGCTCGCCGCGAGCGACACGCCGGCCGGGCGCGTTCTGGTGAAGAACGGCGCGACCGCGCAGAAGCTGGAGGCCGCCGTGGCGGAGGTCCGGAAGGGCCGCACCGTGGACAGCGCCAGCGCCGAGCAGCAGTTCGACGCCCTGAAGAAGTATGCGCGCGACCTGACGGAGGCCGCGCGCGACGGCAAGCTCGACCCGGTGATCGGCCGTGACGAGGAGATCCGCCGCACGATCCAGGTGCTCGCCCGCCGCACCAAGAACAACCCGGTTCTGATCGGCGAACCCGGCGTGGGCAAGACCGCGATCGTGGAAGGGCTGGCCAACCGCATCGTCAACGGCGACGTGCCGGAAGCGCTGAAGAGCAAGCGCGTGCTCGCGCTCGACCTCGGCGCCATGGTGGCCGGCGCCAAGTACCGCGGCGAGTTCGAGGAGCGCCTGAAGGGGGTTCTGACCGAGATCGAGAACGCGGCCGGCGAGGTGATCCTCTTCATCGACGAGATGCACACGCTGGTGGGCGCGGGCAAGGCGGATGGGGCGATGGACGCGTCCAACCTGCTCAAGCCCGCCCTGGCCCGTGGCGAGCTGCACTGCATCGGCGCGACGACGCTCGACGAGTATCGCAAGCACGTGGAGAAGGATGCGGCGCTGGCGCGTCGCTTCCAGCCCGTATTCGTGGGTGAGCCGAGCGTGGAGGACACGGTGTCCATCCTGCGCGGCATCCGGGAGAAGTACGAGCTGCACCATGGCGTGCGTATCGCGGACTCCGCGCTGGTCGCGGCGGCGACGCTGTCCAACCGCTACATCACCGACCGCTTCCTGCCGGACAAGGCGATCGACCTCGTGGACGAGGCGGCATCCCGTCTGCGTATGGCCGTGGACAGCAAGCCGGAGGAACTGGACGCGATCGACCGCGACCTTTTGCGCAGCCGCATCGAGCGCGAGGCGTTGAAGCGCGAAACGGATGCGGGCAGCCGCGACCGCTTGGAGAAGCTTGAGCGCGAGATCGCTTCCCTGGAGGAGCAGTCGGCGGCGCTGACCGGGCGCTGGCAGGCCGAGAAGAACAAGCTTTCCGAGGCCCAGAAGGCCAAGGAGGAGCTGGACCGCGCCCGCACGGAGGTGGAGGCGGCCCAGCGCCGAGGCGACTATGCCCGCGCCGGTGAGCTGACCTATGGCGTCATCCCCGGCCTGGAGAAGAAGATTGCCGAGGGAGCCGACGACGGCGGCCGGCTGGTGAACGAGGCCGTGACCGAGGAAGGCATCGCGGCCGTCGTCTCCCGCTGGACCGGCGTGCCCGTGGAAAAGATGCTGGAGGGCGAGCGCGCCAAGCTGCTGCGCATGGAGGACGAGTTGCGCAAGCGGGTCGTCGGGCAGGAGGAGGCACTCGAGGCCGTCTCGAAGGCCGTGCGGCGCGCGCGCGCCGGGTTGCAGGACCCTGGGCGGCCGATCGGCAGCTTCCTGTTCCTGGGCCCGACCGGCGTTGGCAAGACCGAGCTGACCAAGGCGCTGGCGAGCTTCATGTTCGACGACGACCGGGCGCTGCTGCGGATCGACATGTCGGAATACATGGAGAAGCACGCCGTAGCCCGGCTGATCGGCGCCCCCCCGGGCTATGTCGGCTACGAGGAGGGCGGCGCGCTCACCGAGGCGGTGCGCCGGCGGCCCTATCAGGTCATCCTCTTCGACGAGGTCGAGAAGGCGCATGAGGACGTGTTCAACGTCCTGCTCCAGGTCCTCGACGACGGGCGGCTGACGGACGGGCAGGGGAGGACGGTGGATTTCCGGAACACCCTGATCGTGCTGACCAGCAACATGGGATCCGAGATCCTTGCGGCCCAGCCCGAGGGCGAGGACGTGGATCTCGTGCGTGGGCAGGTGATGAACATCGTCCGGACGCGGTTCCGGCCGGAGTTCCTGAACCGCCTGGACGAGATCGTCCTGTTCCGCCGCCTTGCACGGGGGGACATGGGGTCCATCGTCGAAATTCAGCTCGGACGGCTGCGCAAGCTGCTGGACGAAAAGAAGATCACGCTGGATCTGGATGAGGAGGCGCGAGACTGGCTGGCCGAGGCGGGCTACGACCCTGTTTATGGGGCACGCCCCTTGAAGCGTGTGATCCAGAGGAACCTGCAGGACCGCCTGGCCGGCATGCTGCTCGAGGGAAGCGTGCGTGACGGCGAGACGTTGCGCGTGTCTGTGGGCCCGGACGGGTTGGAAGTCGGCCCGGTCGATGCAGTGGCGGAAATAGTCTGAGAGCCCTTTGACAGGTGTGGGCGGCCCCCATATAAGCCGCCCACACCGACGGCGCCGCTGAGGCGGGGCTGAGGTGGTCCGAAAAAGGTTTTGGCGAGGTTGACGCGGCGGCTTACTGCCGCTAGCTACGTCGCCCCGCTCCTTTGGACGGGCAATCACCGAGCGAAGGTTGGTTCAGCCAACCGGGGCAACCCGGGACCTTAGCTCATTCGTTCCTTCAAATTCGAATCTGTTTTCCTGAAGACGAGGAAGAGTTTTGCTCTTTCGTTTGTTGATGGTTTGGGAAGGATGCGTGGCCAGTGCTGCGTGTTTCCGGATCGTTAGTGGGCGAGGGGTTACGGGTAGTTAGAAGTGAGTGGGTTGAGTTCTGGTTTGGGTCTTCTCGGAAGTGGTGTTGCTATTTTCGGATAGTGATGCTGCGGATGAACTTGAGAGTTTGATCCTGGCTCAGAGCGAACGCTGGCGGCATGCTTAACACATGCAA
>NZ_JBHLVZ010000028.1:0-35347 GCF_042433125.1 Muricoccus vinaceus | reverse complement strand
GCCGCCCCCCGCCTACAACCACTTCGGCCTGGTCATCGCCTCCTGCGAGCGCGCCGACCTCCGCCCCACGCCCTCCGGCGTCATGGTCTATGCCGACCACGGCAGGCACTTCGACCCGCTGCCGCCGCCGGACGTCCCGCGCGCGGAGGTGATCGACGAGCTCCACGCCGCCATCGTCAACAACACGCCCCCGCTGCACGACGGCGCCTGGGGCCTCGCCACCGCCGAGATCTGCCTGTGCCTTCTCGAATCCGCGCGAACGGGAAGGGAGGTGGCGCTGCGCCACCAGGCCACGCCATGATGGGCGCAACGAAAAACGGGAGAGAAACCATGAACCCAGCCGCCCCCGCGCGCCGCCACGTCCTCGGCCTCGCCGCCCTGGCCGCCCTCGTCCCTGCCGCGGCGCGCGCGCAGTCCCGCACGATCCGCCTGGTGGTTCCCTACGCTCCCGGCGGCACCAACGACGTCACCGCCCGCCTCCTGCAGCACCGCCTGGGCGAGGGCCTGGGGCAGACCTGCGTGATCGAGAACCGCTCGGGCGCCAGCGGCGCGATCGGCGCCCAGGAGGTGTCGCGCAGCACGCCGGACGGGCAGACCCTGCTCTACTCCAACGAGGTTCACCCGATCCTGCGCCTCGTGCAGCGCGGCGTGCCCTTCGACGCGATCGAGGACTTCACCCCGGTCTGCCGCACCGTCAGCATCCCCTACGTCCTCGTCGGCGGCATGAAGGCCGGCCAGCCCACCGACCCGCGCGCCCTGATCGCGGCGGTGAAGAGCAAGCCCAACGACTTCACCTTCGCCTGCTCCTCCCTCGGCTCCGTCGGCCATCTCGGCGCGGCGGCGCTGGGGCAGCGCCTGGGGGTGGAGGTCACCACCGTGATCTACCGGGGCACCGGCCCCGCCACCAACGACGTCATCTCGGGCGCCGTGCCGCTGATGTTCGCCCCCGTCGGCGCCGTGCTGCCGATGATCCAGGGCAACCAGCTCCGCGCCTATGCCGTCACCGCCCCCGCGCGCCTTTCCTCCATGCCGGACACGCCGACCATGGGGGAGGCCGGCCAGCCCGACATGTTGTTCGAGGGCTGGTGCGGCATCTGGGGACCCAAGGGCCTGCCCGAGGCGCGCGTGGATGCCACCCGCACCGCCACCCAGGCCGCCCTGCGCGACGCCGAGGTCGTGCAGCGCCTGGCCGCCATCGGCTGCGCCCCGATCATCGAGAGCACCGCCGACTTCGCGAAGCTCATGGTGGCCGAGCAGGCCCGCAACGCCGCCATCATCCGCGCCGCCGGCATCCAGCCGGAATAAAGGGGAACACCCATGGCCCTGATCCGCATCGAGCCCGTGCGCGACGAACGCTCCGGCCGCTACTTCCTGGAAATCTACAACCCGCACGACGCCGAGGCGCCCTTCGTCACCACCCAACCCCGCTACGGCTCGGCGGCGGCGGCCGAGAACGATCTCGTCGCCATCCTCGCATCCGCCGCCAGCGCCCCCCGCGCCTAGGAGCCACCGCTTGTCCGCTCTCCGCCTCTCGCTCGCCATCGGCGACTACGACCGCATCCGCCCGCTGGTGGACGGCAACGTCCGCATCGACGGCGTGGACCCAGCCTTCTCCATCCTCGACCCCGAGGAAATCTTCTTCCGCGCCTTCAAGTACGCCGACTTCGACATCTGCGAGCTGTCGCTCTCGTCCTACACGGTGAAGACCGCGAACGGCGACTGTCCCTACATCGCCGTTCCCGTGTTTCCCTCCCGCGCCTTCCGCCACACCTCCGTCTATATCCGCACGAACCGCGGCATCGCGAAGCCCGAGGACCTGCGCGGCAAGCGCGTGGGCGTGCCCGAGTACCAGCTCACCGCCAATGTCTGGGTGCGCGCCATCCTCGAGGAATACGGCGTGCGCCCCGCCGACATCACCTGGGTGCGCGGTGGCTACGAGCATCCCGGGCGCGAGGAGAAGATCGCGCTCAAGCTGCCCGCCGAGGTCCGCCTGGAAAGCCTCCCCGCCGGCGCCACCATCTCCTCGGCGCTGGCCGACGGCACCATCGACGCCGTGATCGGCCCCCGCGCCCCCTCCTGCTTCGAGCGCGGCCACCCCCAGGTGGGCCGCCTCTGGTCCGACCCTGTCGCCGCCGCCTCCGAATGGTACGGCAAGCACCGGATCTTCCCGATCATGCACGTGCTGGGCATCCGCAAGGACGTGGCGGAACAGCACCGCTACCTCCCCGGCGCACTCGTGAAGGCCTTCGAGGAAGCCAAGGCCTTCGCCCTCGCGCGCCTTTCCAACACCGCCGCCACCAAGGTCACGCTTCCCTTCGTGGAGGAGCGCCTGCAGCACGCCCGCGCCCTGATGGGCGACGACTTCTGGTCCTACGGGCTGGAAGCCAACCGCGCGGGCCTCGACACCTTCCTCGCCGCCCACCACGCCCAGGGCCTGTCCTCCCGCCGCCTCGCGCCGGAGGACCTCTTCCACCCCGCCTCGCTCGAATCCTTCCGCCTCTAGCAAGCAGGAGAGACGACGCCATGCCCGCCATCCAGAACCGGGTCGAGGACATCATGGCCTCCGCCACCCGGCGCGGCCTGCCCCGCAAGATCCAGCACCCCGTGGCCGACACCGCCGCCTATATGCGCGGCGTGGACAACTTCTGCCGCGTGATGGCCATCCGGCCCGGCGACCACGTGGTGATGCTGACCGACCCGCTGCTGGACCCGCGCGTGGTGCAGGCGGTGCAGGGCCTGGCCCGCGGCCGTGGCGCCACCTTCATCTCCTACATGGGGGACAGCACCCGCTACGTGACGGTGCCCGAGGAAGCCAAGCCCCTGCTGGAGCGCGCGACCTTCGTGGTCTCCACCTGGTTCGCCTCCGTGCTCGATCCCTATTGCATCGGGCTGCGCCGCCAGAAGGGGCAGCGCTGGGTCAAGATCACCTTCTTCCGCGACCTCGACCTGCTGCACACTCCCCAGGCGCAGTTCCCGGTCGAACTGCTGGGCGAGATCATCCGGGCCACCGGCCGCATGTTCCCCGAGGCCGGCGACTTCACGCTCCGCATCACCGACCCGCGCGGCACCGATTTCCGCGTGCCCTTCAGCGAGGCCATGCTGCGGAAGATGCGCGCCCACAACCGCTGGCGCGGCCACAACTTCGCCGACGAGGACGGCTGCTACGTCCACTACCTGCCCACGCACGGCCCCAACCTCTTCGAGCCGAACATGGTCGGCCTCCGGCCCGACGAGAAGATCGGCGTCAACGGCACCATCTGGCCGCAATGGGCCGTCGGCTTCGACGAGCCCTTCCGCGAACCGCTCGGCGTCGAGTTCCGCGACGACGTCGTCCACGCCGTCCACGGCCATGGCTGGGAGGCGGACGTCATGCGCGACTACCTCATCGGCGGCACGCTCGAGGAGGTCGGCTGCGGCCACAACCCCAAGGCGCCGCGCTTCGACATCTACCCCGCCGGTCCCAACTCCCCCGGCGCGCTGCACTTCGGCATCAACGCCCTCAAGCCCTCCGAATACCTCCGCCGGGTGATGCCGAACTGGGAGGAGCCGCACATCCACATGGACCTCGTCACCTTCGACGCGACGGTGATGGCCGGCAACCGCACCATGGTGGAGGACGGCTACCTCCTCTCGCTGCGCGACCCCGCCGTGCGCAGGATGGCCGAAACCTACGGAGACCCCGTCGAGCTGCTCGAAGCCTACCCCGTCTAGCGCCGCCACCCCGGGAGGAAACAAGAATGAAGACGACCCGCCGCGCGCTGCTCGCCAGCGGCGCCGCCCTGCTGGCCGCGCCCGCGCTCGCCCAATCATACCCGGAGCGCCCGATCCGCCTCATCGTGCCCTTCCCGCCGGGCGGCGGCGGCGACACGCTAGGCCGCCTCTCGGCGCAGGCCGCGCAGCCCAGCCTGTCCCAGCCCATCGTCATCGAGAACCGCGCCGGGGCCGGCGGCAACATCGGCGCCGAGGCCGCCGCCCGCGCCCCCGCCGACGGCTACACCCTGTTCTACGGGACCAACGGCACCCACGCGATCAACGAGGCCCTCTACCCGCGCCTCCCCTTCCGCCCGGACGCCGACTTCATCCCCGTCTCCGCCCTCAGCCGCATCGCCCTCGTCGTCGTGGTGCGGAAGGAACTGCCGGTGGAAACGCTGCCCGAACTCATCGCCTATCTGCGCGCCAATCCCGGCCGCGTCAGCTACGCCTCCGCCGGCAACGGCACCACCGGCCACATCGCCTCCGAGATGTTCCGCGCCGCCGCGGGGGTGGAGATCCTCCACGTCCCCTATCGCGGCAACGCCGCCGCCATGACCGACCTCGCCGCCGGCCGCGTGGACATGGCCATCGACCTGATCCCCGCCGCCGCCCCCGTGCTGGAGGGCACCGCCGTCCGCGCGCTCGCCGTCACCAGCGCCCAGCCGCTGCCGAGCCACCCCGCCCTGCCCACCGTCGCCGCCACCCTCCCGGGCTTCGAGGTCGCCGCCTGGGACGGCATCTTCGCCCCCGCGGGCACGCCGCCGGCCGCCATCACGGCCATCAACGCCGCCTTCCGCCGGGGCATGCGGAACCCGGACACCGTGGCCCGCCTCCGCCAGCGCGGCGCCGAGGTGGTCCCGCTGGAAACACCCGCCGACTTCGCCGCCTTTGTCGCGGCCGAGCGCACCAAATGGGCCGCCGCCGTGCGCGCCAGCGGCGCCCGCATGGACTGATCCGGCGCAGGCCCCGCCGCCGGGGAGATATGGCCGAACCGCCGCGCTCCCGCTAAGGGCGGGACGGCATGACCCCACCAGCTCCGAACCGGCCCGCGTGAGCGACGCCGCACCGCCCCCCGTGGTGGCGCTCGCCGGCGTCACCAAGCGCTACAACAACGGCACCCTGGCCGTGCAGGGCCTGGACCTTCGCATCGCGCGCGGCAGCTTCAACAGCCTGCTCGGCCCCTCCGGCTGCGGGAAAAGCACGGTGCTGCGCATGATCGCGGGCCTTGAGCCCCCCACCTCCGGCACCGTCGCCTGGCCGGAAGCGGGCCGCCCCAGCCTCGGCTTCGTCTTCCAGGACCCAACGCTCATGCCCTGGCGCACGGCGCTCGACAACGTCGCCCTGCCGCTCCGCCTCGCCCATGTCCCCAAGCCCGAGCGCCACCGCCGCGCCCACGCGATGCTGGCCCTGGTCGGCCTGTCCGAGGCCGCGGGCAGCTACCCGCGCGAACTCTCGGGCGGCATGCGCATGCGCGTCTCCATCGCCCGCGCCCTGGTGACGGAGCCCGAGCTGCTGCTGCTGGACGAACCCTTCGCCGCACTGGACGAGATCACCCGCTTCCGCCTGAACAACGACCTGCTCCGGCTGTGGGAGGCGCGCCGCTTCACCGCGATCTTCGTCACCCACTCCATCTTCGAATCCGTCTATCTTTCGGGCCGCGTCGTGGTCATGGCCGCCCGCCCCGGCCGCCTGCACGCCGACATTGCGCTCGACGCCCCCGCGCGCCGCGACGAGGCCTTCCGCACCTCCCCCGCCTATGCCGCCCTGTGCCGCACCGTCTCGGATGCGCTGGAGAAGGCCATGGCCGCATGAGCGACGCCCCCGCGCCGCGCCGCAACTGGGCGCGCGTCCTCGCCCCCCTGCTGGTCGGCCTCCTCGCCCTGGGGGCCTGGGAAGGCGCCATCCGCCACTTCGCGGTGCCCGCCTATGTCCTGCCCGGCCCCGTCGCCATCGCGCAGACCCTGGCCGCCGATGGCGGCTCCCTCGTGGCCTCCCTCCTGGTCACGCTGCGAACCACCGTCCTCGCGCTGCTGCTGGCGGTGGCCACGGGTGTCGCGCTCGCGGTGCTGTTCAGCCAGTCCCGCTGGGTGGAGATGACCTTCCTTCCCTATGCGGTCATGCTCCAGGTCACGCCGGTGGTCGCCATCGCGCCGCTGATCATCATCTGGGTGAACGACGTGCAGGCCGCGCTGCTGATCTGCGCCTGGCTCGTCGCCTTCTTTCCCATCGTCTCCAACACCACCATCGGCCTGAACAGCACCGACCGGAACCTGCTGGACCTGTACCGCCTGCTCGGCGCGTCCCGCTGGCAAACGCTCGTGCAGCTCCGCCTGCCCGCGGCGCTGCCCTTCTTCCTGGCGGGGCTGCGCATCTCCGGCGGGCTGGCGCTGATCGGCGCCATCGTGGCCGAGTTCGTGGCCGGCACGGGCGGCGCCTCCTCCGGCCTCGCCTACCGCATCCTGGAAGCCGGCTACCAGCTCCAGATCCCCCGCATGTTCGCGGCCCTCGCGCTCATCTCCCTCTCGGGCGCCGCGATCTTTCTCGCCCTCTCGCTGGTCTCGCACCTGCTGCTCCGCCGCTGGCACGAGAGCGCGCTGCGCGCCGAGCGCTGAGGTCAGGCCACCACCAGCCGCGTCGCCCGCCCCTCGCCCTCCGGCAGCAGCGCCACCTCCGCGATCACCGGCAGATGGTCGGAGGCGGTCCGCGCCGCCTTGTCCGTCCAGCTCCGCAACAGGGCGGCACGCGGCCGCGCATAGATCCGGTCCAGCGCGAAGAGCGGCCGGCGCACCGGAAAGGTACGCCCCCGCGTGCGCGACGGCAGCGTGCCCAGGAAGGCCCGGTCCACCGGCCCGTGCGGCTCCCAGTCGTTGAAGTCCCCCATGGCCAGCAGCGGCTCCGTGCTCGCCCGGGCCAGCGCCGCCAGCCGCGCCGCCTGCGCGCGCCGTTCTCCCCAGCCCAGCCCCAGATGCGCCGCCAGCAGCCGCAGCGTGCCCCCCGGCGTCTCCACCCGCGCCGTGATCGCCGTCCGCGGCTCCCGCCCGGGCACGGAGATGTCGTGCAGCGTGCCCTCGTCGAGCGCCCAGCGGCTGGCCAACATGTGCCCGTAGCAGCCATCGGTGCCGCGCAGCGTCGGCGCCTCCACGGCATGCCCGCCCAGCGCCTCGCGCAGCGCCGAGAAGGGCAGGGTGCCCGGCCGGTTCCGGCCCTCCACCTCCTGCACCGCCACGATGTCGGGCGCGTGGCGCAGCATGAGGTCGATCGCCCGCTGGAGATCGTGCCGCCCGGCCGTGCAGACGCCACCATGGATGTTCCAGGTCATCACCCGGAACACGAAACCCGCCCCCACCCTCAGTCCTCGTGGCGCCAGCGCCGGAACAGCTTCTGCAACCCCCAGGTGATCCCCGCCCAGGCCACCAGCACCACCACCAGCATCCCGACGTTGCGCGGCGTCGGGTGCTCCAGGATGCGCGACAGCCCTTCGCCCACCAGAGACAGCAGCGCGATCCCCGGCAGCAGCCCCAGCGCCGTGCCCACCATGTAGTCGAGGAAGCGGATGCGCATCGCCCCGGCCACCAGGTTCACCAGCGTGAAGGGCGCCACCGGCAGCAGCCGGATGGTGGTCACCGCCAGGATGCCGTTGCGGTTCACCGACTGGCTGACCCGGTTGATCCGCGGCCCCAGCACCCGCCGGAGCACCCCCGGCCCCACCTTCCGCCCGAGCCCATAGGTCGCCGCCGCCGAAACCATGGCGCCGACCGCCGCATAGGCCAGCCCCGGCCAGGTGCCGAAGGCCGCCGCCGTGCCCAGGATCAGCACGTTCACCGGAAAGGCCACGAAGCCCAGCAACAGGAACAGCCCGACCGAAACCGCCGGCCCCCAGGAGCCACCCGCCGTCAGCGCCGCCTTCATGGCCTCCGGCGTCATGTATTGCGACACCGGCGTCGCCTTCCACAGCAGGATCAGCAGCGCCACCGGCACCAGGATCAGCGCCAGCCGCGCCAGCAGCGGCCAGGGCTTGCCCGAGGGCGGCGCCACGTCCGGGTGCCCCAGGTAGTCCGCCAGGAACTCCCCGGTCTCGATCGGCCGCCGCGGGTCCGCCGCCCGCTCGATCCCCGGGAGCAGGCTCCGCGCCGGCGCGTCGCCGTCCTGCACGTCCCGCAGGCTGTGCCCGCCCGCCGAAAGCCCGCTGACCGCCCGCAGGATCGAGCCCGTGTCGTGCACCCGCGCCGAAACCAACTCGGGCGAAACCCCGGTGTGCTCGGCGATCAGCCGGTCCCGCACCCGTGCCACCGCCTCGCGCTGCGTCACGTCCGCGGCCTCCACCATCAGGTCGCACTCCGTGTCCGTGCCCATGGAGCGGTTGCAAAGGTTGGAGGAGGCGACGCGCAGCAGTCGGTCATCCACCACCATGACCTTGGCGTGCACCATCACCTCCGACTCCGCCGCGCCGTTGCTCACATGCGGGAACACCAGCCGCACCCGCTCGCCCATCCCGGCCCGGCGGATCGCCCGCATGAAGCGGATGCGCCCGGCCAGCATGGTCCGGTGCTCCAGCCAGGTCTGGTGGGTCTTGGGCGCCACGATCAGCGCCTCCAGCGCTGGCCGCTCCTTCATCCGCCGGATCAGCGCCCGCGCGATGCGCCCGCAGGTCAGGAACTGGTTCTCCACATAGATCATCCGTTCGGCGGCCCCGATCATGTCGAGGTAGAGCGCCTCCACCTCCCGCACCTCCGCCGCCCCCGCATGGCGCGGCTCCGTGCGGGCGATGCCCAGCGTCACGTCGCGGAAATCGGGCACCAGCCCCTCCGGCCAGGGGTCGTGATCGGGCGCGGAAGGCGGCTCGGCCGGCATGCATTCCTCGCAGGCCCGCGCCCAGCGATCCGCCACCAGGGCCGAGAGCGCGGCCGCCGCCTCGCCATCCACCGCCATCTGCACGTCGTGGAAGGGAGGATACGGCTTGCCCGCGGGGTCCACCCGCCCGGGCTCGCCGGGGTCGTGCGCGCTCCGGTCCCAGCGGCGGATGGTCAGGTCCAGCCCGCCCGAGAAGGCCACGAGCCCATCCACCACCACCACCTTCTGGTGGTGCGAGGCCCCGAAGGGCGTGCGGTCGTCGAGGCAAAGCTCCACCCCCTCCGGCACGCCCCAGCGCAGGCTCACCGCCGGCAGCAACTCCCGCTCCAGCGCGTAGAGCACCGAATAATCCCAGAGCAGCAGCTTCACCGAGAGCCCCGGCCGCCGCTGCACCAGCGCGCCGAGGAAGGCCGCCAGCTCCTCCGGCAGCCCGTCATCGGGCGGCGCGTCCCCCACCAGCCGCATGCGGCTGTCGATGTCCCAGCCGACGATGTGGATGCTGTGCTCGGCCTTGAGCATCGCCGAGCGCAGCGCACCGAAATAGGTGGCCCCGTCCGAGAGCAGCGCCGCGCGCCCCGCACGCGCCACCCGCCAGGCATTCCGCCCCGGCTCCAGGATCGAGGCGGGCGGCCGCGCGGCGGGCGGAGGCGAGGGCACGGTCCGGGTCCGTGGGCGCGGGGGGGCGTCGGTCAGCATCCCCCCGCTAACGCCACAATCTCCGTTTCGTTCGCGGTTGCGGCAGGAGCGGCCCGCCTCTTGCTAAATCACGATCGCTGGCCGAGAGCCATTTCTGCTTGGGGGAACGCGATGCTGTGGGATTTGGCGCGGGCGAATGGCCCGGAGGCGGCGGCGCGCGCCGCGCTGGACCGGATCGAGGCCTGGGCCGATCCCGCCCTCTTCCTCCACCGCATCCCCGCCGCCGAGGTGATGGCCGAGGCCGCCCGCCTGGCCGCCGAGGGGCCGCGCGGCCGCCCCCTTTTCGGCATCCCCTTCGTCATCAAGGACAACATCGACGCCGCCGGCCTGCCCACCACCGCCGCCTGCCCGGACTACGCCTACACCGCGGCGGAAGACGCCCCCTGCGTCGCCCGCCTGCGCGCGGCCGGCGCCATCCTGCTGGGCAAGGTGAACCTGGACCAGTTCGCGACGGGGCTGGTGGGCGTCCGCAGCCCCTTCGGCACGCCGCGCAACGCGGTGGACGCCGCCTGCGTCCCCGGCGGCTCCTCCTCCGGCTCGGCCAGCGCCGTTTCCGCCGGCATCGCCGCCTTTTCGCTGGGCACGGACACCGCCGGCTCCGGCCGCGTCCCCGCGATGTTCCAGAACATCGTCGGCCTCAAGCCCAGCCTCGGCCTCGTGCCCACCCGCGGCGTCGTTCCCGCCTGCCGCTCGCTCGACGCCGTCTCCGTCTTCGCCCTCACCGCCGAGCAGGCCGCGACCGTGCTGGACGCCATGGCCGCGCCCGACGCCGCCGACCCCTATTCCCGCGTCGCCCCCGCCGGCTGGCGCGCCTCCGGCGGCACCCTGCCCCCCGTGCTCCGCGTCGCCGTGCCCGAGGAGGCCGACCTCCTCTTCGACACCCCCGACGACGAGGCCCTGTTCCGCACGGCCCTGTTCCGCCTCGAAGCCCTGGGCGCGACGCTGGAGCGGGTCTCCATCGCCCCCTTCCTGGCCCTGGCCCGCCGCCTCTACGACGGCGCCTGGGTGGCCGAGCGCACATCCGCCCTGCGCGACATGGTGGAGAACCACCCCGGCTCCCTCCACCCCACCACCCGCACCATCCTGGAGGGCGGCCTGTCCCGCCTGACCGTGGACGCCTTCGACGACTTCCACGCGGTGGCGCAAACCCGCCTCCTCTCCCGCGCCATGTTCGCGAAATACGACCTGCTGGCCGTCCCCACCGCCCCCGGCATCCCCACGCTCGAAACGCTCGCCGCCGAGCCCATCGCCGCGAACAGCCGTTGCGGCACCTACACCAACTTCGTGAACCTGCTGGACCTTTCGGCCGTCGCGCTCCCCTCCGGCTTCCGCGCCGATGGCCGCCCCGCCGGCATCACCCTCATCGCCCCCGCCTTCGCCGAGGCCCGCCTCTGCGCCGCCGCCGCCGCCCTGCACCACGCGGCCGCCCTGCCGCTGGGCGCCACCGGCGAACCCACCCCGCCGCCGGCCGCCGGCACCACGCCCGCCGAGGGCGAGATCCCCCTCTTCTGCATCGGCGCCCACATGTCCGGCCTGCCGCTGAACGGCCAGGTCACGTCGCTCGGCGGCCGCTTCCTGCGGCGCGACCGCACGCAGCCCGCCTACCGTCTCTACGCGCTGGGCAACCGCCCCGGCCTGATCCGCGAGGCGGGGGAGGGGGGCTCGGCCATCGAGGGCGAGGTCTGGGCCATTCCCGCCGCCGGCATCGGGCCCCTGCTGGCCCAGGTGCCGCCCCCGCTCGGTTTCGGCACCGTGGCGCTGGAAAGCGGCCCCTGCCTGGGCTTCCTCGCCGAGCCCTCGGGCCTGCCCGGCGCCCCCGAGATCACGTCGCATGGGGGGTGGCGGGCATACCTCGCGTCGCGCTGACGCCCAACTCCGCCCGCGCCGCCGCCACCGCCTCGGCCAGCCCCGCCCGGAAGCGCACCGCCGGCGGGCGCACCCCGTGCGTCCGCAGCACCCGCCGGATCGGCGGCCGGGCGCCCGCCAGGTAAACCAGCGCGCCCCCGCGCCGCGCCTTCCGCGCGAACCCCTCGACCGTCGCGGCCGCCGTCGAATCCAGCACCGGCACGGCCGAGACGTCGATCACATAGGCCCGGGGCTGCGCCCCCACCCGGTCCAGCGCCGCCCCCACCCCGGCGGCCGCGCCGAAGAAGAAAGCCCCGGAAATCCGGATCACCGCCACGTCGCGGTCGCTGGACAGCGCCGCGTCATAGGCCTCGCGCCCGTCCGTATCCCCCCGGTCCGCCTCCACCACCGGGCGCCCGGTCTCGACCTGCACCGCCTGCGCCATGCGGTGCAGGAACAGCAGCGCGCCGATCCCGAAGCCGATCAGGATCCCCTCGATCAGGTCGCGGAACACCACCAGCGAGAGCGTCGCGAACAGCACCACCGCATCCCCGCGCGAGGCCCGCACCAGCGCCGCCATCGCGTGCCGCTCCACCATGTTCCAGGCCACCACCGCCAGCAGACCCGCCAGCGCCGCCAGCGGGATGAACCCGGCCAGCGGCGCCGCCAGCAGCATGAACAGCAGCAGGAACACCGCGTGCAGCATGCCCGAGACCGGCCCGCGCGCGCCCGAGCGCACGTTGGTCGCCGTCCGCGCGATGGTCCCCGTCACGCAGAAGCCGCCGAACAGCGCCGAGCCGATATTGGCCACCCCCTGCGCCACCAGCTCGCAGTTGGAGCGGTGCCGCCGCCCGCTCATGCTGTCCGCCACCACCGCCGAGAGCAGGCTCTCGATCCCGCCCAGCAGCGCGAAGGACAGCGCCGCCGGCAGCACCGCCGAAACCGCCTCCCACCCCATCGCGGGCAGGCGGGGCGCGGGCAGGGACTGCGGGATGCCCCCGAAGCGCGTTCCGATCGTCTCCACCGGCAGCCCGAGGCCCCAGGCCAGTGCCGCCGCCACGGCCACCGCGATCAGGAAGCCCGGCCATCCCGGCCTGAACCGCCGCAGCAGCAGGATCGACGCCACCGACAGCCCGGCCACCCCCACCGCCGCCGGACTGGCCGTCGGCAGCGCCCCCCACAGCGCCGCCAGCTTCGGCAGGAGCGGCCCCGGCTCGTGCGCCAGCGCCAGCCCCAGAAGGTCCTTCACCTGGCTGGCCAGGATGATCACCCCGATCCCCGCCGTGAACCCGACCGTAACAGGATAGGGGATGTACTTGATGAAGGTGCCCAGCCGCAGGAGCCCGATACCCATCAGGATCACGCCCGAGAGCAGGGTGGCCAGCACCAGCCCCTCCACCCCGTGCGCGGCCACCGTGGCCCCCACCAGCACGATGAAGGCCCCCGCGGGCCCGCCGATCTGGAAGCGGCTTCCCCCCAGAAGCGAAACCAGGAAGCCGCCGACTATGGCCGTATAAAGCCCCCGGTCCGGCCCGAGGCCGGAGGCGATGGCGATCGCCATGGAAAGCGGCAGCGCCACGATCGCCACCGTCAGCCCCGCCACGGCATCGGCCCGGAGCGACGCCAGCCCGTAGCCCTCCCGCAGGACGGTCACGAGCTTGGGCGTGAACATCTCCGCGAAGCCCGGCTCCCCCGGGCCCGGCATCCTCCGCCTCAGATCACCCGGATCGGCTCTCCCGCCATCCATGCCTTCACCGCCTCCAGCGCGCCGCCATAGAAATGCGCGTAGTTCTGCTGCGTGACGTAGCCGAGATGCGGGGTGAGCACCGTGTTCGGCCAGGCGGTGACCGGCGCCCCCGCGGGCAACGGCTCCTCGTCGAACACGTCGAGCCCCGCCCCCGCGATGCCGCCGGAGCGCAGCGCCGCCTCCAGCGCCGCCCCGTCCACCAGCGGCCCGCGCGAGGTGTTCACCAGAAAGGCCGACCGCTTCATCAGCCCGAGCTCCGCCGCCCCGACCGTGTGGCGGGACCGCTCGGAGAGCACGAGGTGCAGCGTCACCACGTCCGACTCCCGCAGCAGCGTTTCCTTGTCCACGCGCGTCGCATCGGCCGCGCGCGCGGTCTCCTCCGTCAGGTTCGTGCTCCAGGCCAGCACGCGCATGTCGAAGGCGCGCGCCACCCGCGCCACCCGCTGCCCCTGCTTGCCCAGGCCGATCACGCCCAGCGTGCGCCCCTCCAGCCCCTGGCCCACCACCGTCTGCCAGCGCCCTTCCCGCAGCGCGCGCTCCTGCGCGGGAATGTCGCGCAGCAGGGCCAGGATCAGCCCCCAGGTCAGCTCCGATGTCGGCGAAACCGTGCCCGGCGTGCCGCAGAAGGCGATGCCGCGCTCGCGCAGCGCCGCCGCATCCACCGAATTGTTCCGCCCGGCCGTGGTGACCACCAGCTTCAGGTTCGGCAGGCGCTCGACCAGGGCCCGCGGCAGCGGCGTGCGCTCCCGCATCAGCACGATGGCCTCGTAGGGCAGCAGCCGCGCCACCAGGGCGTCGGCGTCCTTGATCGTGTCGCGGAACACGTCCACCGGCACACCCAGCGCGCCCCAGTCCCCGAAGGACAGCGCCACCCCCTGGTAGTCGTCCAGGATCGCGACCCGGTTCAGCGTGTTCATGCCCATCATTCCCCCGGACCGTTCGCGCGGAGGCTAGAGCAGAACGCCCGGCCCCGTCAGGGGGCCGCCGGCAGCACGCGTTCCACCAGATCGCCCAGCCGGATCACCCCGCCTTCCAGCACGCGGGCCGTGATCCCGCCATGCCCGCGCACGGCGTTGTAGCCGCCCGGCCCCAGCTCCTCGTCCATGCGGGAACACGGGTGGCAATCGCCCGACCATTCCAGCAGCGCGCCTCCGAGCCGGAAGCGCCGGTTGCGCAGGGCCGAAAGGTTGATCCCCTCCACCACCACGTTCCGCCGGAGCCGCGCCGGCCCCACCGGGGCACCCCCGAGATACCCCGTGATCGCCCGCAACTGCTCCATCGCCATCAGCGTCACCTGCCGCGCACCGTTCCGGCCGCTGGCGAAGCGGTCCCCCGCCAGCCCTTGCCCGGCTTCCGCCTCCGCGGCCTCCACCACCCGCATGGCCGCGCGTCTTGCCGGCCGCAGCCCGATCCAGCACACCCGCCCCGGCGCCACCGGCCCGTCCAGCAGCCGCGCCAGCATGGAGCCCGGCGCCGGCCCCGCCGGGTAGGGCACCTCGCCGAACAGGTCGCGGCTCAAGGGGCGTAGGCCGTGGGCAGGGCCGTCGTGTACTTGATCTGCTCCATCGAGAAGCTGGAACTCACGTCAAACAGATCGGCCATCTCGATCAGCCGCTTGTACACCCCGTCATAGGCCGCGATGTCCGGCACCACCACGCGCAGCAGGTAATCGACGCTGCCGCTCATGCGGTGGAATTCCAGCACCTCCGGAATGGCGCTCACCGCCCGGCAGAAGCGCTCGGCCCAGTCCATGCTGTGCCGGTTGGTGCGGATGGTCACGAACACCGTCACCCCCACCCGCATCTTCGCGGGGTCCAGCAGCGCCACCCGCCGCCGGATCACCCCCTCCTCCTCCAGCCGCCGGATGCGACGCCAGCAGGGGGAGGGGGACAGCCCCGCGCGCTCCGCCACCTCCGCCACCGACAAGGTCGCGTCCTCCTGAAGGCATTCCAGGATCTTCCGGTCGAACCCGTCCAGCGGGGAAAGTTTTTGCGCCAAAGCGTCGTATCCGGGCCTGAGATCACGCCAAACTGGGAAAAGCGGGCAGCGAACGCAATCCCTTGCCGGGCGCCGCGCCCTATCCTGGCGCGAGCGACCGAGGAGTTCCGCCCATGCCCGCCCCGTCCTTCACCGATCACCCGGCCTCGGTGGGCGAGACCTACACGGAGCACATGCACACCGCCGCCTGGTTCGGCTGGCGCATGCTGGTGGGATCGCTCGCCTGCTTCGTGCACGCGCTGCTGCCCTTCCTGTTCACCCGCACGGGCTCGGCCACCATCACCCAGCTGCACGAGCGCATGGTGGTGAACCGCGTGCGCGCCGAACGCGCCGCCGGCGGGGCGCGCCACCCGGCCTGATCCGGGAGGGCCTCAGGCGCGGGCGCGGTCCCGGCAGGCTTGCGCGGTGTCGTAGAACTCGCGGAAATCCGCCACCATCCCGTCCACGATCCGGATGAAGTCGGCCTTGGCGTAGCGGTGCTCCCCGCCGGCCCCGTGGTGGCGCACCGTGACGGTCGCCAGCACGGCGATCCACTCGCCCTGGGCGATGACCTGCTCCACCTCGTATCCCGCAACATCGGCCACGGCATCGAGGTCGCCGAAGTAGCGCTCCACCCCCGCGCGGCCTTGCCTGGTCCCGGCCCAGGGCAGCGCGCCCTCGCCGATGGAGGTCCAGGTCACCCCGGGGGCGAGCGCCTCGTAAAGCGCCGAGCGGTCGCCTTGTGCGTAGCGGCCGTAGATATCCTGCACGCGCGCCAGGTTGCGCGCGGTGAGATCGCCCTCGTCCATCGCCCCGCTCCCATCCGAAAGACGAGCCTGCGCCCACCCCGGGGCCGGTTTCAACAGGCGCGGGCGGGGGCGGCCCTCAGGCCGCCTCCAGCTTCTCCGACAGCTCCAGCCACTCCTCCTCCAGCTTGTTCAGCGTGGAGGCGATCACCGCCCGCCGCGTGTTCGCCCAGGCGATGTCGGCCGGCTTGAAGCGCGCATAGGTTTCGGTGTTGGAGAGCTTCTTCTCCAGCAGCCGGTCCTCCAGCTTCAGCTTCTCCATCCGCGCCTCCACCTCGCGCACGCGCTCCTTGATCGGCGCCAGCGCCGCCCGGGCCGCCGCCCGGCTCGCCGCCGTGGGCCGGGCCGGCGCATCGGCATCGCCGCGGGACGCCGCGCGCGCCTCGCTCCGGGCGTCCCGCGCCCGCCCGGCCAGCCAGGCCCGGTAGTCCGCCAGGTCCCCGTCGAAGGGCTTCACCTGCCCGTCCGCGACCAGCCACAACTGGTCGGCGGCCAGCTCCACCATGTGCGGGTCGTGGGTGATGATCACCACCGCGCCCTTGTACTCCGCCAGCGCCCGGACCATCGCCTCGCGCGCGTCGATGTCCAGGTGGTTCGTCGGCTCGTCGAGGATGAGAAGCTGCGGCGCGTCGCGCGTGGTCAGCGCCAGCAGCAGCCGCGCCTTCTCGCCGCCCGAGCAGTCGCTGATCTTCGTCGTCGCCCGGTCCACGTCGAGGCCGAAGCGCGCGAGCTGCCCGCGCACCTGGGTGATGGTGGCCTTGGGCATCACCGCCTGCATGTGCGTCAGCGGCGTCCCGTTCGGGTCCAGGGCCTCCGCCTGGTGCTGGTCGAAATAGCCGATCTTCAGCCGCGGCGTCCGCCGCACCTCGCCCGAACTCGGCTCCAGCTTGCCCGCGATCAGCTTCGCCAGCGTGGACTTGCCGTTGCCGTTGGCGCCCAGCAGCGCCACCCGGTCCTCCTGGTCCAGCCGCAGGCCGAGCCCGCTCAGGATGGTGCGGTCCCCATAGCCGACGGAGGCGCCGTACATCGTCAGGATGGGCGGCGCGACCTCCACCGGGTCGGGGAACTCGAAGCGGGTCGGCCCGTCCTCCACCACGGACAGCACGGGCGGCAGCTTCTCCAGCGCCTTGATGCGCGACTGCGCCTGGCGCGCCTTGCTGGCCTTGGCCCGGAAGCGGTCCACGAAGGCCTGCATGTGCGCGCGCTCGGCCATGATCTTCACGTTGGCGGCCGCCTGCTGCGCCATCCGCTCCGTGCGGATGCGCACGAACTCCGAGTAGCCGCCGGGATAGGTCGTGATCTTGCCCCGATCCAGGTGCGCGATGCTGTCCACGCACTCGTCCAGCACCTCCCGGTCGTGGGAGATGATGATGGCGGCACCCGGGAAGCGCTTGATCCAGCCCTCCAGCCAGATCGTCGCCTCCAGGTCCAGGTGGTTGGTGGGCTCGTCCAGCAGCAGCAGGTCCGGCTCCAGCGACAGCGCGCAGGCCAGCGCCACGCGCATCCGCCAGCCGCCCGAATACTCCCGCACCGGGCGCAACTGGGCCGCGCCGTCGAAGCCCAGCCCCGCCAGCACCGCCCCGGCCCGCGCCGGCGCCGCATCGGCCCCGATCGCGATCAGCCGCTCCTGCACCTCGGCCACCCGCGCGGGGTCGCCGTGCTCCATCTCGGCCAGCAGCGCCGCGCGCTCCGTGTCGGCGGCCAGCACCGTGTCGATCAGCGAAACATCGGTCCCCGGCTGCTCCTGCGCCACATGCGCCATGCGCGCCCGGGCCGCGATGCGGATCTCCCCTCCATCGGGGGAAAGGGCGCCGGTCAGCGCGCGGAACAGCGTGGACTTCCCCGCGCCGTTCCGCCCGACGAGGCCCAGCTTCCGGCCGGGGTCGAGCTGCAGGCTGGCATTGTCCAGCAGGGTGCGCCCGGCCATGCGGATGGTCAGGTCGCGAAGGGCGAGGACGGTCATGCCGGCCCTTCTAAACCGCCGCGAAGGCCGATGAAACGCCGCATTGTGCATTGCGGTCGCGCGCCCGCCGCCGGAGGGGGCGCCCGCTCGCCGCCCTTGCGGCCGGCGCGCCGCGTGCTAGGCCATTGCCAGCGCAGGAGAATCCGGAGGGGGAACAAAGCGGACCATGGACCAGGCCCACCACCATCCCCCGCCCAGCGCGCTGCGCCGCTTCCTCGCCTCCGAAGCCTCCGGCGGCCTCGTGCTGATGGGCGCCGCCGCCCTGGCGCTGGTGATCGCCAACACGCCGCTGAACGCCACCTACCAGGCGGTGCTCCATGCCCGGCTCGGCCCGCTGAGCACCGAGGAATGGATCAACGACGGCCTGATGGCCCTCTTCTTCCTGTTCGTGGGCCTGGAGATCAAGCGCGAGGCCATCGACGGCCAGCTCGCCACCTGGCCCCGCCGCGCGCTGCCCGGCCTCGCCGCCGCGGGAGGGATGCTGGTGCCGGCCCTCATCTACCTCCTGGTCAACCCCGCCGAAACGGCGCACGGCTGGGCCATCCCCACGGCCACCGACATCGCCTTCGCCCTGGGCGTCCTTTCTCTTCTCGGGAAGCGCGTGCCCGCCTCGCTCCGCGTCTTCCTGGCGGCGCTGGCCATCATCGACGACCTCGGCGCCGTCGCCATCATCGCCGTGTTCTACACCGGCGGCCTTTCCGTGCCCGACCTCGCCGCCGCCGCCGCAGTGGTCGCGGCGCTGGCCGCGATGAACCGCCTGGGGGTGCTCAGGCTCTGGCCCTATCTCGCGCTGGGGGCCGTGCTCTGGGTGCTGATGCTCCGCTCGGGTGTCCATGCCACGCTGGCGGGGGTGTTCCTTTCCCTCGCCATCCCTCTCCGCCACCGGCCCGGCGCCACGGATGACGAGAGCCTGAGCCCGCTGCACCGGCTGGAGCACCGCCTCGCCGTGCCCGTCGGATTCGTCATCGTCCCCATCTTCGGCCTGGCGAATGCGGGCGTGCCCTTCCTCAACCTGCCCGGCGAGGCCCTCCTCGCCCCGGTCACCCTCGGCGTCGGCCTCGGGCTGCTGCTCGGCAAGGCCGTGGGCGTCTTCGCCGCCGCCACCCTTGCCGTCCGGCTCGGCCTCGCCGACATGCCCGCCTTCGCCAGCCGCACCCAGCTCTTCGGCGTCGCCCTCCTCTGCGGCATCGGCTTCACGATGAGCCTCTTCGTCACCCTTCTGGCCTTCCCCGGCGACCCGCTCCTCCAGGCGGAGGCCAAGATCGGCATTCTCGGCGGCTCCCTCCTCTCCGGGCTGCTCGGCTACGCGCTGCTCCGGGTCGCCCCGCGGGACGTCCCGGCCACGCCGTCGCGGTAGGACCCACCCCCCGCCAGGGCAGCCCCGCGCGCAACCCCCTTGCCGAGAATCCCCCGCGCC
Source organism: Muricoccus vinaceus (assembly GCF_042433125.1). Classification (NCBI taxonomy): domain Bacteria; kingdom Pseudomonadati; phylum Pseudomonadota; class Alphaproteobacteria; order Acetobacterales; family Roseomonadaceae; genus Muricoccus; species Muricoccus vinaceus. The sequence goes on along the minus strand of NZ_JBHLVZ010000028.1, from coordinate 16,292 downwards.
GCTACCGCCCCACCACACCAACAAGGAAACCCGCCGCCATGGCCACCGAGCGCACCTTCAGCATCCTCAAGCCTGACGCCACCCGCCGGAACCTGACGGGCAAGATCAACGCCGTCTTCGAGGAGAAGGGCCTGCGGATCGTTGCCCAGCGCCGCATCCAGATGACCCAGCAGATGGCCGAGACCTTCTACGGCGTCCACAAGGAGCGCCCCTTCTTCAAGGACCTGGTCTCCTTCATGACCTCCGGCCCGGTTGTCGTGCAGGTGCTGGAAGGCGAGAACGCGGTGGCCGCCAACCGCGAGATCATGGGCGCCACCAACCCGGCCAATGCCGCCGAGGGCACCATCCGCAAGCTCTTCGCCGAAAGCATCGAGGCCAACTCCGTCCACGGCTCCGACAGCCCGGAGAACGCCGCGACCGAGATGGCCTTCTTCTTCGCCGGGCACGAGATCGTCGGCTGACGCGAGCAGGGCCGGGGGAACAAGCCCCTGGCCCCTTCTTCTTTTCGCCCGCCGCGGCAATGAGTGCTTCGCCGCCGGGGGAACACGTGTCACCAATCGTGGCGCACCCCCCGACGGACCGGAACACCATCTTGCCAAGGACCATGGCCACGAGCCCGGATCAGCGCCACCCATGACGGAAAACCTGGCCGAGGCCCCAGCGGCCGCCACGGAATTGCTTCACCTGAGCCCGGTGGAAAACCGCGCCGAGGTGCGGAGCCAGTTCCGCCGCTGGCGCACCGCGCTGGCCGCCGACAAGCGCTTCCCCGCGGCCGGCAAGCCCGAGCCGGCCGAGGAGGCCGAGGCGGTGAAGGACGGCTTCCAGTGGAAGCTGACCCTGCGCCCCAAAGGTCTGGCCGCGCTCGACTTCAGCATCCGCCTGAGCGAGATCTCGGCCTCCTACACGCCGCTGGACCGCAACAACCAGGCGGCGATCGGCCGCGACCGCACCGATGGCAGCCACTACATCCTGCGCCAGTGGTACGACACGAAGCGCATCGGGAGCCGGGCCCTGAACCTGGAGGCGCTGGCCAAGTACCAGGCCCCGCGGACCGCCGAGCTGCTGCACGCGGAGTCCAAGCCCAATCCCGGGCGCGGCCGGCTGTACATCGTGGTCGCCCGCCTGAACGATACGGACGAGGCGATCGCCGAGCAGACCTACGCGGCGCTGGAGGCCTTCCACCGCGTCGCCGCCGCGGCGCGCGCCGACTTCGTGTGAACCGGCACGGCCCTCGCGGCGCATGCGCCGCGCGGGCCGCCCCATCGAACGCCGGCGCGTCCGGGAAGGGGCGCGGGGCCCCGGTCCCTTGCCTCAGCCGAAGCTGATCCCCGTATCGCGCATCAGCCCCTGCACCAGCGCCCGCTCGCTCACCAGCCGCTTTGCCAGGCCATCGGCATCCGCCGGGACGGCCGAGGCCCCCATCGCCGCCAGGCGCCGCCGCACCTCCCCGTCCCTGGTCGCGAACTCCACCGCCTGCTCCAGCCGCCGCCGGACCGGCTCGGGCGTGCCCACGCGGCAGAACATCGCGTTCCAGCTCGTCAGGTCGAAGCCCGGGAAGCCCGATTCCGCGATGGTCGGAACCCCCTCGATCCCGCCCCGCCGCTCGCCCGAGGTCATGGCGATCGGCCGCGCCCGCCCGGCATCGATCACCGGCTGAAGGGAATTGGCGGAAAGATACCCGGAGGGCAGCGTCCCTCCCGCCAGGTCCCGCGCCACCTCCGCCCCGCCGCGATAGGGAATGTGCTCCATCCTGATGCCGGAGCGGTGCGCCAACAGCGCCCCCGCCAGGTGCCCCGTGTTCCCGACCCCCGGCGACCCATAGGCCAGCCCCTCCGGCGTCGCCCGCGCGCGGTCCAGGTATCCCTTCAGGTCCGTGATCCCCGCCGAGTTCGGCACCGCCAGGATATAGGGCACCTCCGCCACCATCCCGACCGGCACGAAGTCGCGCTCGTAGTCGAAGGGCAGGTTGCGGTTGATGAACTGCGCGATCACGAAGGAGGCCGCATCGAACAGCAGCGTGTGCCCGTCCGCCGGCGCCTGCATGATCTGCCCGGCCGCCAGCGCCCCGCCCGCGCCGGTGCGGTTCTCCACCACCACCGTCTGCCCCAGGAACTCCGCCAGCTTCGGCTGGATCAGCCGGGACATGGTGTCGGAATTGCCGCCGGCGGCGAAGGCGATCACCACCCGGATCGGCCGGTTGGGAAAGCTGCCCTGGGCCAGCACCGCCGGTGCCGCCAGAACACCGCCCAGAACACCGCCCAGCACGCCGCCCGCCAGCAAGCCCAGGCCGCGGCGCCCGATCGGTGAAGCTATTTGGGGCATCGAACGTCCTCCATGACATGCCGGGCCCTTGGCGGGCCCCTCTCCAGCGCCGATCCTGCGCCCGCCCGCAGCCCGGGTCGAGTTCAGGAGCCCGCGATGACATCTCCCACCCTCCGCCCGCTGCGCGCGGAAGAAATGCCCGCCCTCGTCGCCATGCAGGCCGCCTCCTTCGCGGCGCTGGCAACCGCCTACCCGCCCAGCCTGGTCCCCGCCTACACCGCCATGCTGCAGGCCCCCGGCTACGCCGCCGAAGTCGCCGAAAGCGATGTCTGGGTGGCGGAAGGGGAGGGGGGTGCCCTTCTCGGCAGCGCCGGATGGCTGGGGCAGGGGGAAGGGCTGGGCCGCATCCGCAAGGTCTTCGTCCATCCCACCGCCGCCCGCCGGGGCCTGGCCACCCGCCTGGTCCAGGCCGCCGAACACCGCGCCCGCACGGCGGGCCACACCCGCTTCACCCTTCGTGCCTATCTGAACGCCGTCCCTTTCTATGAAAGTCTCGGCTACGCCCCCGACCGCCCGGGCGAGCGCCCGCTGCCGGGCGGGCTTTCCATGCCCGTCCTTTTCATGCGCAAGGCCTGATTTCTGCCGGACCACATAGGTTAATCAATCACTTAACCGTCCATTCTGTTCCGTCGGACGAAACTGCCTCCGCATCCGGCCCGTTCTCCCGGCTCGCCCGAAGGACCCGCCCCATGCCCGACGACCAGAAGACCCCCCAGCGCCCGCAACACCAGGACCGCCAGCCCGGCATCGAGGCCGAGATGACGCCCCGGCCCCAGTCCTCGATGGAGAACTGGAAGGCCTCCGGCAAGCTGGAGGGCAAGAAGGCCCTCGTGACCGGCGGCGACTCCGGCATCGGCCGCGCGGTGGCCATCGGCTTCGCCAAGGAAGGCGCCGACGTCGTGATCTTCTACAAGGACGAGCACGAGGACGCGGCCGACACCAAGCGCCTGGTGGAGGCCGCCGGCCGGCGCTGCGAAACCATCGCCGGCGATGTCGGCGAGATCGCCTTCGTGCGCGACGCCGTCTCCCGCGCCGCGCAGTTCCTCGGCGGGCGCATCGACGTGCTGGTGAACAACGCCGCCGAGCAGCACGAGAACAAGGACTTCGCCACCATCGATGAGGCCCAGGTCGAGCGCACCTTCCGCACCAACATCTTCGGCTACTTCTGGGTGGCCAAGAACGCGCTGGCGCACATGCCGGAGGGGAGCACGATCATCAACACCACCTCCGTCACCGCCTACAAGGGCAGCCCGCAGCTGATCGACTATTCCAGCACCAAGGGCGCCATCCTGGCCTTCACGCGCAGCCTGTCGCAGCAGCTGTTCGAGAACCGCAAGATCCGCGTGAACGCCGTGGCACCCGGCCCGATCTGGACGCCCCTGATCCCCGCCAGCTTCACCGACGAGGAATCGGCCAAGCACGGCTCCTCCGCCAAGATGGGCCGCGCCGGACAGCCGGACGAGGTGGCGCCGAGCTACATCTTCCTCGCCTCCGAGGCGGACAGCTCCTACATCAACGGCCAGGTGCTGCACCCCAATGGCGGCGACGTGGTGAACGCCTAGGCCTCCAGCCGCCACCCCTCCGCCCCGCGCAGCAGGCGGAGGCAAAGGTCCCGCCCGGGATCGCGGATCGCGAAGGGCAGCACGGCCCCCGCGATCCGCAGGGCGTAATGCCCGGCCCTGAAGGCCTCCCCCTCCAGCAGCCGGGCCTTGCCCTCCACCCGCCAGGTGCCGGCGGCCACGCCCTCCGCCTCCAGAACCATCTCCGGCGCCGGTTCCTCCACCCGCAGCACCAGCGCCCCGCGCGGCGGCGTGGCGTCCGGGGCCGCCACACGGGCCGCCAGCCGCAGCCGCGACACGTGGCCGACCTCGTCGAGCGCCGCCGCCCGCTCCTCCGCCGTGCCGCGTTCCAGCCGCGCCCGGAACCGGCGCAGCACATCCGCCGCCGTGTGGCGCCGCAGGCAGATCATGAAGGGAATGCCGTGCCGCGCCCGGTAGGCCGCGTTCAGCCGCGACACCTCCTCCGCCCCCGCCGCATCCCCCAGCCCCGCCCCGCCCTGCTCCTGGCGGGAGGCCTCCGTCAGCCCCGCCGGCAGCGCCCCCGCCGCCAGTTCCGGATGCCCGTTCAGGAAGCGCCGCCGCTCCTCCTCCCCGGCCGCGCGCACCGCCGCCATCAGCCCCGCATGGAGCGCCTCCACGCTGCCATAGGGGCGCCCCGCGGCCGCCCGCGCGGCCACCCAGGGCGCGTGCTCGAACACCCCGTCCAGCGCACGGGCGAAATCCCCGGCCGCCATGCCGTTCAGCTCATCCAGTCCAGGCCGCCCCATCCCGCCTCCCCCGCTTCCATGCGGCCGCCGCCCTCGCCGGACGGCCCCGTGTTCTATTGTGCAGCATTACCCGCCCCTGGCGCGTTGATCCCGCGCAACAGCCCCCCTGGCGCCTCCCCCCCCAGGCGGCGCAGCCCGCCCCACGCAGAAAAGGACTTCCGCATGAGAGCGATCACCTGGCACGGCAAGAACGACATGCGGTGCGACACCGTGCCCGACCCCAAGATCGAGGATGGCCGCGACGCCATCATCAAGGTCTCCTCCTGCGCCATCTGCGGCTCGGACCTGCACATCATGGACGGCATGATCCCGGGCATGGAGCGCGGCGACATCGTCGGCCACGAATGCATGGGCGAGGTCGTCGAGGTCGGCAAGGACAACAAGAAGCTGAAGGTCGGCGACCGAGTGGTGATCCCCTTCACCATCTCCTGCGGCGAGTGCTTCTTCTGCCAGAAGGGCTTCTTCTCCGGCTGCGAGCGGTCCAACCGCAACGCGAAGACCGCCGAGAAGCTCTGGGGCCATTCGCCGGCCGGCCTCTTCGGCTATTCCCACATCCTCGGCGGCTATGCCGGCGGGCAGGCCGAATACGTGCGCGTGCCCTACGCCGATGTCGGCCACATCAAGGTGCCGGATGGCATGACGGACGAGCAGGCGCTGTTCCTGTCCGACATCTTCCCCACCGGCTACATGGGCGCCGAATTCTGCAACATCCAGGGCGGCGAGACGATCGCCATCTGGGGTTGCGGGCCCGTCGGCCAGATGGCCATCCGCAGCGCCTTCCTGCTCGGCGCCGAGCGCGTCATCGCGATCGACACCGTGCCCGAGCGCCTCGCCATGGCGCGCGCCGCCGGCGCCATCACGCTCGATTTCCACGACGTGGATGTCTACGACGCGATCCAGGAGCTGACCAAGGGGCGCGGCGCCGACGCCTGCATCGATGCCGTGGGCACCGAGGCCGATGGCACCGCGAGCTTCGATTCTGTCATCGACCGCATCAAGGTCGCGACCTTCATGGGCACCGACCGCCCGCACGTGCTGCGCCAGGCGATCCACTGCTGCCGCAACTTCGGCGTCGTCTCCATCATCGGCGTCTACGGCGGCCTGCTGGACAAGATCCCCTTCGGCTCCGCCATCAACCGCGGCCTGACCTTCCGCATGGCCCAGACCCCCGTGCAGCACTACATGCCGATCCTGCTGGAGCGCATCCAGAAGGGCGAGATCGACCCCTCCTTCGTGATCACCCACACGGCCTCGCTCGAGGAAGGCCCCGATCTCTACAAGACCTTCCGCGACAAGAAGGACGGCTGCATCAAGGTCGTCCTGAAGCCCTGATCCCTCTTTCCTTCCAAGGAGAACCCATCATGGCCCAGGCCATCCGTCCGCTCGCGCTCGTCACCGGTGCTTCCACCGGCATCGGCCGCGAACTCGCCAAGGAAGCGGCCAACCACGGCTACGACCTGCTGATCGCCGCCGACGAGCCGGAGATCGAGGCCGCCGCCACGGAACTCCGCGCGCTCGGCGCCAATGTGGACACCGTGCAGGCCGACCTTTCCACCACGGAAGGCGTGGACAAGCTCCTCGCCGCCGTGCGCGGCCGCCCGGTGGAGGCGCTCCTCGCCAATGCCGGCCGCGGCCTCGGCCACGGCTTCCTCGACCAGGACTTCAACGAAGCGCGCCAGGTCGTGGACACCAACATCACCGGCACGATCTACCTGATCCACAAGGTCGGGCAGGAGATGCGTGCCCGCAACGCCGGCAAGATCCTCATCACCGGCTCGATCGCCGGCTTCATGCCCGGCAGCTTCCAGGCGGTCTACAACGGCACCAAGTCCTTCCTGAACTCCTTCTCCTTCGCGCTGCGCGACGAGCTGAAGGACACGGGCATCACCGTCACCTGCCTGATGCCCGGCCCGACCGAGACCGAGTTCTTCGAGCGCGGCGAGCTGATGGACACCTCCGTCGGCCAGGCCAAGAAGGACGATGCCGGCATGGTCGCCCGCGTCGGCTTCGAGGCCATGCTGAAGGGCGAGGGGGACGTGGTCAGCGGCTGGAAGAACAAGATCCAGTCCGCCGTCGCCAACGTGCTTCCGGCCGGCGTCACCGCGGCCCTTCACCGCGGCATGGCCGAGCCCGGCAGCGGCAAGCAGTAGCCCCGGCGGGAACAAACAGCGCGAATGGGAGGTCCAGGCCTCCCGTTCACGCCTTCTTCGGCAGGGCGCGTGCTGCCCGCCGACTCCGTCGGGCGCCCGCAGCAGGGACAGCGGCCGGCCCGCGATATCGGCAGCAACCGGGGCGCGACCGCCTCCAGGTACCGGGCCAGGTCGAGCGTCGTGATGCCCGCCTCCGACCGATAGACCCGCTCCGGACGCGTCAGCGCGATGCCTGCGACCATTGCCCCGGCCGCCTTCGCCTGGGGATCCTTCCGGGCGCCGGGCTTCCGGGGCTCGGGCTTCGCCGTCGCCACCCTGCCCGCGATGGCCGCCATGTCCCGCCCCGTGCTGACCGAAGCGGCAGCCTCCTCCAGCAGCGCGCCCCCCGCGCCGGGCCGCGTGATCGCATCCGCACGAGGTGCCAGCCGCCCCGCAGCCGCTCTCCATCCAGCCTGAAGCGCAGGCGCCCCGCCTCCGGATCATCCGATGCCGGCGTCCAGGTCCCCCGGTCCCACAGCATCACCGTGCCGGCGCCATAGCCCTCCGCGATGCGGCCCTCGAAGCGCCCGTATTCCAGCGGATGGTCCTCCACCTCCTCGGCCAGGCGCTTATCGGCCGGATCCAGGCTCGGGCGCCGCGTCACCGCCCAGGATCGCAGCACCCCGCCCAGTTCCAGCCGGAGGTCCTGATGCATCCGCGTGGCGTCGTGCTTCTGCACCACAAAGGAAAGCCGCGCCCCCGCACCCCGCGCGGGCGCCAGCCCCTCCGGCTCCGGGGAGCGGCGGAAGTCGCGCCTTGCGCGATACGTGGCAAGCGGATCACCGGCCATGACGCAAGGGCAACGCCGATTCCACCCCGCGGGTTCCGCCGCGCGGGCCGGACCGGCTGCCTGCCCCCGTGCGGCAGGCGCAGGGCCGGGACCAACCCGTCGCAGCGGCCGAGAGGTAGCTGGAGCCGGCGCCGCCGCAGCTTCCTGGGCAGAGATGCTTCTCTCAAGCCAAACCCACCCCGTTGGATTGTCTCAATAATATTAAAAATATATATTACTGACGCAAAATTCATTACGGCCTGAACATTTCTACGGATACTCCGGTGCTGCGGCCGTCCTGCGTTGCCCCAGCCGCTCCGAGGAGTTGATGCATGTTTACCCCGACCAAGCTCGGTCCGGTGCCACGCGTGGCCGTGCTCGTTCCCTGCTACAACGAGGAAGCAACGATCGCGGACGTGGTGCGCGACTTCTCCGCAGCCCTCCCGGGCGCCACCGTCCATGTCTACGACAACAACTCCAACGACCGGACGGTGGAGCGGGCCCGGGCGGCCGGCGCGGTCGTGCAGCACGAACCGCTGCAAGGGAAGGGCAACGTCGTCCGCCGCATGTTCGCGGACATCGAGGCCGACGTGTACCTCCTCGTGGACGGGGACGGCACCTACGACCCGAAGATCGCCCCCGAGCTCGTCCGGCGCCTCTGGAGCGAGCATCTGGACATGGTCAACGCCGCGCGCGTCACCGACATCGCCGCCGCGTACCGGCGCGGGCATCGCTTCGGAAACAGGCTCCTGACAAGCCTGGTCGGGTCCATCTTCGGCAGCCGCATCAACGACATGCTCTCGGGCTACCGGGTTTTCTCCCGCCGCTTCGTCAAGAGCTTTCCCGCGCTTTCGTCGGGCTTCGAGACGGAGACGGAACTCACGGTGCACGCGCTCGAACTGCGCATGCCCATCGCCGAGGTGAAGTCCGCCTACAAGGACCGGCCGGAAGGCTCGGTCAGCAAGCTCCGCACCTACCACGACGGCTTCCGCGTGCTGCGGATGATCGTCCGCCTCGTGAAGGAGGAACGGCCCCTCGCGCTGTTCGGGTCCATCTCGCTCGCGTTGTTCCTCGCATCCCTGGCGATGATCGCCCCGGTTCTCCTGTTCTTTCTCGAAACGGGCCTCGTGCCCCGCCTGCCCACGGCGCTTCTCGCAACCGGCACCATGGTTCTCGCATCCCTGAGCCTGGTCTGCGGCGTGATCCTCGACACCGTCACCAATGGCCGGCGCGAGATGAAGCGCCTCAGCTACCTCGCCATACCCGCCGCCGGCTCCTACGACAGGCTCCGGGTGGACGCGCACGAATGACGGCCCGGACGCTGCACGCCTTTCCCTTCGTTGCCATCGCCATCCCGGTTCTCCTCGGCCTGATGCTCGCCATCGGCTACGCGGATGCGAATGCGGGCCTTGGGGAAACGGGGCGCGCGGCGGTCAGCCTGCTGAACACGGGGCTGCTGGGCAATCCGTACCTCATCCCCACCGGCCCCACCGCCCATGTGTCGCCGGTGCACACCGGCTATCTGGCGGCCGTGTTCCTGCTGCTCGGCGAATACACCCATGCCGCGCGCATCGCCCTGAGCGTCGTCTGCACCGCGCTCTGGGCCGCCAGCACCTATTACGTCCTGCGCATCGGCCAGATCCTGCGGTTCGGCCGGCCGGGCATGGCGGTGGCGATCCTCCTCACCTGCCTCGTCCCGGTCTACCTGAGCGAGTCCGTCGTGGACTGCCGCCAGTGGGACCAGCCCTTCAGCGCCTTCCTGCTGATCTATGCCCTCTACCGCGTCCTGGGCAGGGAAGCCGACGGCTCGCTGCGCGCCACCGTCGCGGCCGCGGTTCTCGCGGGCGTCGGCACGCTCCTTTCCCCCGCGCTGCTGCCGCCGATGCTTTTCGCCCTCTGGTTCGCGCTCCCCCGCCGCCAGGGATACCGCCCCGCTTTTCTGGCCATCCTCGTGGCGGCCTCGATCATGGCGGCCTTCCTGGTTCCCTGGGGCATCCGGAACGCCGGGCAGATCGGCGCCTTCACCATGACCCGCTCCAACTTCTGGCTGGAGATGGCGGTGGGCAACAACGAGCAGTCGCGGGGCGATTCCGGTTCGTCGAACCTGGACGCCATCCACCCCTTCACCTCGGAACCATCGGCCCGGACCATCGCCCGCGCCGGCGAGATCGAGTTCATGGGGCTGATGCGCGAGCGTGCGCTGGCCTGGATCAGCGAACACCCTCTTTCCTTTGCCGGGCTGAGCTTGGCACGCGCCGTGCTCGTCTTCTTTCCGACGCAGGGCATGATCCCCTGGGTGCCCGTGCTCGGCACGGCCCTCGCCTGGTACTACTACGCCGCCTTCGGCGCCGCGAAGCTCCTCAGCCTGCTGGTGGTCGCAGCAAAGGACCGCAACCGCCTCGTCTGGCTCGCCTTCACGCTCCTGCCGCTGGCGCCCTACACGCTGACGCATGTGAACGTGCGCTACCTGTTCGTCGTCTTCTTCCCGAGCGCTTGCCTGATCGCCTTCGTGGCGGACCAGGCCTGGGTCAGGCTTGCAGGGGCGCTGCGAACGGCACCCGGCGCACCGCCGGGCGTGCCTTCCAACAGCGGATCTGCCCTGCCGGAGGCGACGGATCAGCATCGCTCCTCGCCAACCGCCCTGCGGCGCGCACCCGAGAGGCGGCGAGACCTGGTCCCGGAAGAACGGTGAGGCTCCTGAAAGCCGGCGCTTCCGACTAGGCCAGCATGTCCTTGACCATCGGCACCACCGTGCCGCCATACAGCTCGATGCTCCGCATCATCCGCTCATGCGGCAGCGTCCCCGCGCTGTACTTCATCTCGAAGCGCGACAACTCCAGCGCGCCCACCGTCGCCGCGATCCGCCGCGCCACCGTTTCGGGCGAGCCGAGATAAAGCGAACCGCCCGCGATCTCCCGCTCGAAGTCCTCCGGCCGCGCCGCCGGCCAGCCGCGTTCCGCCCCGATCCTGTCGCGCGACGCCTTCCAATGCGGCCAGAGTTCCTCCCACGCCTGGGTGTCGCTATCGGCCACATAGCCGTGCGAGTGCACGCCCACCGGCTGGGCTCCCAGCCCGAACTGCGCCAGCGCCTGGTGGTACAGGTCCACATAGGGCCGGAACCGCGCGGGATCGCCGCCGATGATCGCCAGCATCATCGGCAGCCCGTAGCGCGCCGCCCGGATCACCGATTTCGGGCTGCCGCCCACGCCCACCCAGGCGCGCAACGGCCCGTTCTCCACCGGCGGGAACACGCGCTGGTTCACCAGCGGCGCGCGCACCGTCCCCTCCCAGCTCACCGGCTCCCCCGACCGCACGGCCGCGAAAAGATCCAGCTTCTCCTCGAACAGCGTCTCGTACTGGTCCAACTCGAAGCCGAACAGCGGAAAGGACTCCGTGAAGGAGCCTCGCCCCAGGATCACCTCCGCCCGCCCCGCCGACACCGCGTCCAGCGTCGAGAAGCGCTGGAACACCCGGATCGGATCGTCCGAGCTCAGCACCGTCACCGCCGATCCCAGCCGGATGCGCGACGTCCGCGCCGCGATCGCCCCCAGCACCACCTCGGGCGCGGAGATCGCGAAGTCGTCGCGGTGGTGCTCGCCCACCCCGAAGAAGTCGATGCCCAGCCCATCGGCCAGCACCGCCTCCTCCACCAGGTTCCGGATCACCTGCGCCTGCGGCAGCGCCCGCCCGTCCGGCCCCAGCGTGACATCCCCGAAGGTGTCCAGCGCGAACTCCACCATTCAGCCCCCGTTCCCTGCCGGCACCATGGCGGCCCCGCCCAGGACCGAAACCCCCGAAAGGCTCGCCGCCACCGCCTCCGCCGCCCGGATGCCGTCCACCCCCGCGGACAGGATGCCGCCCGCATAGCCCGCGCCCTCGCCGGCCGGGAAAAGCCCGGGCGTGTTCAGGCTCTGTCCGGTCTCGTTCCGCCGGATCCGCAGCGGCGAGGAGGTGCGCGTCTCCACCCCCGTCATCACGGCATCCTCCATGGCGAAGCCCCGGATCTGCCGGTCGAAAGCCGGCAAGGCCTCGCGGATGGCCGCCACCGCGAAGTCCGGCAGGCACAGCGCGAGATCCGTCGGCGTCACGCCGGGCTTGTAGGAGGGCACCACCGCCCCGAGCGCCGCCGAGGGCCGCCCCGCCAGGAAATCCCCCACGCGCTGCGCCGGCGCGCGATAGTCGCTGCCCCCCGCGACGAAGGCCCGCTCCTCCAGCTCCCGCTGCAAGGCGATCCCCGCCAGCGGCCCACCGGGATAGTCCCGCTCGGGCGTGATGCTCACCACGATCCCCGCATTCGCGTTGCGCTCGTTGCGCGAGTACTGGCTCATCCCGTTCGTGACGAGGCGCCCGGGCTCGGAGGCCGCCGCCACCACCGTGCCGCCCGGGCACATGCAGAAGGAATACACCGCCCGCCCCTCGGCCTCGGGCCTCGTGCAGTGGTGCACCAGCTTGTAGTCCGCCGCCCCCAGCACCGGATGCCCCGCCTGCGGCCCGAAGCGGCAGCGGTCGATCAGCCCCTGCGGGTGCTCGATCCGCACGCCGACCGAGAAGGGCTTCGCCTCCATGAACACGCCGCGGTCGTGCAGCATCGCGAAGGTGTCGCGCGCCGAATGCCCGACCGCCAGCACCACGTGATCCGCCTCCAGGAAGGACCCGTCCGAGAGATGCAGCCCGCGCACGCGCCGCTCCGCATCCAGCGCCACGTCCTCCACCCGCGTCCCGAAGCGGTATTCGCCGCCCAGCGCCTCGATCCCCGCCCGCATGTGCTCCACCATCGAGACCAGCCGGAAGGTCCCGATATGCGGCTTGGAGACATAGAGGATCTCCTCCGGCGCTCCCGCCCGCACGAACTCCTCCAGCACCTTGCGGATGCGGTTCGCGTTGTCCCCGATCCCGCTCCACAGCTTCCCGTCCGAGAAGGTGCCCGCGCCGCCCTCGCCGAACTGCACGTTGGACTCCGGCGTGAGCACGGAGCGCCTCCAGAGCCCCCAGGTGTCCTGCGTGCGCTGGCGCACAACCCGCCCGCGCTCGACCAGGATGGGCCGCAGCCCCATCTGAGCGAGGATCAGCATCGCGAACAGCCCGCAGGGCCCGGCGCCCACCACCACCGGGCGCAGCCGCGGCGGGGCAGGGGGCGCGGCCGGCAGGCGGTATCGCGTGTCCGGCGTCACCGAGACGTGCCGGTGCCCGTCCAGCCCCACCAGAACCGCCGCCTCGTCGCGCAGCGCCACGTCGAGCGTGTAGATCAGCGTGATGGCCCCGCGCCGGCGCGCGTCGTGCCCACGGCGGAAAATGGAGATGTCCAGCACATCCGCGGGCGGCACGCCCAGCCGCGCGACCACGGCATCGCGCAGCGCGTCGTCGGCGTGGTCGAGGGGAAGCTTGATCTCGGTGAGGCGCAGCATGGCGGCGGGGATATAGGGTGGGCGGCGGTCGAATGATACACGGGCGCCCACGCGCTGCGGCCAAAGGCCCGGCCTGGGAGGAAAAGCCATGCGCCCCTGGATCATGAGCCTCGGAGTGGCCGCCATCTGCGCCGCGACAACACCGCTTTCCGCCCAGCCGGCGGGGCAGCCAGCCAGCCAGGCGCCCGGCCAGGGCGCCACCCAGGCCGCCACCCCGGGCACCCCGGCGCCCGCCCCCGCCGCCCCCCGGCGCGACCCCTTCTTCTGGCTGGGCGAGATCAACAAGGCCAGCACCGTCATCAACGCCGAGGAAGGCCTGCTGGACCCGGCGCTCGCCCCCCGCATCGCCGCCGGGCTGAACCAGGTCCTGCGCGCGGGCGACCAGCCCAACGGCCGCCGCCCCAGCCTGGTCATCACCTTCGAGCCCCTGCTGATCGAGGCCGCGGGCGTGGAGGCCACGCTGCTGCATGCCGGCCGCTCCAGCCAGGACATGCTCGCCACCGTCCGCGCCGCCATGCAGCGGGACGAGTTGCTGCGGATGGCGGAGGCGCTCCGGCGCACCACCGAGACCATGCTCCGCCTGGCCGAGGCCCATGCCGGCACGGTCGTGCCCAACTACACCAACGGCGTGGCCGCCCAGCCCAACAGCTACGGCCATTACCTGCTGGGCCACATCGCCGGGCTGGAGCGCGACGCCCAGCGCCTGCGCGAGGCCTTCGCCCGCCTCGACCGCTCCCCCATGGGCACCACCGTGCTCAATGGCACGAGCTGGCCGTTGAACCGCGACCGCATGGCGCATTACCTCGGCTTCCCCGGCACCGTGGAGAACGCCTACGACGCCGCCCAGATCGCGGCCGCCGAGATGCCCGTCGAGATCGGCGCCGTCGCGACCGGCATCGCGCTGCACGCCGGCGCCTTCGTCGAGGACGTCATGACCCAGTATGCCGGCCCGCGCCCCTGGATCCTCCTGCAGGAAGGCGGCGGCAACACCTACGTCTCCTCGGCCATGCCGCAGAAGCGCAACCCCGGCCTGCTCAACGACACGCGCGCCCAGGCCTCCCGCGTGGTCACGCTCGGCATCGGCCGCGCCATCCAGGGCCACAACATCCCGCCGGGCATGAGCGACGCCAAGGGCGTGGCCGACAACACCGCCGTCACGGCCGGCGCCACCACCCTGCTGGACCAGTGGGACCGCGTGCTGAAGGCCCTGGTCATCAGCCCCGCGCGCGCGCTGGAGGAACTCAACAGCGACTGGACGGCATCGCAGGAGATCGCGGACGTGCTGATGCGCAAGTACCGCCTGCCCTTCCGCGTCGGCCACCACTTCGCCTCCGAGGTGGTGGACCACGCCAAGGCCCACGACATCCGCCCCGCCGACTTCCCCTACGCCGAGGCGCGCCGCATCTTCGGCGAAACCCTGCGCGAGATGCGGCTTCCCCCCGCCGAGCTGCCCATGGGCGAGGCCGAGTTCCGTGACACGCTCGACCCCGTCGCCATCATCCGCAACCGCGCGACGGCCGGCGGCCCCCAGCCCGCCGAGATGTCCCGCATGCTGGCCGCGGCGCAGGCCCGGCTGGCGGCCCAGTCCGGCTGGATCAACGAGCGTCGCGGGCGGATCGACGCCGCCCTCGCCGGGCTGGACGGCGATTTCGGCCGCATCCTCGCCCGCGCCCCATAACGGCGGCCCGGCGCATGACGCCGCCACCCATCCCGTTCCCCGGCGTTACGCCGGGGAACCCGCGATGGAGACGACGATGAAGGCAATGGTGGTACGCGCGCCCGATGCGACCGGGCAAGGCGGGCTGGACCGGATCGAGCTTGCCGACCGCCCCGACCCGGGCCCCCCCGGCCCCGGGCAGATCCGCGTCGCCCTCCACGCCTCCTCGCTCAACTTCCACGACCTCGGCGTCGCCTCCGGCCAGATGCGCGCCGCCGATGGCCGCGTGCTGATGGCCGACGGCGCCGGCGTGGTGGAGGCCGTGGGCGAGGGCGTGACCGACTTCGCCCCCGGCGACCACGTCGTGTCCTGCTTCTTCCCGGACTGGCAGGACGGCCCGCCTACCATCGCCGACTTCTCCCGCACCCCCGGGGACGGCATCGACGGCTTCGCGCAGGAGTTCGTCACCCTGCCCGCCACCGCCTTCACCCGCGCGCCCCATGGCTTCAGCCACCTGGAGGCCGCCACCCTCACCACCGCGGGGCTCACCGCCTGGCGCGCCCTGGTGGTCGATGGCGGCCTGAAGCCCGGCGACACCGTGCTGGCGCTCGGCACCGGCGGCGTCTCGATCTTCGCCCTGCAACTGGCCAAGCTCGCCGGCGCCCGCGTCATCATCACCTCCTCCTCGGACGAGAAGCTGGAGCGCGCCCGCGCGCTGGGCGCCGACAACACGGTGAACTACCGCAGCACCCCCGAATGGGGCGCCCGCGTGCGCGAACTGACCGGCGGGCGCGGCGTGGACCACGTGGTGGAGGTCGGCGGCCCCGGCACCCTGCCGCAATCCATCCAGGCCGTGCGCGTCGGTGGCCACATCTCCCTGATCGGCGTGCTCACCGGGCGCGGCGGCGAGGTCCCCACCTCCCTGCTGATGGCGAAGCAGGCCCGGCTGCAAGGCCTGATCGTGGGAAGCCGCCGCCAGCAGCAGGATTTCGTGCGCGCCCTCGACGGCGGCGCGCTGCGGCCGGTGATCGACCGCACCTTTCCCCTGGAAGCCCTGGCCGATGCCTTCCGCCACGAGGAAGGCGCGAGCCATTTCGGCAAGATCGGGGTGGAGTGGTAGGCCGGCCCCACGGCGAACCGCGCCCGGCGCGTTGACGCGGGCCTCTCCTGCCCCTCGCTTTCGCCGTACCCTCATCGGTGCCAGCCTGGACCCCGGCAGGGCCGGCTCGTGCCGGCCGCCAGGGAACAGTTGAAAAGGGGACGGAGATGAAAGCGCATCCGGCAGGTCGGCGGCACGCGATGGGATGGGGAGCGGCCGCCATCGGCCTCGGTCTGATGCCCGTGGCGGCCGCCCGGGCACAGCAGGCGCCCGCGCCGGCGGAACGGGCGGCCTATGTCCCGCGCTTCGTCACCTCGCCCGACGGCGTGCGGCTTGCGACCTACGAGTTCGGCAATCCGCAGGGCCCCGCGATCCTGTTCCTGCACGGCTTCGCCCAGGCCGCCCTCTCCTGGGACCGGCAGTTGCGGGACCCGGAACTGGCCCGCGAGTTCCGCATGGTGGCGATCGACCTGCGCGGCCATGGCATGAGCGCCAAGCCGGAGGGTGACGCCTTCTACAAGCCGG
>NZ_JBHLVZ010000027.1:0-1093 GCF_042433125.1 Muricoccus vinaceus | reverse complement strand
GGAGGGAGAGCGGCAGGGTCAGCAGCAGCAGGGCCCCGGCCACACCGAGATCCGCCGCCCGCAACGCCGAGCCGCGGGGCGGCGGAGAACCACCGGAGGACCGGCGGTTACCAGCAGCCTGGAGCGATCCCGTCGCGCTGCGTCCGCCGCGCAGACCGAACTTCCGGGCGGGGCGATCACCGGGAGTCGCGGGTCGGGCAAAAGCATCCCGCGCCTCGGCAGGTGAACTGGGCATGAGCTTAGTCCCAAACTGGTTGATGTTCGGTAAACTCTAGAACAGTCTCCGGGTTCACAAACAATCTAAAAAAAGACAGGAACCTTCACAAACGCGAGGACGGGAAGGAGGAGGCTCGGTGTGAGGTGCGCCCTTCCGAGGCTCGGCCCTGTTACCGGCCAGCCCTGCAGCTTCCTTCGCAGGCGCGATGGGCTTCAATGGCACCGATACCCGGTGAGCCACCGCCGCCTGCTGGGTCGGCAATGGAAGGTTACTGGTCTTCTTCCATCGTCACGGCAACATCGGCATTCGCGGAAAGCCGCACGGTGCCGTCCTCGACCTCGGCAATCAAGCCGGTCGAAATATAGTGGTGATGCTGGTCGCCCGAGTCCTGCTTGGTCAGCTTGATGCGATGACCTTCGACATGGTCCACCGTGCCGACATGGACCCCGTCGGCGCCAATCACCTTGGCATGCTCCTTGATCTGGCTGAGATCGACCATGCGAACCATCCTTTGTTGTGTGCCGCGGTTAACGCCCGGTATGTGCCGCCGGTAGCATGGCCGGGGCACATCTTCTGCCCGATCAAACAGATGTGCTGTCGTCCTCATGAGGGCCGATAGGAGATTCAAACAAAAAAGGCCGGACGCGCGAGCGTCCGGCCTGTGCGCCGGCCCTCTGAGAAGGGCCCGGGCGGGGGTGTCCGCACCGGGCACCCGGGCTGGGCACCTGAAGCGGGTGGCCTCGAAGAGCGACCTGAGCCGGGATCGAGCGCCCGCCCCGGGTCCGGGGCCCGCGCCTGCCGGCGCCGGCCCCATCCGCCTCAGCCCTGCTTGCGGCGGCGCACCAGGCCCATGCCGAGCAGGCCCATGCCGAAGAG
>NZ_JBHLVZ010000026.1:0-1308 GCF_042433125.1 Muricoccus vinaceus | reverse complement strand
GCCGACCTGCACCTCGCCCTGACAACCCTCGCCTGCGCCGTCATCTGCCTCCGCCAGATCAGGCGGGTTTGTCCTTGGCTTTAAGCCCCTAGCACGATAATCAGACAAGATATCTGAAGGAAGCCATCCCAGGCTCCCGGCCGCCCATCAACCCGTCAGGAGCCGATCCAGACCTGCCCCCGCCCGCCAATCCGGGTGCCCCTGGCGCGAGAGCTGACAGAACCTTCCGCAGCACCGCACCGGCCGCGTCCGCCCTACTCAGCGGCGACATCCAAATGATGTTCGACACCTTCTCCTCGGCCCAGCCGCAGGTGAAGCAGGGCCGGGCTCGCGCCTTGGCCGTGACCTCGGCACGGCGCAACCCTGCCGCTCCCGACATCCCGACGCTGGCCGAGACGCTGCCGGGCTTTGAGGCCGACGCCTGGGATGGTGTGTTCGGGCTGGGGTGCATGGTCACACCTCTTTCGTTCATCTCGACCTTGGCCGCCGGATAGACTGACGGGGCAGGGTCAGGACCCGTTAATTGCGGCTGGCGCTTAATCTGAATGGCTGATTCCATGGTGGCCGGAGGTGCTGCCATGGCTGATCTGTTGTGGCTGACGAGGGCGCAGATCCGGCGGATCGCGCCTTACCTTCCGCTCTCTCACGGGGTGCCCCGCGTCGACGATCAGCGGGTGGTCAGTGGTATCCTCCACGTCATCCGTAGCGGGCTGCGTTGGCGCGACGCGCCTGCCGAGTACGGCCCACACAAGACCCCGTACAACCGCTTCGTGCGATGGAGCCGCCTCGGCGTGTTCAACCGCATTTTCGCCGGGCTCGCGGGCCGCGCGGGTGAGCCGGAGCGCCTGATGATCGATGCGGCCCACCTCAAGGCGCACCGGACGGCGGCCAGCCTGCTCAAAAAGGGGCTGTTCGCCGCCGTATCGGGCGCACCAAGGGCGGCCTGAACTCCAAGCTCCACGCCACACCGTGACGGACAGGGGCGCCCTGTGATCCTGCTGCTGTCCGAAGGTCAGATGAGTGACCACAGGGGCGCGGCCTTGATGCTGCCCCGCATGCCACGCGCCAAGGAACTGCTGGTCGACAAGGGCTATGACAGCAACCGCTTCCGCGAGGCCCTGGTCGAGCGCGGCATCCAGCCCTGCATTCCGTCAAGCAAGAGCCGCAAGGTGCCGCTCCCCTACGACAAGGCCCTCTACCGCGAGCGGCACCGCATCGAGAACATGTTCGGCCGCCTCAAGGGCTGATGGTGCGCCAAAGGTTGTCGAGGTTGCGAGCGGCGGCTTTGCGCAGGATAGCCTTGAGCTT
>NZ_JBHLVZ010000025.1:0-161732 GCF_042433125.1 Muricoccus vinaceus | reverse complement strand
CGTCAGCCCGAGCGCATCACCTCCATCGCAACCAGACCTTGGGCACAGGTCAGTCAATGACGCATGGCGTATCATACCCAATCTCGGAGCCATTCCCGACGACTGCCGCCAAGCCTGGCACCAGCTCACCGACGAGCCAGGCCGCATTGCCTCTCCAGACTGACCACCTTTTACCTGCGGACGGTCAGAACTTCATGAGGCGGATATGCCATGACAGACGGCATGAACAACAACACGAAGGGCAGTGATAACCGCGGCTTCGAGGTTCTGACAGGACCAGGCCGACACCGACTTGCCTTGCCGACGTACAAAGCGAAGATCCTTGTTGAGATTGTGTGGTGGGGTGCGGTGGGGAATAAGGTCGTGCAATGCCGGTAAAGGCCACCCCGGGCTGTCACCTCGGCGCATAGTGAGTGGATCCATGCAAGGCGGTGGTGGCACGCTTCAGGGTAACTGTGTCGGCAGAAAATCCGGCGCAGTCCTTTGAGGCCAATCACTCGGGGCAGCAGCGTCTTATTAGAAAACCTTGTCCTCGCTCTGAACGGAATCGTCCGCGCCCGCCTGATGCCAGAACGAGGCACATTTGGGCAGGACAGGCTTCGGCACCCGCGTCATGCCGCCCACAAACGGAGCACGGCGCGGCAGAGCTTCAGCCGAATGCCGGTATCCTGGCCTGAGTCCCCGGCATTCCATGTATCAAACCCGTCAGACCGTCACACGCGCCCGTCGGCGGAACGGATTGCGGATCTTGATCTTGCGGGTCTTCAAAACCCGTGTCGGAGTCCGCATGGCCAGCCGCGCGCCCTCGGGCCCGCGCTGCAGGTGCAGCGTGCGCTCGTGGAAGGCCTCCAGTCCCGGCCGGTGACCGATGGAGATCAAGGCGCTCCTGGGCAATTCGTCGAGCACCAGTTGCATCATGGCATCCTGATTCTCCTCATCGAGGGCCGCCGTCGCCTCGTCCATGAAGATCCAGCGCGGCTTCTGGATCAGCAGCCGTGCGAAGCCCAGCCGCTGCTGCTCGCCAAGCGACAGCATCTGATCCCATCGGCCGTCCTCGTCGAGCTTCTCCTCCAGATGCGCGAGCCCGACCCGCGACAGCGCCGGTCCTGCCACCTCGTTCGTCACCGTCTCCGGTGCGTGGGGATAGGACAGCGCGCCCCGTAGCGAGCCGAGCGGCAGATAGGGGCGTTGCGGCATGAACATGGTGGCGTCGCGCGGCGGCATGACGATCTCGCCGCTGCCCCAGGGCCAGATGCCGGCAAAAGCCCGGAACAGCGTGCTCTTGCCCGTGCCCGATTCGCCCTTGACCAGCACGCGCTCGCCCGCACGGATCTCGGCCGTCGCCTCCGCAATCACCACGGAGCCGTTGGAGAACGCCACCTGCACATCGCGGAACGCGACGCGCTCCTCCTCCCCCGCCGGCTCTTCCACGCGCACCAGGGTGGGCTGGTCCGGCTCGGCGACCATCTGCTCGATCACGCGGAGCGATTCACGGAAGCTGAGCAGCCGCTCCACGCTGGAGCGCCACTCGGCCAGGCGGGGGAAGTTGTCGACGAACCAGTTCAGGGAGGCCTGCACCGAGCCGAAGGCAGAGCCGATCTGCATGAGGCCGCCAAGCGTGATCGCACCCGAGAAATAAGAAGGCGCCGCGACCACGGTGGGAAACACGGAGGTGAGCATCCCATAGGCGCTGGTCAGCCACATCAGGTTGCGCTGGCTTCGCATGAGGTCGCGCACCGAGGTCGCGACGTGCACGAAGGTGGCCACCAGCCCGCGCCGCTCGTCGGCCTCGCCGCCGATGAGGGCAATGCCCTCGCTGCTTTCCCGTGCCCGCACCAGCGAGAAGCGGAAATCTGCCTCCTTCGCCATGCGCTCCGTGTTCAGCCGCACCATCGGCCGGCCCACGAAATAGGTCAGCACGGAACCGATCAGCGCATAGATCAGCGCGGCCCAGACCATGTAGCCGGGAATGGTGATGTCCTGTCCGGCGATGGTGAGGTTCAGCGCGCCCGAGATGGTCCAGAGGATGCCGATAAACGCGCAGAGCATGATGGCCGAGTTGAACAGGCCCGTCGCGAAGTCCACAGCCAGGTCCACGCTCAGCCGAGCGTCCTCCGCGATGCGCTGGTCCGGGTTGTTGCTCTCCCCCGCGCGCTCCAGCTGGTAATGCCGCGCGTTCGTCATCCAGAGATCGAGCAGGCGCTTGGTCAGCCACTCGCGCCAGCGCAGTTGCACGAGTTGCTTCACGTAGAGCTGATACACGGCCGTGACCATCGAGGACCCAGCCAGTCCCAGGAACAGCACCATCTGCCACAGGAAGGCGTCGCGGTCCCGGTTCTCGAGCGCGTTGAAGAAGTCGCGGTTCCAGAGATTGAAGCGGATCTGGATCAGGATCTGCAGCAGGGTCAGTGCCAGCAGCCCGCCGCCCAGCCAGCGCGCCTTTTTCTCGCGAAGGAAGAACCCCCCGGCCAGTTGCAGGAAGGCGCGCACGGCACCCGTCTGCACGGGGCCGCCGGCCGTCGCAGCCTCGCTTGTGGTCTGCTCACTCACGCCCAGCACCGCCCGCTTCCGCCCAAACCCGTTGCATAAACCGTTTCGTCACTGTGGGCGATCCTGTGGGGGTGGCAAGGCTTCAAGCTTGTCCGGAGCCTCGCCGATGCGCTCGGCGTCCAGGGCGCGGCCCCGGTCCGCCACGGCCGCGCCGCGACCGGCGGCGGCCACCGTCCGGCCCACCGCCAGCCGGTCGCCCAGCGCCGCCGCCACGCCCGGCGGCACGCGAATCACCACGCCGTCGTCCAGGATGGCGCCGATCGAATCCCCCTGCGGCGTGAGCAACGGCGCCCGCACCGTGCCGGACACCTCCATCGCCTCGCCTGCCGCGTGGAAATCGGGAAAGGTCCAGGTCGGCCGGTCCACGAAATGCGCGGGGGAAGAGCCGTCCTTGGCCCAGGCCAGCAGCGTGATCACCGGCGCGCGCCTGGCGCGGATGCCATAAACCACGATGGAGCGCCCGCTGGGCACGGCCTCCATGATCTCGCTGCCCACCGTTTCGGGAAAGATCACCTGCGGCCCTTCGCGGAACAGCAGGCGGTCGGTCTTGCCATCCGGGTTGATCAGGTACCGGTCGACCACGCCCGTGAAGGAGGGAAGCTGCGTCGGATCGAACCAGAGGCGACCATTGGCAGCACGCGCATCCGCGCCCTGGGCCCGGACCCCCGAAGATGCGAACGGCCCCGCGGCAAGCGCCGCGAGGCCGGCCAGGCACGCCGCGCGGCGCTGCATGAACCGTGAAGCTCCGGCCGGGATCAGATCCAGCCCCGGCCCGCGACCAGCGACACCAGGAACAGGATGATGAAGATGATGAACAGGATCTTCGCAATCCCACTGGCGGCCGAGGAGACACCCCCGAAGCCCAGCACCCCGGCAACAAGCGCGATGATCAGGAAGATGACGGTCCAGTAGAGCATGTCAGGGGTCCTTCAAGGCCGATGCGTTGCCTGAACGTGGAACCCCTGGGCCGGTTGCTCCCTGGACACGGCACGTGACCCGCGCGCTACACCGTGCCGTTCTGCCCGCTGCTCTGGCCACCCTTGTTGCCGCTTCCGGCGTCGCCAGTGGAGACGGACTGGTTGGCGTTGCCAGGATCCTCCGCCGAACCCCATTCGGACAACTGCTTCTCCGCCTCGTCCGGGCCGAGGCCGTAGCGCTCGCGGATCCGTTCCAGCAGCAGGTCGCGCTTGCCGCCGGCCTGGCTGATGTCGTCTTCCGTCAGCTTGCCCCATTGCTGGCGGACCTTGCCGCTCATGCCCGACCAGTCGCCAGCCAGCTTGTCCCAGTCCATCGAAGCCTCCCCTGGTTCAGCCCGCGGAAGGCGGGCGGCGCGAAAGGGAAACGGAAGGGCGGGCCGGGCAGTTGCCCGACCCGCCCTCCCTGCGCCGGTGCCGCTCAGTCCAGCGTCACGCCGCCTGACACCGCCTGGTAGGTGGCGATCGCGAGGGCCATCGGTTCGAAGGGCTTGCTGATGATGAAGGCCGGCTCCAGCCGGTCCGCGGTCAGCAGCCGCTCCGGATAGGCGGTGACAAAGATCACCGGCGTGTTCTGCTCCTGCAGGATCCGCTGCACGGCGGAAATCCCATCGCCACCCGGCCCCAGGTTCACGTCCGCCAGGATCAGCCCGGGCCTGAGGTCCCGCGCCATCGCGACGGCCTCGGCCTCGCCGCTGGCAACGCCCACCACGTTGTGGCCGCAGGCTTCCACCAGCTGGCGGATGTCCATGGCAATGATCGGCTCGTCCTCGATCACCATGATGTCCGTGGCGGCCACCGCGCGCAGCGCCTCGCGCGCCGCCTCCAGCATCCGCCGCGCCTCGGGCAGGGGCGTGCCGATGGCCAGGGCCGCGTCGGTCAGGGAAAGGTCCTCGAGCGCAGTCAGGAGAAGAAGCTGGCGCTGCTTGGCGCCGATGTGCTCGCCCGTGCTGTCCGGCACCAGGCGGCTCACCCCCGCGAAAAGGGCGATGGCCACCGGAACGTCCTGGGGCAGCCCGGCGCGCAGGGCCTGCGCGACCAGCGCGTCGCCGCGCGCCTGCCCGCCCGTCAGGGCGCGGGCATAGCGCCTTGCGAAGGGCAGGGTACGAAGCAACTCCCCCTGCGTGACCGCATTCATCCGTGATAGTCCTCCGCGAACCCGTCCGGGCCGCCATATGGCGGGCCGCAACGGTCTTTACATGGGTCCATGCGGCGCCACGTCGATGCGCGGTGCCGCTAATCCGATCAGCCAGCCTTTCAGCCGGGGTCATGTTGAAACCAGACGATCCCGCAGGCGAGAACTTCCGCCCTGCCCTGACGCGCCTGATCCCCGACCTCCGGGCTTTCGCCCGCTTTCTGTCCCGCGATCCGGCAGCAGCCGATGATCTCGTGCAAGACACATTGCTGCGTGCGCTTCGCTCGGAAGATCAATGGGAGCGCGGTACCAGCCTCAAGGCCTGGACCTTTTCCATCTTGCGGAACGCGTGGTTCGAGAACCGGCGCCGCGCCGCCGCCCAGAAGCGCGCCATGGATCGCGTGCCCGTCGAAGAGGGGATGCCCGCCGGCCAGGAGCACCGCATGGAGGTGATGGGCCTGGCCCGCGCCATGGCCCATCTGCCGCGCGACCAGCAAGAGGCGCTGGTGCTGGTGGGTGCGCTCGGCTTCTCCGGGGAGGATGCGGCGCGCGTTGCCGGCGTTCAGGTGGGCACGCTGAAGACCCGCCTTTCCCGGGCACGAAAGGCGCTGGCGGCCCAGTATGGCGGGCCGGAAGGCACGGAAGGGCAGGGGAGGGAGCCTGGAGATCGTTGAAAACGTGCCTGTCTTTTTCGTGAAAAGGAATGCCGTAACCTATTCAGGGGACGGCGCATTGGTCCGGCGAAGATCGAGCCGAGGGGAAGTTACCATGACCCAGACCATTGCTGCCGAGACCATCGCCGCCGAAGCCGTCCAGCCCGCTGTCCGCGCCACCCACACCGTCGCCGACTTCCACAAGCTGCTGGTGACCACCCTTCCCCGGCTCCGCGTGCAGGCCCTTGCGCTGACCCGCAACCGCTCGGACGCCGACGACCTCGTTCAGGCTGCCGTCACCTCGGCGCTGGCCGCCAAGGACAGCTTCACCCCCGGCACCAACTTCGGCGCCTGGATGTTCCGCATCCTGCGCAACCGCTTCATCTCCGACGTCCGCCGCAAGCGCGAGACGACCGACATCGACGACGTGCCGAGCAGCGCCTTCGCGCGCCCCGGCGCCCAGGAAGACAGCCTGGTGATGCGCGAGCTGCGCGGCCACCTGGGCCGCCTGCCGGCCGAGCAGCGCACGGCGCTGGTGATGGTGACGGTGCAGGGCCTGTCCTACGAGGAAGTGGCCGCCGCCATGGATTGCGCGGTGGGCACCGCCAAGTGCCGCGTCTTCCGTGCCCGCCAGACCCTGCAGCGCTGGCTGACCGGCGAGGAGCGTGGGGTCGATGCGCCTGTCGCCGCCCGCAAGGTTTCCTCTTCCCCTCGCGCCGCGCGCCGTCATACTGCCCGCGATGAGGATGGGATGGGGCGCGCGTCCCCTGTCTGAGGATGGACGAGGGTAAGCCAGGAAAAAAAGCGGGGGCCGCAGTGTCGAAGCCCGTTCAGTCCGGAGTGAACGGGCGCGGTCATGCCGCGCCCGAAGCCGCCTTTGACGTGTGGCTGCAACGCGGGCTGCATCAGATGTTCGATGACGTGATGCGGGAACCGATTCCAGAAGAGTTGCTGCGCCTGATCGAGCAGGATCGCGGGCAGGGCTGAGCAGAGTGCCGGACGATCGGCCGACGTCCGGCGTGCCCGATTCGGGAACGTCCCGGTCCAATGTCTCCGCGGCGTCGCCCCAGGCGGCGGCGCCACCTCTCGATTCTCCTCCGTCCGCACCGCGCGCCTTTCTCGGGTTGCGAGGGCCCGGCTGCCTGAAGCTATGGCTCGCGGCCGTGCTGGGCGGCATTCGCGGGCGGATGATCGTGCTTCTCATGGTGGCGGGCATTCCCGTCGCCTCGATCGCCATCACCAATGCTCTCCAGGACCATCGAGCCGCCCTCGCCGAGGGAAGGAGCGGGGTGGAAGGCTTCCGCACGCTGATGGCGGTGCGCTACGGGGCGGCGCTGGGCGCGGCCGAATCCCTCCTGTCGGCCCTCGCGCAGGAAGACCCGCGCTCGTCCGACGATCCGTCGACCTGCAATCCCGCCCTGCGCCGCGTGATCGACCTGCATCCGGGCGACATCGCCGAGATCGCCGTGATTTCCACCGGCATGAATCCGCTCTGCGGCAACGTCCCCGCCGGTTACGACCTTTCCCCCTTGCTGGCCGAGGCGCTGGCGGGTGGCACCCCGATCCATGGCGGCTTCCTGCCGGGCGGCACGGGGCGGGCCCCCGTGCTGCCTGTGGTTGTTCCGGGCGCCGGCCTTCCGGGAAGCAACACGCTCCCGCAGGGGGCACCCTCGCAGCCCTGGGGGGTCGCGGGTGCCGTGGTGCTGCGCGACTACGCGCCCCTGTCCGGCAGCGCCCGGGAAGCGGGCGGCCGGGTCTGGCTGGTGGACCGTGACGGCCGCGTGCTTTCCCCCGGGGGGCCTGGCGGCCCGGTGCTGGACATGGCGGTGCTCGACCAGCTGGAAGATGGTGGCCAGGTGGTGGAAAGCCCGGGCGGCAACATGGCCTATGCCGGCGCGAGGCTGAACCCCGGCCTGCGCCTGGTGGTCGGTCAGCCCGTCGGCATGGTGCGGGAAGCCGCGCGCACGGTGCTGATCCAGCGCATCATGGAACTGGCGACTTTCCTGGTGGCCTGCCTGGCCGCCATCGTGGTCGGCGCGGACCTCGCGATGGTCAGGCCGCTTCGCCTGCTTTCCGCCCGCGTGCGCGGCTGGCGGCCGGGCGCCGCCTTCCGCGTCAGCCCCGCCGGCACCGAGCCGCGCGAGGTGCGCGCCGTGGAGCAGGCCTTCAGCGAGGCCGCCGCCGCCCTGGCGAGGCGCGAGGGTGACCTGCGCGCCGCGCTGGAACAGCGCGACGCGCTGATGGGCGAGATCCATCACCGCGTGAAGAACAACCTCCAGATCGTCTCATCCCTGCTGAACCTGCAGGCCGGACGCATCGCCGACCCGGCGGCCACCGCGGAGTTCCTGGCCGCCCGCAACCGGGTCCGCGCGCTGGCGACCCTGCACCGCCACCTCTACATGCAGCACTCCTTCGAGGCGGTGTCGCTGGTCCCCTTTCTGACCGAACTGGCGAACCAGCAGTTTTCCTCCCACAACGAGGCTCCGGGGGAACGGATCGCCCTCAAGCTGGAGATCGCGGACATCGCCATCTCCACCGACCAGGCCGTCTCCCTTTCCCTTTTCGTGACGGAGGCGCTCGGCAACGCGGTGGAGCACGCCTTCCCCGACGACTCCCGCGGCACCGTTCGCCTTTCCCTTTCGGAGGAGAACGGCGAGGTGACGCTCCTGATCCGCGACGACGGCGCCGGCCTGCCTGACCGCAAGGAACGCCCGCGCGGCCTTGGCCTGCAGCTCATGGAAGGCTTTGCCAAGCAGTTGGGCGGGTCCCTTGCCGGCGGGTGCCTCCCGGCGGAGGAGGGCGGCGGCACCGGCTGGACCGTGCGCTTCCCCGTGCGGGAGAACTCCGCCCCCCGCACCATGGGGGGCTGAGGTGCGGCCGCTGCCACGGCCGCGCAACCGTCCCTGCGGGGCCGCGTTGCCCCCCCGACCCTACCAAGTCACCCCATCCACCGGATCAGGAGAAAACCCATGTCCGCGAACACCGAAACCGGCAAGGCCGTCGACCAGGCCGCGAGCGCCGTGAACGAGGCCGCGGGCAGCGTGGGCGACCAGATCGCGGCGCTGCGCAAGCAGGTCGAGGATCTCTACGCCGACCGCCAGAAGTACATGTCCCAGGCGGTGGACGCCGCCGAGGGCTATGCCGCCCGCGCGACGGACGCCACCCGGGTGCAGTACGAGGCCGTGACCGACCGTGTGCGCGAGCGCCCGGGCCAGTCCCTGCTGATCGCGGCCGGCGTCGGCTACATCCTCGCCCGTATCCTCGGCCGCTGAGAGGGGACGGCACCATGCGGACCTTCAGCCTTGTCGGGATGGCGGCACAGGCCGAAGGCCGCCGCCTGAAGGCGAAGGCAAGCGCCACCGCCACGCGGATGGCCTTCTACGCGGCGGCGGGCGTGATGGGGCTGGCAGCCTTCGCCATGCTGCACGTCCTGCTGTTTCACCTGGCCCTGCTCTACTTCGGCCCGATCGTCTCGGCGCTGGTGGTGCTGGTTCTGGACCTCGTGATCGCCGGCATCCTGGCCCTTCTCGCCTCTCGCAAAACAACCGTGCGGGAGGAAATGGAGGCCCAGGCCGTGCGCAACGTGGCCTTGCAGGGGGCCGCGCAATCCGCGGTCGCCGGCTTCACCACCCAGGCCGCGCCGCTGATGGCGCTTGCGGGGATTGCTGTGGCCGCGCTCTGGCCCAAGCTGCGCGGCAGCCGCCGGGCCTGAAGCCCCCACATGACCGGAACAGGGCGCCCCCCGCGAGGATGGCGCCCTTTTTCATGCCCGCTCCCCGGGCGGCGCTGCTGTCGCTGATGCGCCAACAAACTGCAGCGCGGCCGTCGCCCGGCCTGTACCCGCGTTTCCGTGGTGGGCGGCATCATGCTCGGCCTCGGCCGCACGCTCGGCGAGACGATGGCGGTCACCTTCGTGATCGGCAACGCCAGCCGCATCACCGCCTCCGTCCTCGACCCCGGCAACACCATCGCCTCCATCATGGCCCTCGAATTGGGGGAATGCGCGGCGGGAAGCCTCAAGCTCTTCTCCCCCACTGGCGCTCGGCTTCCTGCTCTTCGTCAGCCCCTTCGCGGTGCTGGCCCTGTCGCGCTGGCTGCTGCGCTCGCGGCTGAAGGTCCGAACGGCCTGCCGGCCACGACCGCCTCTTCCGTGCCCGGCCACGCCAAGGACCAGCGCGCCTCCGCCGCGCTCGGCCGGCGCCCCGCGCACCGACGCGCTGATCCGCTAACCTCTGCGTGGCCGCCACCCTGCTGGGCCTGCTCTTCCTCGTCTCCATCCTGGCCACGCTGGCCGTGAAGGGCGCCGGCGGCATCTCCGCCAGCGTCTTCACCCAGGTGATGCGGCCGCCGGGATCGCGGGGCGGGCTGCTTCAGGTCGCCTTCTTCTACCTGGGCGAACTCGTGGAGGCGGCGCCCGCCGCCGACCTTTTCACGGCGTCGCGCCAGAAGCGCACCCAGGACTCCATCACCGGCCGCTTCGGCTGACCCAGGGAAGGGACGCGCCATGGAACGCCAGAAGGACCAGCCCACGGATCGCATCGTGAAGTCCTATGAAGAGAACCTGCGCCGCCCGCGGGACCTGATCGCCCGCATGGGCGACCTGGCCGAGCGCCAGGTGGCCGACAGCGCCGATGCCCTGGTGCGCCGCGACTCCGAGCCGGCCGGCGAGGTGGTGTGCCGCGACGCCCCGATCGACGCGCTGGAACGCGAGGTGGACGCGTTCTGCGTCCGCCTGCTGGCGCTGCGCCAGCCCATGGCCGGCGACCTCCGCTTCATCATCGCGGCGCTCGAGATCAGCCAGGACATCGAGCGCATCGGCGACCACGCCACCAACATCGCCGAGACAGCCCACTACGCCATCAATGGAGCCATCCTGCCGGACGAGCGCCCCAAGGCCGACATATCGGCTGACCTGCCATCGACCCAGGCCACAGCATGAGGAGCTCCTCGCTACCCGAGCACCAACGCCCGACCATCCTGGTGGTGGAGGACGAGGCGCCGCTGCTCACCCTGCTGCGCTACAACCTGGAAAAGCAGGGCTTCCGCGTGGAAGAGGCGACGGATGGCCCGGAGGCTCTGCTCAAGGTAAACGAGGCCAAGCCCGACCTGATGCTGCTGGACTGGATGCTTCCGGCCATGTCGGGCCTGGAGGTCTGCCGCCAGCTTCGCCGCCGTCCCGAGACGCGGGACCTGCCGATCATCATGGTCACCGCCCGCACGGAGGAGGCGGACGCGGTGCGGGCGCTCGACACCGGCGCGGACGACCACATCGGCAAGCCCTTCACCATCGAGGCGCTGCTGGCCCGCATCCGCGCCGTGATGCGGCGCGCCGCGGGGCCGACCACCAAGGGTGCCCTGATCTGGCAGGATGTATCCATGGACCGGGACGCGCATCGCGCGACCCGCGGCGGCCGCAACCTGCACCTGGGCCCCACCGAGTACCGCCTGCTGGAATTCTTCCTCCAGCACCCCGGCCGCGTGTTTTCCCGCGAACAGCTTCTGGATGCCGTCTGGGGCCGCGACATCCACGTGGAGCTCCGCACGGTTGACGTCCATATCCGCCGCCTGCGCAAGGCGCTGAACGGCGACAACGACACCGACGTCATCCGCACCGTCCGGAGCGCCGGCTACGCGCTGGACGTGCAGTAAGGCCTCGGCCGGGACGCGGGCTGGCCCACAGGGCCCTCGTCCGGCGACCCGGCCCGGGTAGCCGCCCGCAACGCTGTCCGCACCGCCAGGCTCGCCTGAACCGGGACCCTGTGATGCCGCGGTGGGCACCATATTCCGGATCCGAGACCTGGCCGCCTCCGCACGGGCCCGGATTCGCCCGCCTGCCGAAGGCGCATGACGCTGACACAATTCGGTCGGCCGGATGGCACAATCCCCAGGCAGTAAGGCCCGGCGCGCCTGATGGAACCGGCTGTTCGCAGCAGCCGGGGGGGGGGGGCGCCGTCGGGCGCATGGATATGGCAAGCCTGCCACGGAGAGGCGCAAACGAATTGAACAATGCAAATGGTCATAACGCTGCTCGCGAATCTGTGATCAAGTACGGCTAACGTATTTCAAGGGCAGCTGCGCGATGTCCGGCCTTTCTCCACTCCTTGCTTGGTGCATGCCCCAGGTGGTGCATGCCAATGACAATGCCGGATCGACCGCCGTTCTGGCGGCCGATGGCGAGCTGGCGATCTCCTGTGCCTTGGCCCCGGATCCCCGGTGGGAAGGGCCGGGGGCGGTGCTCGCCACGGGCGTGCGGGACGGCCGGCACGGCCTCGGCCTCGTGCGGGTCGCGGGCGGCGAGCCGACGGACGGCGACGTTGCGGTGGACCCGAGCATCCTCCGCCGCCTGCTGGTGCATTACGGCCTTTGGCTCGGATTCGACGGAGAGGCGGAAACCCTGGCCGAGGGGGAGCTGCGCCGCCTGCCCATGCCGGTCGGCGCGCATGGCCGCGTGGAATACCGCCTCGATCTCCGGCGGATCGGGCGCCGCGCCCAGGTGCTGACCGCCGATGGCACGGTCCTGCTGAACGGCCGGGCCGTGGCGACGGTGGAGGGGCTTTCCGTCGCCTTCCGCACCCCCGAGGCCTATGCCCGCCGCGCTGCCCGGGGCTTGGTGGCCTCGCCCGACGGGGCGGGCATGTCCTCCGCCTGAGGCAGGGGAGGGTTCCCACCCGAAGGGCCGGGCGGCGCGGCCCGCCGATTTGCCCTTCCGGCCCGGCCCGGCGATGCTGCGCCCCCCTCAAGGGGCGCCCAAGGTGCCCCGGGGGAGGAACCGGAGACGCCCATGCCCGATTATCCCTTCACCGCGGCCGACCTCGAGGCGCTGCGGGCCTGGGACACCCCCACCATCTGCAACGCGCTGGAAATGGTCGCCCCGCACCGTCGCGGCCATGGCTTCACGCTCCGCCAGCTCGTCCCGGCCTCGACCACCCTGCCACCCATCTGCGGCCTAGCCCGCACCGGCACCATCCGGGCCGCCGCCCCCTCGGGCCGCGCCGCCGAGGTGGACCGGGCCGCCCGCATCGGCTGGTACGAATACGTCGCCGATTCCGCCCTGCCGAGCGTCGTGGTGCTGCAGGATCTGGATGATACCCCCGGCACCGGCGCCTTCTGGGGCGAGGTCAACACCAACATCCACAAGGCCATCGGCGCCCAGGGCTGCGTCACCAACGGCTCCATCCGCGACCTCGACATGATCGCGCAGGGGTTCCAGCTCATCGCCGGCTCGGTGAACCCCTCCCACGCCTATGTGCACATCGTCCAGTACGGGCAGGAGGTGACCGTCCACGGCATGGCCTGCCACCACGACGCGGTGGTGCATGCCGATCGCCACGGTGCCGTCGTGATCCCGCACGACGCGGTGACGAAGATCCCGTCGGCCATCGAGCTGCTCTCGCGGCGGGAGCGGGTGATCCTGGACCTCTGCGCCTCCCGCGACTTCACCGTGGCCGCCCTGCGCGACGCCCTCTCGCGCGCGGACGAGATCCATTGATCGCATCCGGCGACGGGCCCCGGGCCGCGCCCGCCCTCACACCCGCCGCCGCCGAGGTCATGCAGGCCATCCACGGGGTTGACGCTTACGCCGGCTTCCAGCCGACGCGCCCCCTGGACCTGCAGGGCTGGAACGGACTGCACCCCGCCCTGGTCCAGGCGGTCGAGGCGGCGAAGCCCCGCCTGGCCCTCGATGTCGGTGTCTGGAAGGGCCAGTCCACCGCCTTCCTGGCGGAGGCGATGCGGCGGGTGCGGCCCGATTCCGCGCTCGTCGCCATCGACACGTTTCTCGGCAGCCACGAGCACTGGAACCGCGACCGCCCGGACCGGATCATGGAGAGCATCGGCCTGGTCCATGGCTGGCCCTCGCTCTACTGGCAGTTCCTCTCGAACATGGTGCTCAGCGGCCATGCCGAGCGCGTGGTGCCGCTGGCGCAGACGAGCGACAACGCCGCGGTCATCCTCGCCCGCCTCCGGATCCGTCCCGACCTCGTCCACATCGACGCGGCGCACGAGTACGATCCGGTGCGGCGCGACATCGAGAACTATTGGGGGCTGCTACGGCCCGGTGGGATCCTCATCGGTGACGACTACCCCTGGCCCGGCGTGAAGAAGGCGGCCGACGAGTTCGCCGCGAAGCACGGCCTGGAGATGAAGGTCGAGAATCCGAAATGGATCATCCGCAAGCCCGCATGACGCGCCCCGTCCTCGCCCGCGTCCGGCCGGAATGGGTCGATCACTACGGCCACATGAATGTCGCGCCCTATGTCGTCGTGTTCGACATGGCGACGGACGCGCTCTGGCCGAGGATCGGCCTGGGCGAGGGTTTCCGCGCCCGGGGCTTCGGCACCTTCGCCGCCGAGAACTGGATCGCCTACGAACGGGAGGTCAGGCTGGACGACCCGCTCTCCGCCGAGAGCGAGGTGCTGGCGCATGACGGGAAGCGCCTGCTGATCCGCCATCGCCTGTTCCACGCGGAAGCCGGCTTCGAGAGCGCGCGGTGCGAGCTGCTCTTTCTCTGCGTGGACCTCTCCCTGCGCCGGGTCCGCCCCTGGCCGGAGGAAACGGCGGCCGCCTTCGCGGCGGCGCCGGTCGGGCGACCCCCGGAACGCCTGGCGCTGCGCCGCCCCTGACCCGGTCCGGCGGGCGGGCGCCCAAAGCGGCGGCACACTGCGTCCCCCGGCGGCAGCCGGGCACCCGATGGCGCCAGGAACCAGCCGACGGTATCCAATATCCGGGTTGACGCCTCATGGCGCGAAGGGGAACCTCCCCGCCCGCACGGAGGACCCCCCCATGAACGTTGCGACCAATGCCGCCATCCGCGCCGAGGGTGACATCCCCGCCGGCATGTCGCCCGAGGAATGGGCCGTCCGCTGCGACCTGGCCGCGCTCTACCGCCTGGTGGCCCACCACCGGATGACGGACTTCATCTACACCCACATCTCCGCCCGCATCCCCGGGCCGGAGCACCACTTCCTCATCAACCGCTACGGCGTGCTGTTCCACGACATGCGCGCGAGCGACCTGGTGAAGATCGACCTGGACGGCAACGTGCTGGACGACGAGCCCGCCTCGCGCCGCGTCAACGCCGCCGGCTTCACCATCCACTCCGCCATCCACATGGCGCGGGAGGACCTGATGTGCGTGGTCCACACGCACACCTCCGCCGGGATCGCGGTGTCCTGCCAGAAGCAGGGGCTGCTGCCGATCAGCCAGCACGCGCTGAAGTTCTACGGCCACCTCTCCTACCACGGCTACGAAGGCGTCGCGCTGGACCTCGACGAGCGCGACCGGCTGATCGCCGACCTCGGCCCCACCAACAAGGCGATGATCCTGGTCAACCACGGCCTGCTGGTCGGCGGGCGCACCATCGCCGAGGCCTGGAACCAGATCTACTACCTGGAGCGCGCCTGCCAGGCGCAGGTCGCGGCCCTCTCGGGCGGCGCCGAGCTGGTCTTCCCGCCCGAGGAGGTGCGGCTCAAGACCGCCGCCCAGTTCAACGGCCCGCACACGCTCACCCATGCCCAGTTCGCCTGGGAATCCGCCCTGCCCATGATCGAGGGCCAGGGCAGGGACTACCGCTCTTGAGCGAGCCGCTCCTTCTTTCCGGCGGCCGCGTCTTCCGCGGTCTTTCGGGCGGCTTCGCGGAGGCCCTGCTGATCGAGGGCGGCCGCGTCGCGGCCGTCGGCGCCAGGGAGGAGGTGGAGGCCGCGGCGCCCGCCGGCACCCGCCGCCTGGACCTGGAGGGCCGGGTCGCGATCCCGGCCTTCAACGAGGCCCACATGCACCTGCTGCCCTACGGCCTCGGGCTGTCTCAGGTGAACCTGCGGGCCGAACAGGTGCGGACGCTCGACGAGGTGCTGCGCCGCATCGCCGAGGCCGTGAAGAAGGCCCCCAAGGGCGCCTGGGTGCTCGGCCGCGGCTACGACCACGGCGCGCTCGACATCGGCCGCCACCCGACGGCGACGGAGCTCGACCGCGTTTCCCCCGACAACCCCGTCTATATCATCCGCACCTGCGGCCACATGGGCGTCGCCAACACCGCCGCCATGAAGGCGGCCGGCGTCGGCCACAACACGCCGGACCCCGAGGGCGGCGCGATCGAGCGCAGGAACGGCGCCCTCACCGGCCTCTTCCTCGAGCGCGCCAAGCGCCTCGTGGTCGACGCCATCCCGCTCCCCTCCGAGGACCACATGGTCGGAGCCATCGAGGCCGCCGGCCATGACCTCGCCTCCCGCGGCTTCGCGACGGCCTCCGACATGAATGTTGGCATGACGGCGGGCCTGCACGAGATCGCCGCCTACCGCCGCGCCCTCTCCGAGGGCCGGCTGATCCAGCGCATGTGGCAGGTCCTGGCCGGCAACCCCGAGGGCATCGCGGAAAGTGCCTGGAACGAGGGCCTCCGCCCCGACCACACGGACGACATGCTGGCCTGGGGCGCCGTGAAGGTCTTCGGCGACGGCTCCGCCGGCGGCCTGACCGCCGCCTTCTTCGACCCCTACCTGGAGAGCGCCGGCGGCGGCACCGGCATGTTCATGTTCCCCGACGAGACCATGGACCGGCTGCTCGCCCTGTATCACCGCCAGGGCTGGCAGCTCGACATCCACGCCATCGGCGACGCCGCGATCGAGCAGGTGCTGGTCGGCATGGAGCGGGCAGGGGAGGGGGATGCCCCCCTCGCCGGCCGCCGCCACCGCATCGAGCACTGCGGCTTCCTCAACCCCGGCCAGCGCGCCCGCATGAAGGCCCACGGCATCATCCCCGTGCCCCAGCCCGTCTTCATGTACGAGTTCGGCGACCTCTACGTGAAGAACCTCGGCCTCGAGCGGGCCGAGGCCGCCTACCCCATGCGCACCTGGCTGGAGGAAGGCCACAACCCCGCCGCGTCCTCCGACAGCCCGGTTTCGACGGTGGACCCCTTCATCAACCTCTTCACCATGCTCACCCGCAAAACCAACAAGGGCACCGTGCTCGGCGCCTCCGAAGCGCTCACCGCCGAGCAGGCGGTGCACTGCTACACCTGGTGCGGCGCCTACTCGCAATTCGCCGAGGACCGCCGCGGCACGCTGGAACCGGGCATGCTGGCCGATGTCGCCGTGCTGTCGCGCGACATCTTCGCCATCGATCCCGAGGAGGTCCTGACCACCGAGGCCGACCTCACGCTGCGCGGCGGGGTGCCCGTCTTCGACCGGCACGGCGCGCTGCGCGCCGCCGCGGCGGCCTGACCGCATGGGGCGCCACGCGGTTCAACGCCTGCTCATGGCCATCCCCGTGCTGTTCGGGGTGATGCTGGTGGGCTTCCTGCTCATGCAGGTCGTCCCGAACGACCCCGCCCTCGTCCGTGCCGGCCCCTCGGCCACGCCGGACGTGGTCGCGGCGCTGCGCGCCGACATGGGCCTCGACAAGCCGCTTTACACGCAGTTCGGCCTTTACCTCTGGCGCCTGCTGCACGGCGACCTCGGCGTTTCCATCATCAACAACGTCCCGGTGCTGCAGGAACTCGGCAACACCGTCGGCCCGACGCTGGAGCTGATGTTCGCGAGCCTGATCTGGTCCATCCCGATCGGCATCGCGCTCGGCACGGTCGGCGCCTATCGCCGCGGCCGGCTGGTGGACCGCCTGATCACCGCCTTCGCCGTCGCCGGCGGCTCCATCCCCGTCTTCTTCCTCGGCCTGGTCCTGATCTGGTACGTCGGCTTCAAGCTCCAGCTCCTGCCCTTCACCGGCCGCGGCGGCCCGCTCTGGACCGAGGAAGGGCTGACCGCGATCATCCTTCCCGCGCTCACCCTCGGCGGCACCTTCATCGGCCCGGTGGCGCGCATGACCCGCACGGCCGTGCTCGACGTGCTCGGCGTGGAGCATGTCCGCACCGCCCGCGCGAAGGGCCTCGGCGAGTTCCGCGTCGTCACCCGCCACGCGCTCCGCAACGCGATGATCCCCGTGGTGACCCTCATCGGCCTGCAGATCGGCTTCCTGCTCGGCGGCGCCGTCGTGACGGAAACGGTGTTCTCCTGGCCCGGCGTGGGCCGCCTCGCGGTGGGCGCCATCCTTTCCGCCGATTTCCCGATGGCCCAGGGCACGATCATCGTCCTCTCGCTCGGCTTCATCCTGATCAACCTCGTGGTGGACGTGCTCTACGCCGCCCTCGACCCCCGGATGCGGGCCTGATGAGCGCGACCGTGGAGAACCCCGTCCTGCCCGCGGCGGCCGAGGCCGCGCCCCCCAAGCGCCCGAACACCCTCGCGCGCCTGCTGCGCGAGCCCGCCGCCGCCTTCGCCCTCGTCCTCGTGGTGCTGGTCATCGGCGCGGCCCTGCTGGCCCCCGTCCTTTCCCCCACCGACCCCTTCGACAACGACCTGTCGCTCGCCATGCAGCCGCCCGGCTCCCCTGGCCTGTGGCTCGGCGCGGACAGCCAGGGCCGCAACATGGTCACCCGCGTTCTCTATGGACTGCGGATCACGCTCCTGATGGGCCTCGCCTCCGTCGCCCTCGGCGGCGGCATCGGAGCGCTGATCGGCTTCGCCGCCGCCTTCTACCGCCGGATCGACGGGCTGCTGATGCGCCTGATGGACATCATGCTCTCCTTCCCCGCCATCCTCTTCGGCCTGGCGCTGGCCGCCATCTTCGGCCCGGGCATCCAGGCCGTGGTGCTGGCCCTTTCCGTGGCCACCATCCCGCTCATGGCCCGCATCGTCCGCGGCTCGGCCCTCGCCGTCATGGGCCTCGACTACATCGAGGCCGCGCGGGCCACGGGCATGTCGGACACGCGCATCATCCTTCGCCACGTCGCGCCGAACTGCCTTTCCTCCATCTTCGTCTTCGCGACCCTCCGCTTCGGCCAGGTGATCCTGCTCGGCTCCGCGCTCTCCTTCCTCGGCCTCGGCGCGCAGCCGCCGACGGCGGAGCTCGGCGCCATGGCGAGCGACGGCCGCAACTTCCTGTTCTTCGCGCCGCACATCGCGGTCATCCCCTGCATCGCCATCTTCGCGGTGGTGCTCGCCTTCAACGTGCTGGGAGACGCGCTGCGCGACGCGCTCGACCCCCGGCTCCGCACCTAGCAACGAGAGAGAGGGATTGTTGATGAAGAAGTGGCTCCTCACCGGCCTGATGGCCCTGGGTGTCGCGGCCCCCGCCGCCGATGCCCTGGCCCAGGCCGCGCCCCGCAACACCCTCGTCGTGCTGCGCGAGATCGACGCCGACAACTACGACCCGCCGCGCTCCACCGCCCGCGGCGCCGGCGAGGTCATCTACATGATGAGCGACACGCTCGTCTCCCTCGACTGGGACCAGCGCACCGTCCGCCCCGGCCTCGCGGAATCCTGGACGGTGTCGGAGGACGGCAAGACCTACACCTTCAAGCTCCGCCGCGACGTCACCTTCTGCGACGGCAAGCCCTTCACCGCGCGCGACGTGGCCTACACCATCAAGCGCTGGGTCGATCCCGCCACCCGCTCCCCCATCCGCTGGCGCGCGGGGCCGGTGGACGACGTGATCGCGGTGGACGACTACACCGTCGAGTACAAGCTGAAGGAACCCTATGGCGAGCTGCTCTACCAGCTCACCCTCTTCTTCGCCTCGATCGTGGACCAGCAGACGGTCGAGAAGCTCGGTGCCAACTTCGGCGTGCAGGGCTTCAACGGCACCGGCCCCTACTGCTGGGGCTCCTGGTCGCCCCGCCAGGACTTCGTGCTGACGCGCCACCCGAACTACCGCTGGGGTCCGCCGCTCTACAGCAACCCGAGCCCCCAGGTTGAGCGCGTGATCTGGCGCATCATCCCCGAGGCCAACACCCGCCTCGCCGCGCTGCAATCCGGCCAGGGCGACGTCACGCAGTACATCCCGCAATTCGCCATCGCCGGGCTGCGCAACGTGCCCACCGTGAAGCTCACCCGCCAGGAGAACTACTTCTGGGACTTCTTCATGGGCTTCAAGGTCGACAAGCCCGTCGTCAGCGACCCCGCCATCCGCCGCGCCGTCAACCTCGGCGTGAACCGCAACGCGGTGGTGCAGGCCACCTTCTTCGGGGCCGCCGACCCGGCCGACGCCTACCTCAACCCGCGCACCATCGGCTACGACGCCGAGGCCGCGAAGATGGTGCCGAGCTTCAACGCCGACGAGGCGCGCCGCGTGCTCGACGAGGCCGGCTGGGCGCCCGGCCCCGACGGCATCCGCGTGAAGAACGGCGAGCGCGCCTCCTTCCTCCTCTATGGCCTGCAGACCAGCGAGTGGCGCCGCATGTCGGAGGCCATGCAGGCGGATCTCCGCCGCATCGGCATCGACATGCGCGTCCAGCTCTGGGACGCGACGGTCGGCTGGGGCAAGCTGGCGACGCAGGAATTCGACGCCTTCATGATGTCCTATCCCTACATCTCCGCGACCGACGGTTTCTCCCTCTACTTCGACAGCACCAACCGCCCGACGCCGAACCGGATGAACTGGAACGACCCGGAGACCGACCGCCTGCTCCGCATCGCCAAGACCGGCCTCGCCGAGGGCGACCGCATGCGGGCGATCGGCGAGGCGCAGCGCCGCATCACCGCCGCCAATGTCTGGCTGCCCATCGCGCGCGAGCAGCTCTGGATCGCGGCCTCCCAGCGGACCGAGGGCGTGCGCCCGCACGGGATCTACGGCGTCGGCCTCTACAAGGGCCTCGACATCCGCCTCACGCGCTGACACCTGCCGAGGGTGGCCGCCGGTTGCGGCCACCCCACTCTCACCGGGGAAGAACCATGACCACCGTCATCCGCAACGCCGACGTCGTCGTCGCCTGGGACGCCTCCGCGGGGCGCCACGTCTACATGCAGGACAGCGACGTCGCCTTCGACGGCGGCACCATCACCTTCGTCGGCCGCGGCTACACCGGCCCGGTGGAGGAGGAGATCCGCGGCGCGGGCCTCATGGTCATGCCCGGCCTGGTGAACATCCACTCCCACCCCTCCAGCGAACCCATGAACAAGGGCCTGCTGGACGAGATCGGCTCCCCCGGCCTCTACAACTCCTCCCTCTACGAGTTCATGCCCATCTTCCGCGCGGACGAGGACGCGGTTCCGTCCTGCGTGCGCGTGGCACTGAGCGAACTCCTGCTCTCCGGCGTCACCACCGTCGCCGATCTCTCCATGGCCCATCCCGGCTGGCTGGACCTGCTGGCGGAATCCGGCATGCGCGTCTGCGTCGCGCCGATGTTCAAGTCCGCCCGCTGGTTCACCAAGAACGGCCACGTCGTGGAATACGAGTGGGACGAGGCCGCCGGCGAGAAGGCCATGACCGAGGCCCTCCAGCTCATCGACCGCGCCGAGCAGCACGAGAGCGGCCGCCTCTTTGGCATGGTCGTCCCCGCCCAGATCGACACCTGCGCCCCCGGCCTGCTGCGCGAGAGCAGCCAGGAGGCCAAGGCCCGTGGCCTCTCCTGGCAGATCCACGCCGCGCAGTCGGTGGTGGAGTTCCACGAGATCACCCGCCGCCACGGCATGACCCCGATCGGCTGGCTGGACAGCATGGGCCTGCTGAACGACCGCGCCATCATCGGCCACGGCATCTTCCTCGACGACCACCCCTCGACGCGCTGGCACACCGACACCGACCTCTCGCGCCTGGCGGAAACCGGCACAACCGTCGCCCATTGCCCCACCGTCTTCGCGCGCCGCGGCATCACCATGAAGAACTTCGGCCGCTACAAGCGCCGCGGCGTGAACATGGGCCTCGGCACCGACACCTACCCGCACAACATGCTCGATGAGATGCGCCTCGTGGGCTATCTCGCCCGCACCCAGGCCACCGACCCCCGTGCCGTCACCACCACCGAGATCTTCGACGCCGCCACGGTCGGCGGCGCCAAGGCGCTGGGCCGCGAGGACATCGGCCGCCTTGCCTCCGGCTGCCGCGCGGACATCGTGCTGGTGAACGCCGAGCACCCGCAGATGCGCCCGGGCCGCGACCCCCTCCGCAGCCTCGTCTACGCGGCGGGCGACCGCGCGCTGCGCGACGTCTACGTGGACGGCCAGCTCGTCGTGAAGGACGGCATGGTGCTGACCATGGACTACGAGCAGGCCGCCGCCCACCTGCACGACGCCCAGAAGCGCATCCTCGACCGCGCGCCCTCCCAGGACTGGGCCCACCGCCCCGTGGAGAACATCAGCCCGCCGAGCTTCAACTGGGTATGACGGGCGACACCCTCCTCCGGGTCGAGGACCTCCGCACCACCTTTCCCAGCGGCTCCGGCGAGATCGCCGCCGTGGACGGCGTCACGCTGGAGGTGCCCCGCGGCCGCACGCTGGGCATCGTGGGGGAGAGCGGCTGCGGCA
Organism: Muricoccus vinaceus; assembly: GCF_042433125.1. Taxonomy (NCBI): domain Bacteria; kingdom Pseudomonadati; phylum Pseudomonadota; class Alphaproteobacteria; order Acetobacterales; family Roseomonadaceae; genus Muricoccus; species Muricoccus vinaceus. The sequence goes on along the minus strand of NZ_JBHLVZ010000025.1, from coordinate 140,131 downwards.
AGTCCATGCTCTCCCTCTCCATCATGCGCCTGGTTCCCAACCCCGGTCGCCTCGCCCAGGGCCGGGTGGTGCTGGAGGACCGCGACCTCGCCGCGCTCTCCCCCGCGGAGATGCGCGCCGTCCGCGGCAACGAGATCGCGATGATCTTCCAGGAGCCCATGACCTCGCTGAACCCGGTGCACAGCATCGGCAACCAGATCACCGAGGCCATGCGCGCGCACGACACGAAGGCCACCGACGCCGACCTCAAGACCCGCGCCATCGAGGCCCTGCGCCGCGTCCGCATCCCGTCCCCCGAGCGCCGCTTCGCCGAGTACCCGCATCAGCTCTCGGGGGGCATGCGCCAGCGCGTGATGATCGCCATGGCACTCGCCTGCCAGCCCCGCCTGCTGATCGCGGACGAGCCCACCACGGCCCTCGACGTCACCGTCCAGGCCCAGATCCTCGACCTGCTGCGCGACCTGCAGGGGGAAACGGGCATGTCCGTCATCCTCATCACCCACGACCTCGGCGTCGTCGCCGAGATGGCCGACGAGGTCGCGGTGATGTATGCCGGCCGCGTGGTGGAGCGCGGCACCGCCGCCGACATCTTCAACGACCCGCAGCACCCCTACACGATCGGCCTTCTCGGCAGCATCCCGCGCATCGAGGAGGATCGCGACCGCCTCCTTTCCATCGACGGCAGCGTGCCTCCGCCCTTCGCCTTCCCGGAGGGCTGCCGCTTCCATCCGCGCTGCCCCTTCGCCATCCGCGCCTGCACGGAGACCGACCCGCCCTTGCGCGAACTTTCCCCCGGCCACCGCGCCGCCTGCATCCGCGCGCCCGTTGAACTCGTCACGGAGGCGGCGGCATGAGCGAGGCCCCGCTGCTCCGCGCCGAGAACATCGCCAAGCACTACCCCGTCAAGAAGGGCCTCATCATCGCCCGCCAGGTCGGCGCCGTCCGCGCCGTGGACGGCGTGTCCTTCTCCCTTCACCGCGGCGAAACCCTGGCGCTGGTGGGCGAGAGCGGCTGCGGCAAGTCCACCACCGCCCGCCTCGTCATGCGCCTGATCGAGCCCAGCGCCGGCCGCGTCCACTTCAACGGCGAGGACGTCACGGAGGTCGCCGGCGCGAAGCTCCGCGCGCTGCGCCGCCGCCTGCAGATCGTCTTCCAGGACCCCTATGCCAGCCTGAACCCGCGCCTGACGGTCGCCGACGCGATCTCCGAGCCCATGGCCGTCCACGGCCTCGGCAACGCCGCCTCCCGGCGCGCGCGCGTGGAGGAACTGCTGCGCCTGACGGGCCTCCGTCCCTTCCACGCCAACCGCTACCCGCACGAGTTCTCCGGCGGCCAGCGCCAGCGCATCGGCATCGCCCGCGCCCTCTCGGTGGAGCCCGAGGTCGTGGTCTGCGACGAGCCGGTCTCCGCGCTCGACGTCTCCATCCAGGCGCAGGTCGTGAACCTGCTGCGCGACCTCCAGCAGCGCCTCGGCCTTTCCTATCTTTTCATCGCGCACGACCTCGCGGTGGTGAAGCACGTCGCCGACCGGGTGGCGGTCATGTATCTCGGCCGCATCGTGGAGGTGGCCCCCAAGCACGCGCTCTTCTCCGACCCGCGCCACCCCTACACGCGCGCCCTCCTCGCCGCGATCCCGCGCCCCGACCCAGCCCGCCGCGGCGGCGTGCGCCCGCTGGCGGGGGACCTGCCAAGCCCCATGGCCATCCCATCCGGCTGCCGCTTCCACACGCGCTGCCCCCATGCCCAGCCCGTGTGCCGCGAGCAGGACCCGCCGCTGCGCGAGATCGCCCCCGGCCACACCAGCGCCTGCCACTTCGCCGAGGACCTTCCACGCTTCGACGCCGAAGCTGGCGCGGGCGTACCGCCCGTCGCGGCCCGTCGCCTGGCAGCCTATGCAGCGGCCCGCGCGGCGCGCGCCGTGCCTGCCGTCGAGCCCGTGGCCTGACACAACGCGGAGGGTTCGGCCCGCCACCGTTTACGCAGCCGCCTCCGGCCCGCATGATGCGCCCCAAAGAAGGGGAACGCCCGCCCATGCTCGTCACGCTCGTCGCCCCCCGCCTGATTCTCTCGGGCGGCGGCTCCGTTTCCAGGGTGGCCGAGGTCCTGGCGCAGCTCGGCCTCTCGCGCCCCCTCGTCGTCACCGATCCCTGGATGGCATCCTCCGGCACGGTCGATCGCTGCCTCGCCCCCCTCCGCGCTGCCGGCCTTTCCCCCGCCGTCTTCAGCGAGACCGTTCCCGACCCCACCGACACCGTCGTGGAAGCCGGCGTGCAGGCCTTCCGCTCCGGTGACTACGACTGCCTGATCGGCTTCGGCGGCGGCAGCCCCATGGACACCGCCAAGGCCATCGCCATCCTCGCCGCCGCGCCGGAGGGCACGCATATCCGCGCCTACAAGGCTCCCGCCCAGGCCAACACCGGCGCCGTGCCCGTCATCTGCATCCCCACCACCGCCGGCACCGGCAGCGAGGCCACGCGCTTCACCGTCATCACCGACACCGCGCGCGACGAGAAGATGCTCATCGCGGGCCTCGGCGCCCTCCCGCTCGCCGCCATCGTCGACCACGAACTCACCTGGACCGTGCCCGCCCGCACCGTCGCCGACACCGGCGTGGACAGCCTCACCCACGCGCTGGAGGCCTTCGTCAGCAAGCGCGCCAATCCCTTCAGCGACGACTACGCGCGCCTCGCCATGCGCCTGATCGCCCCCAACCTGCGCCGCGCCTATGCCGACGCGTCCAGCCCGGGCGGCAAGCGGGACGAGGAGGCGCGCGAGGCGATGATGCGCGGCGCCATGCTGGCCGGCCTTGCCTTCTCCAACGCCTCCGTCGCTCTCGTGCACGGCATGTCGCGTCCCATCGGCGCGCATTTCCACGTGCCCCATGGCCTCTCCAACGCCATGCTCCTGCCCGCCGTCACCCGCTTCGGCCTGCAATCCGCGCTGCCCCGCTACGCCGAGGCCGCGCGCATCATGGGCGTCGCCAGGGAAGGGGAGGGGGACCAGTCCGCCGCCGCCCGCCTGGTGGAGGAGCTGGAGGCGCTGAACCGCGACCTTTCCGTTCCCACCCCCGCTGCCCACGGCATCGACGCCGACCGTTGGGACGGGCTGCTCGACACCATGGCCGCCCAGGCTCTCGCCTCCGGCAGTCCCGCCAACAACCCGCGCGTCCCGGATGCCGCCGAGATCGTCGCCCTCTACCGTGAGGCCTATGCCTGACGCGAGCATGACCCTGGACGCGGCCGGCATGATCCGCGGCGTCGCGGACGGCGAGGCCGGGGCGCTGCGGCGCCTCTACGACGCCCAGGCCTCGCGCCTGTTCGGCGTGGCCATGGCCATCCTGCGCGACCGCGACGCGGCGGCCGACGCCCTGCACGACGCCGTGGTGAAGATCGCCGCGCGCGCCGGTCAGTATGATCCCGCGCGCGGCGAGGGTGGCGCCTGGCTCGCCGCCATCGTCCGCAACACCGCGCTCGACCTCGCCCGCGCCCGTGGGCGGGAAACCCCAACGGACGATCCCAGCCTGGGCGACACCGCCGTCGCCCCCGAGGCGCTGGACCGCCTCTGCGAGAGCCAGGAGGCCGGGCGCCTGCGCGACTGCCTAGCGGCCCTCGAGGACCGCAACCGCGAGGGCATCCTGCTGGCCTTCGTCCACGGCCTGTCCCACGCCCAGATCGCGGCCCGGCTGGACCTGCCGCTGGGCACTGTGAAGGCCTGGATCCGCCGCGGGCTCGCCCGCCTGAAGGGCTGCCTCACGTGATCCCCTCCGACCCCGAGGCCCTGGATGCCCTGGCCGCCGAGCACGTCCTCGGCACCCTCGACGCCCGGGAGGCCGCCGAGGTCGCCCGCGCCCTGCCGGTCGATGCCGCGCTCCGCGACGCCGTTGCCCGCTGGGAAGCCCGCCTCGCCCCACTCGCCGATCTCGCGCCCCCCATGGCCCCGCCGGACGGTCTTTGGAAGCGCATCGACGCCTCGGTCGCGAAGCGCAGCCCCGCGCCCGTGGTGCCCCTCCGCGCCGTTCCCGGCCGCGCCGCCCCGCCGCGCCCGGGCAAGTTCTGGAAGGCCTGGTCCGCCGGCGCCACTGCCGTCGCCGCTGGGCTCGCCGCCATCCTGTTCCTCCGCCCCGCCGATCCGCCGCGCATGATGACCGTGCTGCTCACCAGCCGCGACCAGCCGGCCTGGCTGGTGGAGGCCGAGGGCGGCGGGCTGCGCCTGGCCAGCCTCAACCCCCGCCCCGTGGAGCCCGGCCGCGTCCAGCAACTCTGGGCGCTGCCCCCCGGCGCCACCGCGCCCACCTCCCTGGGCCTGATCCCGGAGGGCGGACAGGCCCGTGTCGCTCCGGGCCTCGTCCGCCCCGAGCCGGGCATGCTGATCGAGATCACCCTCGAGCCCCCCGGCGGATCGCCCACGGGCCGCCCGACCGGCCCCATCCTCTTCATCGGGCGCCTCGCCCCGGCCACGGGCACCTGAGACGGCTGTCCGGGAGGCTTCACCACCCTGTGACCATTCCGCCTGCGTCCGTGTGCGGCGCCCCTCCGTAGGGCTGGTGCGAGGCCGACCGCCTCGCCCTCATCCCTCAAGGAGCGACACATGACGCACAGCCTCCGCCGCCTCGCTCTCGCCGGCGCCGCCTTCCTTGGTCTTGCCGCCGCCCCGGCCGGTGCCGCCACCCTGGTGGGCCTGACCGCCGAGGGCAGCCTCGTGCGCATCGACACCGAGGGCCGCCGCGCCTCCGCCCCGGTCCGCGTGCGCGGCGCGGACGGCGCGCTGCTCGGCATCGACGTTCGCCCGGCGGACGGCAAGCTCTATGGCGTCACCGCCAGTGGCCAGATCGTCACCATCGATCCGATGACGGGCATGGCGGCCAAGGTCAGCCAGCTTTCCGAGGCCTTCGAGTCCGGAGGCCGCGCCGTGGTGGATTTCAACCCGGTGGCCGACCGCCTGCGGCTGATGGGCGCCAGCGGCGTGAACTTCCGCGTCAACGTCGAGACGGGCGCGGTGGTCCGCGATGGCCAGCTCAAGTACCAGGCCGGCGGCCCGCTGGCCGAGACCATGCCCCGCGTCACTGCCGGCGCCTACACCAACAGCATGGCGGGCGCGACGGCCACCATGCTGCTGACGATCGACAGCGTGCTGGGCCAGCTCAACCTCCAGGCGCCGCCGAACGACGGCGTGCAGCAGGTGCGCGGCCGCATCGGCAATGGCGTCCCCGCCACCGCCGCCATGGACATTCTCTCGGAAGGCGCCACGAACACCGCCTTCCTGCTCTCGGGCGGCGTGCTGCACACCGTCAACCCGGAGAACGGCACCCCCACCGTCCTCGGCCCCGTGGCCGGCTCGGCCGAGGTGATCGACATCGCCGCGATGCGCTGACCCGGGAAGGGGCGGGGCCTTCGGGTCCCGCCCGCGCTAGCAGGACCGCCCGGGGGACCGCTCCGAGGGTCGTCCCAGGGACGGTCCCGAGGCCCGCCAGGCCGAAGCCCAGGCCGGCAACGCCTGAGCGGGCAGCGGCCGCCCCACCGAGAAGCCCTGGGCATGGTCCACGCCCCGTGCCTCCAACGCCCGCCAGAGCCCTTGCCCCGTCACCCCCTCCGCCGTCACCAGCATGCCGCGCCGCCGCGCCATCCCGGCCAGCCGCTCCACCTCCGCCCGCGCACGCCGGCTGCTCGGCATGGCACCCACCAGGTGCCGGTCCAGCTTGAGGCCGGAGAAGGGCAGGTCCACCAGCACGTCGCGGCGGTCGTCCAGCGTGATGTCGTCGATCCACACCGCGTGCCCCGCCTCGCGCAGCCGCGTCACCGCCCGGCGCAGCAGCGTCACGTCGCCCACCGGCGTGGTTTCCGTCAGCTCGATCCCCAGATCTTCCGGCCGCATCCGGTTCTGCCGGAGCACGCGCGCCAGCCACGGCACGGTGTCCCGGCGCAGCATCACCTCCAACGGCAGGTTGATCGACACGGGCAGGGCGAGTTCCGGCCGCAGCGCCCGCATCTCCCCGGCCACCAGGCCCCCCACGGCCTGCGCGACGGCCACCGAAAGTCCGCCCCGCTCGGCCATGGGAATGAAGGCGTCCGGCCCCAGCGGAGTGGTCCCCTGCCGCCCGTCCGGCCGGAGCCATCGCACCAAGCCTTCGACACCCACCGGCGCCCGGTCGGCGATGCGCACGATGGGCTGGTAGCGCATCGCGACCTCGCCGCGGGCAAGGCCAAGGCGCAGCGCGGCGACCTCCGCCGCCTCGCCGGAAGCCCGCCGCCCGGTCATGCGCTCCAGCGCCGAAAGAATGGCCGCCGGATCGTCGGTGCCGGCATCGCCGCCCAGCAGCACCACATCGGCATCCCCGAACGGATCTTCCGCGACCGCCCGCAGCGTGGTCCAGCCCGGCGCCTCCGGCTGCGCCTCGCAAAAGAGGCCCAGCGGCTGCCGCCCTGGGCCGACAAGCCGCGCCAGCGCCTCGCCCGGCCGCACCACCCGCGCGGGCGGGGCGCCGATGCGGCGCAGCCCGTCCTGCACGAGCTGAAGAAGCCTCGGGCTTCGCAGCGCCGCGAGCAACTCGCCCTCGCGGGGCCGGTAAGGGGTGTCGCGGTCGCCGACCGGATCTTCGGGCACGAAGCGGGCCTGCTACCTGTGTGTCATCGAAGCATAACCCGGCGTCGGAACCCTCTCCAGCCCAAGCGGCGGCGGGCGGGTGAGCCTTAGCCGCCGACCACCTGCCAGGGCGCGGTTTCCCAGCGGGTCCGCAACTCCACCAGGTCCTGCACGACGATGGCGCCCCATTCGGTCTCGTCGCGGAAGCGCGGCAGCACCGCGCGCCACTCGGCCTGGGCCAGGAACTCCGGGTCCTCCGCCGCGGCGCGCAGCGCGCGGGCGATATGGGCCGCGGGGCGCGCCTCGATCCCGGCCGGCACCGCGATCCCCCGCCGCAGCGCGGCATCCAGCGGGATGCCTTGCTCGCGCAGGGTCGGCACATCCGGCAACTGCGGGTGCCGGGCCGCGGACGCCACGGCGAGCACCGCCAGCTTCCCCTCGCGCACCGCCGCCAGCGCCTCGGACACCGTCATCAGTGCCGCCGCCACATTGCCCGAGGCCGCCGCCCCGCGCGCCGCGGCGGCGGAGGGGAAATGCAGGTGCTCCATCGGAAGGGCCTGGACCAGGTCCATCGCCGCGATGGCAGCGGCACTCACCGGCGGCGGCAGGCCGAGCGGCCGCTCGCGCTGGGCGCGGAGCGCATCGAGGTCGGTGCCGGGAGCGGCGACCAGCGCCACCGGCTCCTCCGTCACGGCGCCCATCAGGCGGATCTTGTCCAGCAGTCCCGTCGCCCGCCGCTCCACCATGCGGGCGACCAGGAAGGGGGTGATGGCATAGGCCAGCACGGAGCCGTCGGTGGGCGCCTCGGCCAGTTGCCGGAGGGCGGTCAGCCCGCCCTCTCCCGGGCGGTTCGCCACCTGCACCTGCACCCGCCGCAGGTGCCGCTCCAGAAAGGGCGCGAAGCCCCGCACCCAGAGATCCGCCCCGCTGCCGCCCTCCGCGCCAACGAGAAGGGTCAGGCTGCGGGTGCGCTCGGAGGGCGGGAGATAGGGAAGGGAAGGGGCCTGCGCCCCCGCCCGGCCCGGCGCGGAAGCCGCGGCCAGGGCCGCCCCCATGATCCCCCGCCGCGTGGTCACGCCTGCGGCCCCGCAACGCTCCCGGCCGCGCGCGCCGCCGGCCGCGGGGGCACGGGCTTGGCCACCGCCTCGGTTCCCCGGCGCAGCCGGTTCTCGCCGAGGAACAGCAGGATTGGCGCCGCGATGAAGATGGAGGAGGAGGCGGAGACGACGATGCCGAACAGCATCACCCAGGCGAAGCCCGCCAGCGTCTCCCCTCCGAACAGCGCCAGCGGCAGCGCCGAAAGGAACAGCGTCATGGAGGTGCCGAGCGTGCGGTTCAGCGTCTCGTTGATCGAGCGGTCGATCAGCTCGCGCAGGGGCATGGTCTTGAACTTGCGCAGGTTCTCCCGCATCCGGTCATAGACCACGACCTTGTCGTTGGCCGAGAAGCCGATGATCGTCAGGATGGCCGCGATGGTCGTCAGGTTGAACTCCAGCCGCGTCACGGCCAGGAACCCCACCACCTTCGTGGTGTCCAGGATCAGGGTGACGATCGCGCCCACCGCGAACTGCCACTCGAAGCGGAACCAGATGTAGATCAGCATCGCGCCGAGCGAGATGGCCAGCGCGATCAGCCCGCCCTGGAACAGCTCGTCCGAGACGCGGTTGCCCACCGCCTCCGTGCGCAGGATGCGCGTGCCGGGGGCCGCCGTCTCCAGCGCGCCGCGCACGCGCGACACCGCCTGCTGCGTCGCCGCCTCCTCCCCCTGCACGGGCAGGCGGATGAGCACGGTGGAGGCATCGCCGAATTCCTGCATCCCGACATCGCCCAGGCCGAGGCCCGACACGACGCCGCGAAGCTGGCCGAGGTCGGCGGGGCCGGGCGTGCGGGCCTCCATCACGATCCCGCCCTTGAAGTCGATGCCCTTCTCCAGCCCGGGATAGATGGCCAGCACGACCGAGGCCGTGGAAAGCACCGCGGAAACAACGAGCCCCACGATGCGCCCGCGCATGAACTGGATGCGCGTGTCGTCCGGCACGAGGCGGAAGAGGGGGCGGCGAAGAAAGCCGAGCATGGTTCGATCCCCTCTCAGACCGGCAGCACGCGCGGGCGGGTCGCGCGGTACCACCAGGAAACGATCAGCCGCACCAGGGTGGTCGCCGTCCACATCTGCACCACCGTGCCGATGGCCACCGTAACCGCGAAGCCCTTAACCGGCCCCGAACCGAAGGCGAAAAGGCAGGCCATGGCGATCAGGTTGGTCAGGTTGCTGTCCATGATGGTGCCGGAGGCCTTGGTGAAGCCAGCCTCCAGCGCCTGGATCGGCGTCCGCCCCGCGCGCGTCTCCTCGCGGATGCGCTCGTTGATCAGGATATTGGCGTCCAGCGCCGTGCCCAGCGTCAGCACGATGCCCGCAATGCCCGGCAGGGTCAGCGTCGCCTGAAGCAGGGAAAGGGCGGCCATCATCAGCATGATGTTCACCAGCAGCGCGATGTTGGCGAACCAGCCGAGCAGCCCGTAGGCGAAGCCCATGTAAAGGAACACGAACAGCGCGCCCACCGCGAGCGAGATCACCCCCGCCCGGATGGCGTCCGCCCCCAGCTCCGGCCCGACCGTGCGTTCCTCCACCACCGTCAGCGGCGCGGGCAGGGCGCCGGCGCGCAGCAGCACGGCCACGTCGTTCGCGCTGCGGGCGTTGAAGCTGCCGCTGATCTGCCCGCGCCCGCCCGTGATGGGCTCGCGGATCACGGGGGCGGTGATCACCTTGTCGTCCAGCACGATGGCGAAGGGCCGGCCCACGTTCTGGCGGGTCACCTCCGCGAAGCGGCGGGTGCCCACGGAATCAAAGGTGAAGTTCACCACCCATTCGCCGTTTCGGCTGTCCTGCCCGGCGCGGGCGTCGGACAGGTTGGCCCCGTCCACCTCCACCCGGCGGCGCACGGCGTAGCGGCTCGGCGCCTGCCCGCCGCGCTCCTCGCCCTGGAGGAACTGCACCCCCGGCGGCGGCGCGCCGGCGGCGGGGTTCGCGTTCTCGTCCAGCAGGTGGAAGGTCATGCGGGCGGTGCGGCCCAGCAGGTCCTTGATCCGGTTGGGATCCTCCACGCCCGGCAGCTGCACCAGGATGCGGTTCTGCCCCTGCCGCGCGATCAGCGCCTCGGACACCCCGGTCTCGTCGATGCGGCGCCGCACGATCTCCAGCGACTGCTCCACCGCGCCGCTGCCGCGCGCGACCAGCGCCGCGTCGGAAAGCGTGGCCGTCACGGTGCCGTCGGGCGCCGTGGTCACCACGATGTCGGGTTCGGTGTTGGTGGCCGATCCGCGCACGGGCACCGGGTTGGCCAGCTCCCGCAGCTGCACCGCCGCCGCCTCGGCCTGGGCGGGGTCGCGCACGCGCAGGCTCAGCCGCCGGTTGTTCGGGTCGCCCGCCAGGTTGAGATAGCCGATATTGGCCGCCCGCAGCTTGGTGCGCGCGGCATCCGCCAGGCTCTCCACCCGTTCCCGCACCACCGCGTTCATGTCCACCTCAAGCAAGAGGTAGGAGCCGCCGCGCAGGTCCAGGCCCAGCGAGATCTGCCGCGCCGCCCAGGCCGGCAGCACCGAGCGCGGAATGATATTGGGCACGCAAAGGATCAGTCCCAGGGCGATGACGCCCAGGATCGCGGCGACCTTCCACCGCGCGAAATACAACATGGCCTTTGCGGCCCCCCGTGCGAACCGTGTGTGAGAACTGGCACTATGCCATGGAAATGGGGCCGGAAGATGCGTCCCACCCGCCCCTGATGCAACCCTGGCGCATCCTTGCTACAGCCCGGCCCGTTCCGGGGGACCGGGCTGGGGGATTTGGAAACATGCGTCTTCGTCTGGGTATCCTGGGGGCCGGGCATTTCGGCCGCTTCCACGCGCTGAAGGCTGCCAGGGCTCCGCGCTTCGAATTCGTGGGCCTGCACGACGCCGACCCCGCCCGCGCGGCGCAGGTCGCGGCCGAGGCCGGCTGCCCCTCCCTCCCGGCCGAGGCGGTGATCGAGGCCGCCGAGGCCGTGATCATCGCCACCCCCACCGCCTTCCACCACGGCCTGGCCCAGGCCGCCCTTTCGGCCGGGCGGCACGTGCTGGTGGAAAAGCCCATCGCCGCCACGCTGGCCCAGGCCGACGACCTGGTGGCGCTGGCGAAGGAGAAGGGCGTGGTGCTGCAGGTGGGCCAGCTCGAGCGCTTCTCGGGCGGCATGCGAACGCTGCGCGCCGGTGGCGGCCTGGCCGCCCGGATCGGCCGTCCCCTTTATATGGAGGCGATCCGCATCGCGCCCTTCCGCCCCCGCAGCCTGGATGTTTCGGTGGTGTTGGACCTGATGATCCACGACCTCGACCTGGCCCTCGCCCTGGCCGGCAGCCCGCTGGTCGGGGTGGAGGCGGTCGGCACCCGCGTCGTTTCCCCCACCATCGACATCGCCAACGCCCGGCTGCGCTTCGGCAACGGCGCGGCCGCCACCATCACCGCCAGCCGCGTCTCGCTCCACATGGAGCGGCGCCTGCGCCTGTTCGGCGACGAGGGCTACCTCAACCTCGACCACCTCAAGCGCGAGATGATCTGGGTCCGGCGCGGGGAAGGGGACACGCTGGAGCAGCTTCCCGGCCACGGCCTGTCCCGCGCCGCCTGGGCCGAGACGGACAGCCTGGAGGCCGAGCACGCCGCCTTCGCCGCCGCCTGCCTGGACGGCGCCCCGGTGGAGGCCGACGGCCTGGCCGGCCGCGCCGCGCTGGACGCCGCGCTGCGGGTGGAGGAGGCCGTCCGCGCCTCGCTCGAAGCCGCGGGCCTGGAAGGGGCGGGCGCCGGGGCCGCTTCCCTGGCGGCCGCGCCGCCGGTGCCGGCGGGGTGACCCTCCGGCGCTATCTCGACCGGCGCCTCAAGCTGCACCACCTCCGGGCGGTGGAGGCCATTCACGCCCAGCACAGCCTGCTGCGGGCCGCGACCACGCTGGGCATCAGCCAGCCCGCGCTCACCCGCACCCTGCAGGACCTGGAGGAGATCACGGGCCAGCGCCTGTTCGACCGCCTGCCCCGCGGCGTGCGCCCCACCGAGGCCGGCACCCTCCTGGTCGCCGCCGCCCGCCGCATCCTGGCCGAGCTGCACCGCCTGGACGAGGACCTGGACCGCCTTTCCGAGCCGGGCAGCGGCACGGTGGCCATCGGGACCCTGCCCGTGGCGGCCACCGGCGTGCTGCCCGGCGCGCTCACCCGCCTCACCGCCGGCTACCCCGGCATCCACGTCCGGCTGGAGCAGGGCCGCACCGAGGAGCTCCTGCCCCAGCTTGCGGCCGGGGAGATCGACCTCATCGTGGGTCGCCTCTACGAGCCCGCCGTGCCCGACGGCTTCCCGCGGGAGCCGTTGTGGGAGGAGCCCATCTCCGTCCTGGTCCGCGCCGACCATCCCGTGCTCTCACTCCCGGAGGTCACGCCCGAGGCGCTGCGCCGCTACGAGCTGATCCTGCCCACCGTCAGCCAGCGCGTGGGGCAGGAGATCGAGGTCCTGCTCGACATGCTGGGGCTCGTCCCCGGCGCCTCGCTTCGCTCCAGCTCCTACGGCTTCATCCGGGAGATGCTGCACGCGACCGACCTGATCGCCGTTATGCCCCGTCTGATGATGGCGGGAGACCTTCTGCGCGGCACGCTGCGGGTGGTTCCGCTGCCCGTGCCCGCGCCCCCGCGCCCGGCCGGGCTGATCCTGCCGCGCGACCGCACGCTGCCGCCCGGCGGCCAGGCCTTCGTGGCCTGCCTGCGCGCCCATCTCGCCGAAATCGGCCAGCGCGGCCTCACGGCTATAACCATGACTGATACCCAGGCTCCCGAAAGCGATAAGACAGGCGGCCAGCCCAGGGGCTAGGGCATGGCCCGCACCCCGGCCGCCCGCGCTGGCGAAGGCGGGGGAACGGAGGAAAACGGCATGACGGCCCCCGCCGCGCTCAGCGCCGCCATCGGCACCTATCCCCGCACCCGCGCCCTCAAGGAGGGTGGCGTCGCCTCCGGCCTGATCCGGCTGGACTTCGCCGGGTTCCCGGTGATCAGCCGCGCCTTCGCGCCCATGGTGCGGGAACTCCGCTTCGACGTCTCGGAAATGGCGATCGCCACCTTCCTCCAGGCCAGGGCGGTGGGCCGCCCGATCGTGCTGCTGCCGGTGGTGCTGGCCGCCCGCTTCCAGCAATCGGCCATGCTGTGCCGGGCCGACAGCGACATCCGGGGCCCGGCGGACCTCGCCGGCCGCCGGATCGGCGTGCGCGCCTATAGCCAGACCACGGGCATGTGGATTCGCGGCATCGTCGCGGAAGAAGGCGGCCCGCCCCCCTCCGCCAGCCGCTGGATCACCTTCGAGGACGCCCATGTCCAGGGCATCGCCGATCCCGCCTGGGCCGAGCGCGCCGCGCCCGGGCAGGACATGATGGCGATGCTCCGCGCGGGTGAGCTGGACGCGGTGATCGTGGGCAACGACGTGCCGGACGACCCTGGCCTCCGCACCGTCTTCCCCGACCCGGCCGCGGCGGCCCAGGCCTTCTGGGCCCGCCACCGCATCGTGCCCGTGAACCACATGCTGACCGTGAAGCGGGAGCTGGCCGAGGCCCGCCCCGAGCTCGTGGCGGAAATCCTCCGCATGGCCCGCGCCTCCGCCGCGCCGGTCCCTCCCGGCGAGCACGGGGCCCCGCCCGACACCCGCGCGGCGCTCCGCCCGGTGATCGGGCTCGCGCTGAACTACATGGCCGCCCAGGACATGCTGCCCCGCCCCCTGACCGTGGACGAGGTCTGGGCCGGCCTTCCCGACGGCGTGGAATGAGGAAACAGAACATGACCAGCTTCGCCATCATCGGCTTCGGCGAGGTCGGCGGCATCTTCGCCCGGGACCTGCGCGCCGGCGGCGCCACCGCCATCCATGCCTTCGACGTGCTCGACGCCGCGCGCGACCGCGCGAAGGCCTCCGGCGCCACCCTCCACGGCAGCGCCGCCGAGGCCGCGGCCCAGGCCGGGGTGGTGTTCATCGCCGTCACCGCCGGCTCCGCCCTCGCCGCCGCGCAGTCCCTCGCGGGCGGCCTTTCCCATGCTCCCCTGGTCGTGGACGTGAACTCCGTCTCGCCCTCCGCCAAGCAGGCCAACGGCGCCGCGGTGGCCGCGGCGGGCGGGCGCTACGTGGAGGCCGCGGTGATGGCCAGCGTCCCGCCCAAGGGCCTGCGCACCCCCATGCTGCTTGGCGGCCCCGATGCCCAGGCCTTCATCGACGCCATGGCCCCATTCGGCATGGACCTGAGGATATACGCGCCCGAGATCGGCCGCGCCTCCGCCGTCAAGATGTGCCGCAGCGTCATGGTCAAGGGGCTGGAGGCGCTGACCACCGAATGCATGCTCGCCGCCCGCCACTACGGCGTGGAGGACGACGTGCTCCGCTCGCTGTCGGACACGCTGCCGCACGAGGACTGGCGCGGCCTCGCCCGCTACGTCATCAGCCGCGCCCTGATCCACGGCAAGCGCCGCGCGGAGGAGATGCGCGAGGTCGCCCGCACCGTGCAGGAGGCGGGCGTCACCCCCCTGCTGAGCGCCTCCATCGCCGAGCGCCAGGACTGGGCCGCGGCCCAGGGGCGGGAAATGGGCCCTGCGCAGCTGGCCACCACCGACCTCGACGCGCTGCTCGACGGTTTGGTCGCTGCGATGCACCAAAAGCAGGCGGCCGAATAACAGTCGGTCAACAAGGTCGCCGCACAAGCAGGCGGCCATCGAGAAAGGAACGCGCATGTCCACCACCCGCCGTGACGCCCTGCGCCTGGGCGCCGCCCTCGCCGCTGCCCCCTGGGTTGCCTCCTCCCCGGCCCGGGCCCAGGCCACCCTGCCCGACAAGCCCATCCGCCTGATCGTCCCGAACGGCGCCGGGGGCGTCGCCGACCTCACCGCCCGCACGGTGGGCGCGGCGCTGTCCGAGCGGATCAAGCAGCCCGTGGTGATCGAGAACCGCCCGGGGGCGGGCGGCATCGTCGCCGGGCAGACGCTGCTGACCGCGCCCGCGGACGGCGCGACGCTGATGGTGGCCACCAACGCCAACGCCATCAGCAAGTCCCTCTTCCGCAGCCTGCCCTTCGACCCGATCAAGGACTTCGCGCCGGTCGGCCTGATGGGCACCTTCGCCATCGCGATCCTCGTCGCGCCAGGCTCGCCCATCCGCACCGCGCAGGACCTGATCGCGGCGCTGAAGCGCGACCCGGCCGGCACCAACATCGGCACCATCAGCGTCGGCAGCACGCAGAACCTGGCGGCCGAGCTGTTCAAGACCACCGCCAACGTGGACGCCACCACCGTGCCCTTCTCCGGCACGCCCGCGCTGCTCACCAGCCTGCTGCGCAACGACGTGACGGCGGCCTTCGAGATCGTGGCCCCGCTCATGGGCCAGCTCAAGGACGGCTCGCTCCGCGCCATCGCCGTCACCTCCTCGGCCCGCGCGGCCAACCTGCCGAATGTGCCCACCCTGCAGGAGGCCGGCCTCGCCGGCTTCGACGTCACCTCCTGGAACGCCGTCGTCGCTCCCGCCCGCACGCCCGCGCCCGTGATCGAGCGCCTGAACCGCGAGCTGAACGCGGTGCTGGCCGACCCCGCCGTGCGCTCCAAGCTCTTGGAAGCCGGCGTGGAGGCAAAGGGCGACAGCCCCGCCCAGCTCGGCCAGCTCATGACCAGCGAGACCGAGAAGTGGCGCGCGGTGATCGAGCGCGCCGGCATCGAGAAGCAGTGAGAGCATCATGAAGACCTGCCAGCCCCCCGACCCGAACACCAAAACGCCGAAGCTGAAGCTGCCGGAGGGTTCCTGCGACGCCCACTGCCACGTCTTCGGCCCCGCCGATAAGTTCCCCTACGACCCCGACCGCTCCTACACCCCGCCCGACGCGCCGGTGGAGGATCTCCGCCGCGTCCACGCCGTGCTCGGCATCGACCGCGCGGTGATCGTGCAGGCGAGCTGCCACGGCACCGACAACGCCGCCATGATCGACGCCATCGCATCGAGCAACGGCGCCTACCGCGGCGTCGCCATCGTGGACGGCACCGTGACGGACCGCGAGCTGGAGGAACTGAACGCGGGCGGCGTGCGCGGCGTGCGCTTCAACTTCGTCAAGCACCTCGGCGGCACCCCCGACCTCGAGGTCTTCGACCGCGTGCTGGACCGCATCCAGCCGCTCGGCTGGCACGTCGTGCTCCACCTCGACGCCGGGGACATCGTGGAGCACGCCCCGCGCATCTCCCGCATCAAGGTGCCCTTCGTCATCGACCACATGGGCCGCGTGCAGGCCAAGAACGGGCTCGATCAGGAGCCCTTCCGCCGCCTGCTGGGCCTCATGCAGAACCCGCTCGCCTGGGTGAAGGTCTGCGGGCCCGAGCGCGTCACCTCGGCGGGCAGCCCCTTCCACGACGCCGTGCCCTTCGCGCAGAAGCTGATCGAGGCGGCGCCGGACCGCACGCTCTGGGGCACCGACTTCCCGCACCCGAACATCGCGGGCGACATGCCCAATGACGGGGACCTGGTGGACCTGCTCGGCCTGGCCGCGCCGGACGAGGCGCAGCGCCGCAAGATCCTGATCGACAACCCGAACACCCTCTACTGGGCGAACTGAGGAACACCGCGATGTCCGCAACCCAGAAGACCGGCCTCGTCGTGACCGCCCATCCCGGCGACTTCGTCTGGCGCGCGGGCGGCGCCATCGCGCTGCACGCGAAGATGGGCTACCGCGTGAAGATCGTCTGCATGTCCTATGGCGAGCGCGGCGAAAGCCAGGGTGCCTGGAAGCAGCCCGGCATGACGATGGAGACGTGCAAGGAAGGCCGCCGCGCCGAGGCCGAGGCCGCGGCCTCCATCCTCGGCGCCGAGATCGAGTTCTTCGATGCCGGCGACTACCCGCTGCACATCACCCCCGCGATGATGGACCGCCTGATCGACATCTACCGCGAGGTGAACCCCTCCTTCGTGCTCACCCACGCGATCCGCGACCCCTACAACGTCGACCACCCCGAGGCGTCCCGCATCGCGCAGGAGGCCCGGATCGTCGCCCAGGCCGCCGGCCACAAGCCGGGCCCCGGCGGCGTCACCTACTCCGCCCCGCAGGTCTTCCAGTTCGAGCCGCACCAGCCCGAGCAGTGCGACTTCAAGCCCAACCGCATCCTCAACATCACGGAGGTGTGGGAGCAGAAGTGGAAGGCTTTCGAGCAGCTTCCCGCCCAGCGCCACCTTTGGGACTACTACGAGCGCGTGGCGCTGAACCGCGGCATGCAGGGCGGCCGCAACTCCGGCAAGGCCATGAAGTACGGCGAGGCCTACCAGACCATCTTCCCCGACGCCGTCGAGGTGCTGGCATGACCCCGGTCGTCGTCCGCCACAACCCGCGCGCCGACCTCGCCACCATCGACCGCTTCGCGCCGCTGGGCGTCTCCACCACGCACGAGGCGAGCGGCCGCGCGCCCAACCTGATGAAGACCACCATGCGCCCGGCCTGGCCGGGCGCGTCGGCGGCGGGCAGCGCCGTCACGGTGCTCGCCCAGCCCGGCGACAACTGGATGATCCATGTCGCGGTGGAGCAGTGCCAGCCCGGCGACATCCTCGTGGTCGCCTGCACCACCGACAACACCGACGGCATGTTCGGCGATCTTCTCGCCACATCCCTCAAGGCCCGCGGCGTGCGCGGCCTGGTGATCGATGCGGGCGTGCGCGACGTGGCCGTGCTGCGCGAGATGGGCTTTCCCGTCTGGTCCCGCGCGGTCTCCGCCCGCGGCACGGTGAAGGCGACGCTGGGCTCGGTGAACATCCCCGTGGTCTGCGCGGGCGTGTCCGTGCGCCCCGGTGACGTGGTGGTGGCCGACGACGACGGCGTGGTCGTGGTTCCCGCCGCCGACATCGCGGCCACCCTCGCCGCCGCCGAGAAGCGCCAGGCGAACGAGGAGGCCAAGCGCTCCAGGCTCGCCTCCGGCGTGCTGGGCCTCGACCTCTACGACATGCGCCCGGCGCTGGAGAAGGCCGGGCTGCGCTACGTGGACCGCCTCGAGGACATCTGAGCCCGCCCGCCCGCCAGGTCCTCCAGGATCGGGCATTCCGGGCGGCCATCCCCGTGGCAGCTTTCCGCCAGGTGCCGCAGCGTCGCGGCCATGGCGGAAAGCGAGCGCGCCTTTTCCTCCAGTGCCTCCACATGCGAGAGCGCGAGCCGCTTCACCTCCGCGCTCGCGCGTCCCCGGTCGGCCCAGAGCGCCAGCAGCCCCGCGATCTCCCCCAGCGAGAAGCCGAGGTCCCGCGCGCGCCGGATGAAGCGCAGCGCGTGCACCTCCGCCGCGCCGTAGTCGCGGTAGCCGGAGTCCCGCCGGCTGGCGGCGGGCAAGAGGCCCACGGCCTCGTAGTGCCGTATCATCTTGGCCGAAACGCCGGATGCTCCGGCCGCCTCCCCGATCCTCATGGCGTGTATCCGCGCAGGCGCAGCGCATTGCCCACCACGAACACGCTGGACAGCCCCATCGCCGCCGCCGCCAGCACGGGCGAGAGCATCCCGGCCACCGCCACCGGGATCAGCACCACGTTGTAGGCGAAGGCCCAGAACAGGTTCTGGCGGATGTTGCGCATGGTCGCGCGGCTGAGCCCCACCGCGGTCGCGATCCCGCGCGGGTCGCCCGACATCAGCACCACGTCGGCGCTCTCGATCGCCACGTCCGTGCCCGTCCCGATGGCGATTCCCACATCGGCCGCGGCCAGGGCGGGCGCGTCGTTCACGCCATCCCCCACGAAGGCGATGCGCCCCTCGCCGCGCAGGCGCCGCACCGCGTCCACCTTGCCCTCCGGCCGCACCTCCGCCTCCACGGCATCCAGCTCCAGCGGCCCGGCGATGGCCTCGGCCGTGCGGCGGTTGTCGCCCGTCACCATGGCGAGCCGCAGCCCCATGCCGCGCAGCGCGGCCAGCGCCGGGGCGGTGGTGGCGCGCACGGGGTCGGCCATGGCCAGCACCGCCGCGAGGCGCCCGTCCACGGCCGCATAGACGGGCGAGCGCCCCTGCGCCGCCAGCCGCGCCGAATCCGCCGCGAAGGCGGCCACGTCCAGGCCGAGGGAGGCCATGAACCGGTCCGCGCCCACCTCCACGCGCCGCCCTTCCACCATCGCGCGCAGGCCCATGCCGGGCAGCGCCTGGAAGCCCTCCGCACGCGGCACCGCCAGCCCCTTCGCCGCCGCCCGCAGCGCCTCGGCCAGCGGGTGCTCGCTTCCGGCCTCCGCCGCGGCGATCAGCGGCAGAAGCGTGTCGCGCTCGAAGCCGGGGGCGGGGATCAGGTCGGTCAGCACCGGGCGGCCCTCGGTCAGCGTGCCCGTCTTGTCCATGGCGACCGCGGAAACGTCGCGCAGCGCCTGCAGGGCCGCGCCCCGGCGGAACAGCACGCCGAGCTCCGCCCCGCGCCCCGTGCCCACCATCACCGCCACGGGCGTCGCCAGCCCCATCGCGCAGGGGCAGGCGATGATCAGCACCGCCACCGCCGCCACCAGCGCCTGCGCCAGCCCGGCGCCCGCCAGCATCCAGCCCGCGAAGGCCGCCGCCGCCACCACCATCACCGCCGGGACGAACCAGCGCGTCACGCGGTCCGCCAGGGCCTGGATCGGCAGCTTGCCGCCCTGGGCTTCCTCCACCAGCCGGGTGATGCGCGCCAGCACGGTGGCCGATCCCACGGCCGTCGCGCGCAGGCGCAGCGCGCCCTGGCCGTTCACCGTGCCGCCCACCACCGCGTCGCCCGGCCCGCGCCGCACCGGCACCGATTCGCCGGTCACCATGGATTCGTCGACATGGCTCTCGCCCTCGATCACCAGGGCATCGGTGGGCACGCGCTCGCCGGGGCGGAGGCGCATCACGTCGCCGGCCCGGAGGCTGTCCGCGGGCACCTCCACCTCCTCGCCGGCGCGCTCCACCCGCGCCGTCGCCGGCCGCAGGTCCAGCAGCCGCCGGATCGCGTGGGATGCCCGCCCGCGCGACCGCGCCTCCAGCCAGCGCCCGAGCAGCACCAGCGCCACGATCACCGCCGAGGCCTCGAAATACACGTGCCGCTGCGCCTCCGGCACCAGCCCCGGCGCCAGCGTGACCACCACCGAATAGCCCCAGGCCGCCAGGGTGCCGAGCGCCACCAGGCTGTTCATCTCCGGCCCGCCGCGGAACAGGGCCGGCCAGCCCGCGCGGTGGAAGCGCCAGCCCGGCCCGAACAGCACGGCGGTCGCGAGCAGAAGCTGCGCCCAGTTCCAGGCCGGGCCCGCCACGGCGTGGTGCAGCGCCGGCACCATGTGCCCGCCCATCTCCAAAACAAAGAGCGGCGCGGCGAGCGCCACGGCCACGAGCGTGTCCCGTCGCAGGCCGGCTTCCTCTCCCCCGGCGGGCGGGCCGGAATGGCCGGCATGGGGATCGGCCGCGCCGGGTCCCTCCTGCGTGCCGTCCAGGGGAAGAGGGGCATAGCCCGCCTTCCGCAGGGCCTCCTCCAGCGCGGCGCGCCCCGGCGCATCCGGCGCGTGGCGCACCGTGGCGCGATGGGTGGCCAGGTTCACCGCCGCGCTTTCCACGCCCGGCACGGCCGCCAGCGCCCGCTCCACCCGGCCGGCGCAGGAGGCGCAGGTCATGCCCCCCACGACGAACTCCGTGGTGGAAACCGGCGAATCATAGCCGGCCCGCCGAACGGCCGCGCGCAGCGCCTCGGGGTCCAGCGCCTCGCCCTCCACCAGGGCCTGATGGGTCGCGAGGTTCACGGCGGCCGCGCTCACTCCCGGCACGGCGGCCAGGGCGCGCTCCACGCGGCCGGCGCAGGAGGCGCAGCTCATGCCCTCGACCGGCAGGCTCAGACGGGTTGCTTCGATGGTGCTCATGGGTGGCGATCCTCGCTCACCCGCGAAGATGGGGGTTCCCATCATGGGAAGGTCAAGGGAACGCTTTCGGGGGCAGCGGAAAGAGGGTGACGAACCATCGGACGAGCACGCGGTCCCCGTCGATGCGGAGCGCCCCCGCTGCTTCCAACCCCTCCAGCGGCTGGCCGCCATAGATCGCGGCCGCCAGCGCCGGAGGCTCCCCGGAGATCACCGCGTCGGCCTCCGCCGCCGGGCCCGGGGACACGGCGATCTGCCCTCCGGCCAGACGAAGCGCGAACTCCTCCCGCCCCAGGCGCAGCCCGATCCGCGCCTCGATCCCCTCCGCCCGCCCGGCATCCAGCATGGTCCGCAGCGACAGCAGCAGGGAGGCCGCGCTGAAGGGAAGGGTGGGATCATGCAGCGGGGAGCGGGCCGCCCAGCGGCCGAGCGCCATGAAGATCGGCTCGCTTTCCCGCCCCCAGGGCGTCAGCTCGTAGACCTGGACACCCGCCGGCGGAGGCAGGCGGCGGCGAAGGAGAACCCCCACGGCTTCCAGCCCTTCCAGCCGCTGGGTCAGCACATTGGCGCTGATGCCGGGCAGGCTGGCGCGCAGGTCGCTGAAGCGGCGCGGGCCGAAGATCAGTTCGCGCATCACCAGCAGCGCCCAGCGCTCCCCCAGCAGGTCCAGCGCATGCGCGGCGGCACAGGCATCGTCGTACCAGCGGCGGCGGTCTGTTATTTTTTCTAACTTCATGGTTGCTTCATATGACTCTGCGTGCCAGCGTCTTCAAGCAATGCCAGGAAAGGGACGCCCCATGGCCCGCATGATCTTCGTGAACCTGCCCGTGGCCGATCTGCCGGTGGCGGTGGCCTTCTACGAAGCCATCGGCGGAACCAGGAACCCGCAGTTCTCCGATCATACCGCCGCCTGCATCGTCTTCTCCGACACGATCCACGTGATGCTGCTGACCCACGACAAGTTCCGCGCCTTCACCCCGCGCCCCATCGCCGATGCGCGGGCCGCGAGCGAGGTGCTGCTCTGCCTGTCCTGCGACAGCCGGGACGCGGTCGACGCCATGGTGGAGGCCGCCGTCTCGGGCGGCGGGGCGGCCGATCCCGGGCCGAAGCAGGATTATGGCGTCATGTACGGCCGCAGCTTCCAGGACCCGGACGGCCATATCTGGGAGCCGATGTGGATGGACGTGGCGGCCATGCAGTCCTGCCCTCAGGGGGCCTGAGGCGCTTCTACCCCGTGTTCCCACCTTTCGTTGCGCCGGTCGCCTGACAGGTTCCGGCCGCGTGTCGTGCCAGGCCGCGGGAGAACCCGGGCCACATGGATGGCCCCACCGCGACCACCACGGCCAGCGGCCAGTTCCGGTTGCTTGCGCGGACCGGAAAGAAGCGAATGGCGAGCGGCCCGGACATCCGGGCCGCCGCAACGCCGTGCCCCTAAGTCCCGGCCTCCGCCCGCGCGCCCAGCAGGGCCGCCACATGGTCGGCGAGCTCGACGCCCGTGACGGGCTTGCGCAGGAGGGTGAAGCTGCCGGCGATCGCGGCGCCGACCGCGAGCGAGGCCGCCTCGCCCGCATAGCCCGTGACGAGGATGGCGGGCAGGCCGGGCTGGCTGCGCTGCGCTTCCCGGATCAGCGCCACGCCGTCCAGCCCGGGCATGGCCAGGTCGGTCACCAGGATGTCGAAGGGGCCGCCCTGGCGCAACTGCGTCAGCGCCGCGTTGCCGTCCGGGCTTTCCGTGACGCTGAAGCCGGCATCGGCCAGCTGGGTCGCCAGCACGTCGCGCACGATCGGCTCGTCGTCCACCAGCAGCACGCGGGGGCGGCGGTAGCGCCCTTCCGTTTCCGGCCTAGCGGGGCGCGCGGGGGCAGCGGGGGCCACGGGGTTGGTGGCCATCACCGGCAGCCAGAGGCCCACCTCCGTGCCGCGCCCGGCCTCGCTGACGATCTCCAGCGCACCGCCCGAGCCCTGGGCGAAGGAGCGCGCCATCGCGAGGCCGAGGCCAGTGCCCTGGCCCAGCGGCTTGGTGGTGAAGAAGGCTTCCGAGGCGCGGGCCAGGGTCGAAGGGCACATGCCCTCGCCGGTGTCGGTCACGGTGATGCGGACGTAGTCGCCGGGCGCGAGCCCTTCCACGCCCTGTGGGCGGCGCTGCTCGGCGCGAAGCGTCAGGGTGCCTCCGGCGGGCATGGCGTCGCGCGCGTTGGTCGCGAGGTTGACCAGCACCGTCTCGAGCTGGCCGCGATCGGCGAACACATGGGGCAGGCCGGGGGTGGCCTCCACCAGCACCCGGATGCGCGAGCCGAGCGTCGCGGCCAGCACCTCGTGCAGCCCGTGCAGCAGGGCACCCACTTCCAGCGTGTCGGCGCGCAACTCCTCGCGGCGGGAGAAGGCCAGCAGGCGCCGGGTGACGGATTCGCCGCGCCGGGCCGCATCCTCCACCATCCCCGCCAGGCGTTGCACCGCGGGCCCATCCGCCGCGCGGCGGCGGATCAGGCTGACCCCGCCCAGCACCGCCTGCAGCACGTTGTTGAAGTCGTGCGCGATGCCGCCGGCGAGCTGCCCGACGGCCTGCACCTTCTGCGCCTGCAACAGCGCGGCCTCGGTCTGCTGGCGCTCGGCGATCTCGGCCTGCAGGCGCGCATTGGCCTCCATCAGCTCCCGCGTGCGCTCGGCGACGCGGGCCTCCATCTCCCCGGCGTGGCGCCGGAGCTCGTCCTCGCGCTGGCGGAGCACGGCGGCCATGGCGTTCCAGGCGATGGCGAGCTGCCCGAATTCCGAGCCGGCGTCGCAGTCGCGCGCGCGCGCCGTGAGGTCGCCGCTGCGCCATTGCCGGGCGGCGGCCAGCAGCCTTTGCGTGGGGTGGGTGATGAAACGCCGCGCCGCGAGGAGCGTGACGAAGAAGACCACGACGCTGACGGCGGCCAGCAGGGTGACGCCGCGGAGCAGGGCGTGCTCGATGTCGCCCATCAGCTCGGGCTCGGAGAAGCCGACCAGGGCGGACAGGTTGCAGTTGGCGGGCGTGGGCGGCGTGTAGCCGATCAGCCGCTCGGTGCCGTCGATGCTGCGCATGCGCAGGATGCCGGGCGTGGTGGCGCGGGTGATCGCCATGGCCGCCGGGGGGAAGGGCTGGCCGACGAACTCCGCGTGCCGCACGTCCCGCCCAAGGATGACGCCGTCGGCATCGGCAACCGTCAGCACGCCGCTGGACAGAAAGGGCGAGCCCGCGTGCTTGAGGCCGCGGAGCTGGTGTTCCAGCCAGTTGAGGTCGAGCGCCGCGACCAGGGTGCCGCCGGCCCCTTCCGCCTGGGAAGGGAAGGGCAGGTAGAAGGGCAGGACGCCGCCGGGATGCACGCCCGAACGCGTGAAGCGGCCGGCGGTGAAGGTGCGAACCCCCGTCGCGGCACTCGCCCAGGCCGGGTTCTCGCCGGACAGCAGGGCGGGATCGGAGGCGCAGCCGACGCGGCCTTCAGAGTCCACCAGTGCGACGAAGGCGAAGCCGGGCGCGTGCTGGCGGAGGTTCGCCATGCGCGGTCCGCAATCGGCGCCGTGGGCCGGAAGCCGGTTGAGCTCGGCCGCGGCGCCCAGAAGGATGCGCGCGCCGTTGGCGATGCTTTCCACCGTGCCGCCCAGAAGTTCCGCCTGATGCACGGCCAGGTCGTCGAGCTGCGCGCGGCGCTCGGAAAGCTGGCTCCAGCTCACCGCCACCTGGAGGGCGAGGGTGGGCGCCAGGCAGGCTGCGATGATCAGCAGGAGCCGCGTGGAAACGCGCAAACCCGCCAGGCCCCGTCGCCACTGCGTGGGCAGGTTGAAATCGGGATGCCCCGAATGCTGCGTCTTCAGATCGGGAACCGGAAACGTTTGGTGCATTTCCGCTGAGAGTTCCTTGCCCGGTTCGGCGCGAGAACCTGCACCCGCAGGGTACGCCTCCACCTCACATCGTCGAGAGCGATGGTCTATCGAAGCCCACCCGGGCTGTCACGGAATTCGTTTCGGCTCCTTGAGCATCCGCGGCGCGAGGAAGCGATGCCGGCGGGGGCACGCAGCAATGAGTGAAATCGTGGCCCTGAACACAACCTGCCGCAGTAAACGTTTGATTCGCCCGAACCACGCGTTGCCTGCGCTGCCCTGGCGAGTGCGGCGGTGGCCGGTCCAGGCGAGGAGGATGACGTTCCGATCGTGCGGAGGATACGCGGGACGGAACAGCTTCGAAGCCTTTCCTCGCGAAATTGTGTAGAGGCGTCTCCGCAACCATCTTCCCGGCTTGCGGCGTGCGCATGGTTCAGCCCGGGCGGTTCTCCACCATGTTCATCAGGGTCGCCAGCGCATCCGCCTCTTCCGCGGGCTTGTCGGGACGCAGGCGCGCGATGCGGGGGAAGCGCATGGCGACGCCCGACCGGTGGCGCGTGGAGAGCTGGGCGGCGTCGAAGATCACCTCCAGCACGAAAGCCTTCTCCACCTCCCGCACGGGGCCGAAGCGGCCGGTGGTGTGGTTGCGGACCCAGCGGTCCAGCATCACCAGTTCCTGGTCGGTGAAGCCGGAATAAGCCTTGCCGACCGGAACCAGTTCCCGCGTGCCGTCCTCGTTGGTGCGCCACAGCCCGAAGGTGTAGTCGGAGTAGTAGCTGCTGCGCTTGCCGTGGCCGCGCTGGGCGTACATCAGCACGGCGTCCACCGTCAGCGGCGCGCGCTTCCACTTCCACCAAAGGCCCTTCACGCGGCCGGGCAGGTAGGAACTGTCGGCACGCTTGAGCATCAGGCCCTCGATCGAGGCGGCGCGGGCGGTGTCGCGCAGCGCCGAGAGGTCGCCGAGGCCCTGGAAGGGGACAAGTTCGGAGACGTCCATGCGGGCTGGGGCATGGCGGGCGTACCAGGCCTCCAGCCGGGCCCGCCGGACATCGAAGGGGAGGGCGCGCAGGTCCTCCTCGCCATCCAGCAGAAGGTCGTAGAGGCGAACGGCCACCGGGTGGTCGCGCATCAGCTTGGGGCCGATGACCTTGCGGTTGAGGCGCTGCTGGAGGTCGGAGAAGGGGGCCACCTGCTTTCCGTCCGGCCCGTCGCGGACCACCAGCAACTCGCCGTCGAGGACGGCGTGGAACTCCATGGCCTCGGCGATCTCGGGGAAGGCGCCCGAGATGTCCTCCCCGGTGCGCGACCAGAGGCGCCGGCCCCCGGGACCGGCGGTGAGCTGGACCCGGATGCCGTCCCACTTCCACTCGGCGCGCCAGTCTCCGGGACTGGCCTCCACCGCCGCGATGTCGGCGGGCGCCTCGAGCGGATGGGCGAGCATGAGGGGACGGAAAACGGGGGCACCGGCGGCGTCGGGGCGGGGCCCCTGGCCCTCGAGCCAGCGGAAGAGGGGGATGTAGGGCGGCGCGACGCCGTGCCAGACCTCCTCGATCTCGCCGATCTCCTGGCCGGACCACTCGGCCAGCGCGGTCTTGGCCAATCTGGCGGAGGCGCCGACGCGGAGGCCGCCCGTGACGAGCTTGATGAGGGCCAGGCGCCCGCCGGCGTCGAGGGTGTCGAGCCAGCCCTCCATCAGCGCCGGAACCTCTGCGCGGGAGGCGAGCTCAAGGCCCTCCACCACCTCGGAAAGGGCTGGGGGCGGGGCGTTCACGCCTTCCCGCTCCGGCCAGATGAGGGCGACCGTCTCGGCGAAGTCGCCGACATAGTCGTGCGAGAGGGCGAGGAGGACCTTGTCCACCCGCCTCTCCACCAGTTCGCGGATCACCATGGGCTTGGCGGCGGTGAAGGCCAGTTCCCCGGTCAGCGCCGCGAGGCCGACGCCGCGGTCTGGGTCGGGCTGGTCCTCGAACCAGCGGCGCATGAGGGCGATCTTGGCGTGCCGGCCGGGGGTGAAGACGAGCCGCTCCAGCAGGTCGGCGAAGGCCTGGACGCTCAATTGGCCGGCCCCGGCGCGACACCCGCGGCTTCCTCGGCCGTGGGCGGCGCTTCCGGGGCGCCATCGTCCTCCTCGTCGCCGCGGCCGACGAGGTGCAGCGCGCGGCCGCGGATGCCGCGGAGGCCGAGGGCGTGCACCAGGGCGTCGTCGCGCCCGTGTGTGACCCAGACCTCCGGGGCGCGCACGTCCTCCATGGTTTGCAGAAGCTCGTCCCAGTCGGCGTGGTCGGAGACGATGAGGGGAAGCTCCACGCCGCGCAACCTGGCGCGCTGGCGCACGGTCATCCAGCCGGAGGCGGCGCAGGTCACGGGCTCGGCAAGGCGGCGGGCCCAGGGGGTGGCCTCGGCGGAGGGGGGCGCGATGACGATCTCGCCGGGCAGGATCGGGGGGTGGCCGCGCTTGAGGCCCTTGGGCACCGGGCGGAGGTCGCCGAGCGGCACGCCCAGTTCCTCGTAGAGGGTGCAGAGCTTCTCCACCGCGCCGTGGAGATAGACGGGGCGGTCCCACCCGGCCTCGCGCAGCAGGGCGATGATCCGCTGGGTCTTGCCGAGCGCGTAGGCGCCGACGACGTGGGCGCGCTCGGGGAACAGCGCCACGCTGTCCAGAAGGCGGCGGATCTCGTGGGCATCGGGCGGGTGGCGGAAGACCGGGAGGGCGAAGGTGGCCTCGGTGACGAAGACGTCGCACTCCATCGGCTCGAAGCCCGCGCAGGTGGGGTCGCGCCGGCGCTTGTAGTCGCCGGAAACGACGATGCGGCTTCCCTTCCACTCCAGCGCGACCTGCGCCGAGCCGAGGACGTGGCCGGCGGGGAGGAGGGTGATGCGGACCCCGTTGCGGGTGACGCTCTCGCCATAGGCCAGCGGTTCCTGCACGTCGCCCGCGCGGTCCTCGCCGAAGCGGGCGCGCATGATGGCCAGCGTGTCCGGCGTGGCCAGCACGGCCTTGTGGCCGGGGCGGGCGTGGTCGGCATGGCCGTGGCTGACCACCGCGCGGTCCACCGGGCGGGATGGGTCGATAAAGAAACCCCCCGGCTCGCAGTAGAGTCCGAGGGGGGTGACCTTCATCCAGCTTTCCGGGTGCGGCATGGGGTGGGAGATGGCGGCGGGGCCACGCGGCGGCAAGGATGAGGCGCCCAACGGTGAGCGGCGCGCGGTGTTCTGCCATGATGATGCGCCTCGTGCAGGGGCCGGATCAGGGGGGGCGGGTGCTCGGGATGTTGAGGCGTGGGTTGATCCGGCTGCTGGCCTCCGTGCCGCCCACACGGGTGGCCGGCGCCGCCGGCACCGGATTCTTTCTGTTCGACGGGGACAGCATCGCCGCCGGGCAGGGCGCGACGCCCGGCCATGGCCTGGCCGAGCGGGTGGTGGCTCTGCTGGGCTGGACCGGGCGGGTGCACAACTCCGCCCGCTCGGGCCGGCAGATGGCCGAATGCCTGGCGCTCTACGGCCGCAACGTCGCGCCCTATGCTGCGGGCGTGCTGGGGCCGAAGCTGCTGTTCATCCATGCCGGGGACAACGACATCCGGGCGGGGGCGAGCGGCGCGGCGGTCTTTGCGGCCTATGCCCGCTACGTCGCGCGGGCACGGGACCAAGGCTGGGCCGTGATCGCCTCGACCAAGCTGGCGCGGCCGACCTTTCCCCTGGCGCAGCGGGCCGAGCTGGCCTTCTTCAACCGCCATCTGCTCGAGAACACCGCGGGCGCGGACGAGGTCATCGACTTTGCCGCGATCCCGTCCTTCGCGCGGATCGCGAACCGGACCAACCCGGATGTCTTTGTGGCGGACCGGGTGCATCCCAGCGATGGGGGCTATGCGATCCTCGCCCGGGCGACGGCGCCCGTTGCCGCGCGGCTGCTGCAGGCGCGCTTTCCCGGCCATCCCGCATGAGCCCGCGGCGGACCTGACCGCCGGCGCTCCCAGGGCTGATGCCTGGTCGCGCGGCCCGTGCCGCCGGTTGGTGCGCCCTCCTGCGCTCGCGCGCGACCTCGCGCGCTACATCGCGCGCTACTGGGCGGATTCAGCGATCTCCAGCAGCGCCTCGCCGTTGCGGCGCTCCCGCGTGTTGCCGGCGCAGCGGGCGCTGGAGAGCACGTCGCTGCCGGGATTGGTTACCTGCAGCTTTGCCTGCACCCGGCAGGCCAGCCGGTTGCCCGAGGCGCCGCCGCCGTTCCAGCGGCGTATCGCATCGGTCCAGTTGCCGGTTTTCTCATAGTGGGAGCGGAGAAGGCCCGCGCCCCACTCGGTGGCGCGCCAGGGGTCCAGCGGCCAGTCCGAATTCCGGGCATGGACGCTGGCATTGACCTGCACGCAGCCGGCCATCACCGCCTGTCCGGGCCGGGCGGCGCGATAGATGCGCCGGGCCTCCTCGGTGTTGGACGGGAAATGGCTCTGGCCGCCGATGTTCATGGCGAAGGCATGGAGCCCGGACTCCGCCAGCGCGATGGCCACCAGCAGGCCCTGGGGGATGCCGTGAGCGGCCTCGGAACGGCGGGCGGCGGCAAGGCAGGCGGCGCGGGGGCTGCCGATCGCCTGGTCGGTTCCGCCGCGCTTCGCCCGGGCCGGGCTGCGAAGGGAGACCGCGGAATCGGAACCCGGGGCGGGGGATTCCCTGATGGCGGGGGAGGCAGCCTGGGCCGTGTCCCCGGCGGCACTGCCAGCATCGGGGGTGGCCAGAAGGGTAAGAACGGCGAGGGCCAGGGCAGGGCGGGCGGAGCCATCCCGGCTTTGCCGCGGCGGAAGCCCGGCCGGAACCGGAGTGGCGCTCCGCGGCATCGCGCCCGGGAACACCGCGTTGATCGGCCGGCCCGGAGGGGCCGGTGGTCGGGGCGCGGAGGTCATGCACCAAGCGCTACCAGCAAGGCGCGAGCACAAGCAACCCGTTTCGGCGCCCGAGGCTATGCGGGATGTTCACCGGCCGGGCTCGGGAAGGTTGCCGGGCCAACGGCACGAGACATCGGTAAGGCACGTTTCCTGTGATTGGGCGATGAGGGACATGCGCCCTGGAGTTTTTGTTCCGGCTTCACATGCCGCCGGTATGTTTCGTCCTGCCAGCCCAAGAAATGGGCAATGCCCGTCCCGGAAGCCCTGCTGAGGGCTGCGGCACGCAAGGCTGCGAGGGAGGTGGTGGAAAGGTGGAATTGTGGGTGACGACGCGGCCCGCCCGGCGCCTGCGGCATAACGATGCCCGGTGCCAAACGCAGCGGAACCTGCGTCGTCCCCTATTGTTTCCTACCCCAAACCCGGCCCGTCTTTGACGGCGGACGCGAGGGTTTCGCATGGTCCTCTATAAGACACAAGACAGTTCTGCTGCCGGACGCGGCAGCCGCAGATCGTTTTCGCTGCAAAGGGGTCCTCTCGCCTCCGACGGAGTGCCAATGGTAGGATGGTGGCTGCCATGTATTCCGGAAATGTCCTGTGAGTGACCTGCGCCGGCCGGATCCCCGGCCTCTTTACGCCCAGGTCGAAGCCATCCTGAACGAGCGGATCGTTTCGGGCGCCTGGAAGTCCGGTCAGGCCCTGCCGGCCGAGCCGGAGCTGGCGCATGAGCTGGGCGTATCCCCGGGCACGCTGCGCCGGGCCCTGGGGGGGCTGGAGCGGCGCCACCTGATCGAGCGGCGGCAGGGGCGGGGCACCTATGTGGCGCGGCAGACCAGCCGGCAGGCGCTGGGGTTGTTCTTCCGCGTTCGCACGCTGGACGGGCAGCCGGCCGACCCGGAAACCTTCGTCACGGGGGTTTCCACCGGCCCGGCCACCGCCGAGGAGGCGGCGGTGCTGCAGCTGGAGCCGGGCACGCCCGTGCACCGGGTCGACCGCAGCCGGCATCTCGGCGGCGAGCCCCGCATCGCCGAGCGGATCACCCTGCCGGCGGAGCTTTTCCCCGGCTTCTCCCTGCCGCTCGCCCCGGATCAGCTCGGATCCGAGATCTACGTGCATTACCGGACGGCCCACGGGATCATCGTGGTGCATCTGGAGGAGAGCCTTTCGGCCACAACCGCCACCGAGGCGGATTCGGCCGTGCTGGGCTGCCCGGTGGGAACGCCGCTGCTGCTGATCGAGCGCGTGACCTTCGATGCCGCGAGACGGGCCGTGGAGATGCGGGTGTCGCGCCTGGATACCCGCGGGCACCGCTATGCCGTGGAACTGACCTGAGCGGTTGAGGCGAGGCGGGCGGCGGCCCAGCGGGCGCTGTCGGCCACCACGGGGTCGTCGTCGCCAAGCAGGGCCTGCGCCGCGGGGAGCAGCGAAGGATCGGCCGAGTTGCCGATGGCGTTCAGCACGTTCCGCACGAACCGGCCCCGGCCGACGCGCTTGATGGGCGAGCCCGAGAAGCGCGCGCGGAAGGCGGCGTCGTCGAGGGAGGCGAGTTCGGCGAGGCGTGGGGCGGTGAGGTCGTCGCGCGCGATCAGGCCGGGAACGGTGGTTGGTGCCGCGAAGCGGTTCCAGGGGCAGACGGCCAGGCAGTCGTCGCAGCCGTAGATGCGGTTGCCGAGGCGGGGGCGGAGGTCCTCGGGGATGGGGCCGCGGTGCTCGATGGTGAGGTAGGAGACGCAGCGGCGCGCATCGAGGCGGTAGGGCGCGGGAAAGGCGTCGGTGGGGCAGGCCACCTGGCAGCGGGTGCAGGTGCCGCAGCGGTCGGCATGCGCGGCGTCGGGCTCGAGGGCGAGGGTGGTGTAGACCTCGCCGAGGAAGAGCCAGGAGCCGTGGGCGCGGGAAACGAGGTTGGTGTGCTTGCCCTGCCAGCCGAGGCCGGCCTGCTGGGCGAGGGGTTTCTCGGAAACCGGGGCGGTGTCGACGAAGACCTTCACGCCGGGAGCCTCGAAGCGCGCGACCATCCAGCGGGCGAGGGCCTTCAGGCGGGACTTCACGAGGTCATGGTAGTCGCGGTGGCGGGCGTAGACGCTGATGGTGCCGCGATCGGGATGGGCGTGGGTGGCCAGCGGGTCGTCGGCGGGGGCGTAGGAGAGGCCGAGGGAGACAACCGAGAGGGCTTCGGGCCAGAGCGCCCGCGGGTGCGCGCGCTGGTCGGCGCGGCCCTCCATCCAGCCCATCTCGCCGTGCATCCCGGCGGCGAGGAAATCCGCCAAGCGGTCGCGCACCTCGGGGCCGAGTTCCGCGCGCGCGAAGCCGACCGCGTCGAAGCCCAGGCGCAGGGCTTCGTCGCGGATGAGCGCGCGCGGGTCCGTCATCCGCGGCCGCGATAGGGCGGCACGCCCTGGTCGGGGATCCAGGCGCCGGCGGGGGGCGCGCCGGTCTGCCAGAAGACGTCGATCGGGATGCCGCCGCGCGGGTACCAGTAGCCGCCGATGCGGAGCCACACCGGCTGGAGCAGGTCCGCGAGGCGCTTGGCGATGTCGATGGTGCAGGCCTCGTGAAAGGCGCCGTGGTTGCGGAAGGCGGTGAGATAGAGCTTGAGGCTCTTGCTCTCCACCAGCCAGTCGCCGGGGATGTAGTCGATCACGAGATGCGCGAAGTCGGGCTGCGCGGTGATCGGGCAGAGCGAGGTGAACTCGGGCGCGGTGAAGCGGGCGACGTAGTGCGTGCCCTTGTGCGGGTTGGGCACGCGCTCCAGCACCGCCTGCTCGGGCGTTTGCGGTTGTGTGGTGTGCTGGCCGAGCTGGGTGAGGCCGGAAACGTCGTGGTTCATGATGTCGTCTCCTCCTTCGAGGGCGGCTCGGGCGGGGCGGTGGTTTCCCACTTCGCCGCGATGGCGGCGGCCTCGGCGTCGAAGCGGTTCTCGAGGATGGCGGCGCGGAGCCGCGCGGTGAGGGTCTGGAAGTAGCGGATGTTGTGCCAGGTCAGCAGCATCGGGCCGAGCATCTCCTCCGCCCTGATGAGGTGCTGGATATAGGCGCGCGAATGCCTGACGCAGGCTAGGCAATCGCATTCCGGGTCGATGGCCGATGCGTCGTCGGCATGGCGGGCGTTGCGCATGTTCATCACGCCCCGGCTGGTATAGGCGCGGCCGGTGCGGCCGGAGCGCGTGGGGATGACGCAGTCGAACATGTCCACGCCGCGGGCGACGGCGCCGATGATGTCGGCGGGCGTGCCGACGCCCATGAGGTAGCGGGGCTTTTCCTGCGGGAGCATGGGCACGGAGAAGTCGAGGGTGCGGAACATCTCCTGCTGGCCCTCGCCGACCGCGAGGCCGCCGATGGCGTAGCCCTCGAAGCCGATCTCCGTCAGGGCCCGCGCGCTCTCGGCCCGCAGGCTCTCGAAGGTGCTGCCCTGCTGGATGCCGAAGAGGCCGTAGCCGTCGCGCGGGCGGAAGGCCTCGCGCGAGCGGGCGGCCCAGCGCATGGAGAGGCGCATGCTGGACGCGGCCTGCTCCTCCGTCGCGGGGAAGGGGGTGCACTCGTCGAAGCACATGGTGACGTCGGCATCGAGGTGGTGCTGGATCTCGATGGAGCGCTCTGGCGTCAGGCGGTGCTTGCTGCCGTCGATGTGGGATTGGAAGGTGACGCCGTCGGCGTCCATCTTCCGGAGCCCCGAGAGCGACATGACCTGGAAGCCGCCGGAATCCGTCAGGATGGGGCCGTGCCAGTCCATCAGCTTGTGCAGCCCGCCGAGGCGGCCGACGCGCTCGGCGCCGGGGCGGAGCATGAGGTGGTAGGTGTTGCCGAGCACCATGCGGGCGCCGGTGGAGCGCACGGCATCGGCCGTCATCGCCTTCACGGTGCCGGCGGTGCCGACGGGCATGAAGACGGGGGTGGGGACATCGCCGTGGGCCGTGTGCAGGGTGCCGGCGCGGGCGCCGCCGTCGCGGGCCTGGAGGGTGAAGCTCAGCGGGCCGTTCATGCCGATGCCTCGGCGTCGTCGCGCCCGATGAGGCAGGCGTCGCCGTAGGAGTAGAAGCGGTAGCCGGCCTCGATGGCGTGGGCATAGGCCGCGCGCATCCGCCCGGTTCCGCCGAAGGCGCAGACGAGCATGAAGAGCGTGCTCCGGGGCAGGTGGAAGTTGGTCAGCAGCAGGTCGGCGCCGCGGAAGCGGTGGCCGGGCAGCAGGAAGATGTCCGTCAGGCCGCGGAAGGGGGCGATGATGTTGTTCTCGCGCGCCGCGGTTTCCAGCAGGCGCAGCGCGGTGGTGCCGATGGCGACGACGCGGCCGCCCCGGGCACGGGTCTCGTTGATGGCGCGGGCGGCGTCCTCCGTCACCTCGCCCCATTCGGCGTGCAGGTGCTGGGCGCGCGGGTCCTCTCCGCGCAGCGGCAGGAAGGTGCCGGCGCCGACATGCAGCGTGAGGGTGGTGCGGGCGACGCCGCGGGCGTCGAGCGCGGCCAGGAGTTCGGGGGTGAAGTGCAGGCTCGCGGTGGGGGCGGCGACGGCGCCGGGGGTGCGGGCGAAGATGGGCTGGTAGTCCTCGCGGTCCTCCGGGCGGGGGCCTTCGGGGCGTGCGATGTAGGGGGGGAGGGGGATTTCGCCCGCGCGCTCCAGGGCGGCGGCCAGCGCCGCCTGGTCGGGCCCGAAGTCCAGGCGGACCGCGCCGCCCTCGGGCTGGTCCACCACGCGGGGGGCCAGTTCGGGCGCGCCCTCGATGGACAGCACGTCCCCGGGGCGGAGCTTGCGGGCGTTGCGGACCAGGGCATGCCAGGTGCCGTCCGCTTCCGCGCGGTTGAGCATGATCTCGATGCGGGCCTCTCCGCGGCGGGCGCGGAGGCGGGCGGGGATCACGCGGGTGTCGTTCACCACCATCAGGTCGCCGTCGCGCAGCAGGTCCGGCAGGTCGCGGATCGCGCGGTCCTCCGGCGGATCGGCCACGCGCAGCAGCCGCGCGGAATCGCGCGGGCGGGCCGGGCCCTGGGCGATCAGCGCGTCCGGAAGGTCGAAGGCGAAGTCGGCGGTGGAGAGGGGGCGGAGGGAGGGGGACAGGGGAATGGGCCGATCAGGGGAGGGCGGGGGCGGGTAGCCCTTCCGCCCGGGGAGGGCAAGCGTGCGGCGGAGATGGGGGCGCCCTCCGCCACCGGAAGCGCCGGGGCTGCGGGCGGATACCGCGCGGGCGCGATCCGATCTAGGCTCCGCGCCGCAACCGCGACAGGGAATGGCAGGCATGAAGGTGGACACGGATCGCTTCCTGGCGGACCTCCACGCGCTCCGGCGCTTCGGGCAGTTCAGGAGCGGCGTGCACCGCCCGACCTTTTCCCCCCAGGACATGGAAGCGCGGCAATGGTTCGTCTCCCGCCTGCGGGAGGAGGGGCTGGAGGCCGGGATCGACGGGATCGGCAACATCCTGGGGCGCAACCCCAAGCCGGGCCCGCACCTGCTGGCGGGCAGCCACCTGGAAAGCCAGAACGAGGCGGGCTGGCTGGACGGAGCGCTGGGCTGCGTGGCGGCGCTTCACCTCGCGGCCTCCGGCCTGCCGGTGGATGTCGCGGTGTTCGCCGACGAGGAGGGGCATTACGGCAGCTTCATCGGCAGCCGTTCCTTCACCGGCATCCTGGAGGAGAAGGAGATCGACGGCCTGTCCAACCGCTACCACGGCAAGCCGCTGCGCGACGCCCTGCGCGAGGCCGGGCTGGAGGGGCGGCCGCGGGTGCAGGTGGAGCGCGACCGCTACCGCGCCTTTCTCGAGATGCACATCGAGCAGGGGCGGCAGCTCGAGGGGCAGGGGCTGGGGATCGGGGTGGTGACGGGGATCGTCGCCATCTGGCAGTGGAAGATCACGATCGAGGGGCAGCAGAACCACGCCGGCACCACCACCATGGCGGAGCGCCGCGACGCGGGGCTCACCGCCGTGCGGCTGCTGGCGATGATCGACGAGGAGTTCCCGCGCCACTGCGCCGAGCGCACGGTCTGGACGGCCGGGCGGATCGCGCTGTCACCGGGCGCGCCCTCCATTATTCCGGGCGGCGCGGAGATCCTGTTCCAGTACCGGGACGTGGACATCGAGGTGCTGCGGCGGCTGGAGGCGGTGCTGCGCCGCTGCGTGGCCGAGAGCAACCGGCGCGAGCGCTGTCCGGCGGTGCTGGAGGCGATGTCGCTCTCCACGCCCGCCGTCAGCGACCCCGCGTTGCAGGACGCGCTGGCGGATGCGGCGGAGGCGCTGGCTCCCGGGCGCTGGCAGCGCATGCCGTCGGGGGCAGGGCACGATGCGCAATACCTGGCGCGCGTGATGCCGGCGGCGATGATGTTCGTGCCCTCCATCAACGGGATCAGCCATCACTGGACGGAGGATACCTCGGAGGAGGATCTGGCGCTCGGGATGCGCGTCATGGCGGAGGGCGCGCGCCGCATACTGGCGTAGGAAGGCATCGCAACTTGTCAACGCCGTCAAGGTTCTCTCGTCGTCACATTTGGACACGGAGGTCCCATGGCTGAGGGTAGCATGCTGCGTTGGGCGATCATCGCCCTTGTGGTCGCGTTGATCGCGGGGGTGCTCGGCTTCGGTGGCATCGCCGGCGCGGCGGTCGGGATCGCGAAGATCCTGTTCTACATCTTCATCGTGCTGTTCATCATCATGCTGGTCATGAACTTCATGGGGCGTGGACGCGGGGTTTAGGTGGTCCGGCCACCGGAGGCGCGGCAGGGCTGCTGAAGGCCCGCCGCCGCACTCCGGCCCTGACGAAAATGAGGAATGGCCGGGGGAACAGCGTTCCCCCGGCCATTCTTGTTTCGTTTCGCGTTGCGGACGCTAGCTTCCCTCGCGAACCGGCGGCGGCCGCTTGGCCAGCGGCTGCTGCGTGAAGGGCGAGGGCGAGGCGGGAGCGGGCTTCTTGTCGGCCCTGGGCTTCTTGGGCTCCCGGCCGCTGCGCATCTGACCTTTGGCCATGGCTTGCTCCTGCAAGATGGGAACACGAGCAGATCACGCTGGCGGCGTCTCTTCCAGGGGCGTTCCTGTGCCCTGCGCAGGCTCGGGCCCCCGCCCCCTGGACAGGGGCGGGGTCGTTTGGGTCAGGGGAAGCCGCCGCCGCCCGAGGCGCCGAAGACCTGGCCGGTGGTGAAGCTCGACTCCTGGCTCGCCAAGAGGACGTAGATGGGCGCGATCTCCACGGGCTGTCCCGGGCGGCCGAGGGAGGTCTTGGAGCCGAACTCGGTCAGTGCCTCCGGCATCGCGCCGCCCGAGGGCTGAAGCGCGGTCCAGTAAGGGCCGGGCGCGACCGCGTTCACGCGGATGCCGCGCTCGGCCAGCTGCTTGGACAGGGACTTGGCGAAGCTCACGTTGCTCGCCTTGGTCTGGGCGTAGTCGAACAGGATGGCCGAGGGGTCGTAGGCCTGCTCGGAAGCCGTGATGATGATGGAGGCGCCGGGCTGCAGGTGCGGCAGGGCGGCGCGGGTGATCCAGAACGGCGCGTAGACGTTGGTCTTGAAGGTCGCGTCGAACTGTTCCGTGGTGATGTCGGCGATGGACTTCTGGGCCTGCTGCTTGCCGGCGTTGTTCACCAGGATGTCCAGGCCGCCCATCTCGCGCGCGGCGGTTTCGACCATGCGGTTGCAGAAGGCCTCGTCGCGGATGTCGCCGGGGAGGGACACGGCCTTGCGGCCGGCATCGCGGATGATCTTCAGCACCTCGTCGGCATCCTCCTGCTCCTGGGGGAGGTAGCCGATGGCGACGTCCGCGCCCTCGCGGGCGAAGGCGATCGCGGCGGCGCGGCCGATGCCGGAATCGCCGCCCGTCACCAGGGCGCGCCGGCCCGTGAGGCGGCCGGTGCCGCGGTAGCTGGTTTCGCCGTGGTCGGGGCGGGGCTCCATCTTGCCGGCCAGGCCCGGCGCTGGCTGGGTCTGCCGGTTGAAGGGCGGGCGGGGGTACTGGTCGCGCGGGTCGCGCTTCACCGTCAGCGGAAGGGACGGCGTGGCCTGCGGGCTCGCGGTGCCCTGGGCATTGGCGGGGGTGGAGACGGCGGCCATGGCCGCGGCGCCGGCGGTGAGGCCGCCCACGACGTCGCGGCGCGACGGGGCGTCGTTCTTCGGATCCATGCGAGTTCTTTCCTGACTGGAGGCCTGTGCGGGCGGGACGGCCCGCGCGGTGCGGACTTGGCCTGGGCGCCCGCCAGGAAGGGAGGCGCAGGGCATGAGCGGCCGTTGCGCGTCACAGAACAGAACGCCCGTGCTTTTTCAGGGTTTCCGCCGCGGTGCCCCGGGGAGGGAGGCGATTGATCGGGTGGGCGTCGCGGGGGCATCCTGGGGCGCATGACTGTCATCAAGCCGCAGGCCGCGCATTGGGGTTACTTCGACGCGGTCGTGGAGGGCGGCCGGGTCACCGGCATCCGTCCCTTCGCGCCCGATCCCTTTCCCGGTTCCCTCATCGAGGGCATCCCCGACATCGTCCACGCTCCCTGCCGGATCGATCGCCCGCATGTGCGCGAGGGCTGGCTGCGGGGGGAGCGGCGGGGGGCGACGCGGGGGCGCGACCGCTTCGTGCCGGTTTCCTGGGACCGGGCGACGCGGCTGGTGGCGGAGGAGGTGGCGCGCACGCGGGCGGAGCACGGGGATGCCTCCATCCTCGGCGGCTCCTATGGCTGGGCCTCGGCGGGGCGGTTCCACCACGCGCGCAGCCAGTTGCACCGCTTCCTCGGGCTGGGGGGCGGCTTCACCTCCCAGGTGACGAACTATTCCTACGGCGCGGGCATGACGCTGATGCCGCACGTGCTCGGCACCAACGACCCCGTGACGGGGCCTGCGACGGACTGGCGCAGCATCATCGGCAACGCGCGGCTGATGCTGTGCTTCGGGGGGCTGCCGCTGAAGAACGGGCTGGTCACGGCGGGCGGCGCGGGGGCGCATGAATACGTGCCGCTGATGCGCCAGGCGGCGGAGGCGGGCATCCGCTTCGTCAACATCAGCCCGCTGCGTGGCGACGCGCCGGACTTCCTGCGGGCCGAATGGCTGCCGATCCGCCCGGGCGGCGACGCCGCCATGGTGCTGGCGATGATCCAGGCCATCGTGGCCGAGGGGCTGGAGGACCGCGGCTTCCTTGATCGCTGCACGGTGGGGTGGGACCGGCTGCGCGCCTATGTGTCGGGGGAGGCGGACGGCGTGGCCAAGACGCCGGAATGGGCGGAGCCGCTCTGCGAAGTGCCGGCCGCGGCGATCCGCGCGCTGGCGCTGGAGGCGGCGCGGACCCCGACTATGCTCACCGCCACCTGGTCCACCCAGCGCTCCGAGAACGGGGAGCAGCCCTGGTGGGCGCTGGTGGCCCTGGCCAGCGCGCTGGGCGGGATCGGCAAGCCCGGCCAGGGCGTCGCCTTCGGCTATGGCAGCATCAACGGCATCGGCACCGCGCGGCGGGACCTTCCCAGCGTGAACCTGCCCGCCACCCGCAACCCCGTGACCACCGCGATCCCGGTGGCGCGGGTGACGGAGCTGCTGGAGCGGCCGGGCGAGGTGCTGCGCTACAACGGGCGGGACATCCTGCTGCCGGACATCCGCATGGTGTTCTGGGCGGGCGGCAACCCCTTCCACCACCACCAGGACCTGAACCGCCTGGCCCGCGCCTTTTCGCGCCCCGAGACGATCGTGGTGTCGGAGCCCTGGTGGACCTCGCTCGCGCGCCACGCGGACATCGTGCTGCCGGCGACCACGACGCTGGAGCGGAACGACATCGCCAGCTCATCCCGCGACCGCTTCCTGCGCGCGATGCACCAGGCCGTGCCACCGCAGGGACAGGCACGGAACGACCACGACGCCTTCGCCGACATCGCGGAGGCGCTGGGATACCGCGACAGCTTCACCGGCCAGCGCGACGAGGGCGCCTGGCTGCGCCACCTTTACGACCGCTTCCGCCGCGCCTGCGCCGCCCTGGGCGAGGAGGTTCCGGATTTCGACCGCTTCTGGGAGGCGGGGCACCTGGAGTTCGACCGGCCTGAGCGCGACTTCGTTGGCTTCGCCGATTTCGCGGCGGACCCGGAGGGTTCGCCGCTGGCCACGCCTTCCGGAAAGGTGGAGCTTTATTCCGAGACGATCGCGGGCTTCGGCGATCCCGCCGTGCCAGGCCACCCCGTCTGGCGGGCACCGGCGGAATGGCTGGGCGGGGACACCGCGCGGCATCCCCTGCACCTTCTTTCCAACCAGCCGGCCACGCGTCTGCACGGGCAGCTCGACCCCGCCCGCGCCGCGCGCGGCAGCAAGTTGCACGGGCGCGAGCCCATCCGCATGAACCCGGACGACGCGGCGGCGCGCGGGCTGGTGGCCGGGGAGGTGGTGCGGGTGTTCAACGGGCGCGGCGCCCTGCTGGCGGGGCTGGCGCTGGATGACGGCCTGCGGCCGGGGGTGGTCACCATGTCCACCGGCGCGTGGTGGGATCCGCAGGAAACGCCGGAAGGGCGGCTCTGCGTTCACGGGAACCCGAACGTGCTGACGCAGGACCGCGGGACATCGTCGCTCGGGCAGGGTTGCGCGGCGCAATCCTGCCTCGTGCAGGTGGCGGCCTGGACGGGGCCGCTGCCGGCGGTATCGGTCCACGAGCCGCCGCCGCTCGCCGCGGAGGAAAGACTGGGTTGATCGCCGGTCCCTGCGCGGCTTGGGGGCCGCTTCAGGGCGTGTTCACGCCTTTGGCGCGGCCGGGTCAGGCTCCAGTCCAGCGGAGGCGGCTGCCGCCGAACAGGAGCAGGAGCCACACGGAGGCATAGAGGGCGATGGCCGAGCTGAGGCCGCAGAGGATGAGCTTGCCCAGGATCTGCAACTCCGCGAGCGAGAGGAAGCCGAGCGGCAGGGCGGCGAGGCACCAGAGCCCCAGTTTCACCATGCGCCACAGCACCTGCCCCGCGGTCGGGCCCGGAATGGTGGAGGAGGACGGCGCGAGGCGGGAGCGAGGCGCGGGTATCGGGTGGACAAGGAGAGATGCCGGAACCGCGGCTGCGGGCGCCCTCTGCTGTCGCATTTTTGGTTCTCCATGCTCAGATGTATCTTTTTTGAGACATCGCGAGCCTGGGTACAAGTTCATGCGGCGTTAAGGAAATGAACGTTTTCGTGACCTCGTGGGACGTCAGGAGCTCTGATGGCGCGCTTCGCGCAGCCCGTCCGCCACCAGCATGGCGCCGGCCACCGCCAAGGCGATCGCGAGGCCCGGCCAGAGGGCCGCGAGGGGGGCGCTGAAGACCAGGTCCTGCGCGTTGGCCAGCATGTTCCCCCAGGAGGCGGAAGGGGGCTGGATGCCCAGGCCCAGAAAGGAAAGCGTGCTTTCCGCCAGGATGGCGCCGGCGACCGCGAGCGATCCCGCGACCGTCAGCGGCGCCGCCA
The DNA here is from genome assembly GCF_042433125.1 of Muricoccus vinaceus. Lineage (NCBI taxonomy): Bacteria > Pseudomonadati > Pseudomonadota > Alphaproteobacteria > Acetobacterales > Roseomonadaceae > Muricoccus > Muricoccus vinaceus. The sequence goes on along the minus strand of NZ_JBHLVZ010000025.1, from coordinate 99,614 downwards.
GGGCCGGCGCGACGTGGCGGCGGAGCAGGCGGCCCTCGCCGACGCCCAGGGCGCGGGCGGCGCGGACATGGTCCCGTGCCAGCACGGAAAGGGCCGCGGCGCGGCACAGGCGGGCAACGCCCACCCAGCCGAAGATCGCGAGGATCAGGACGATGCGCAGCACGTCCGCCACGGCGCTGCCGCGGGGCAGGCCGAGCGCGGCGGGGTCCATGGCCGCGAGCAGCACCAGCAGCGGCAGGGCGGGCAGGGCGAGGAGGCCATCGGCCAGGCGCATCAGCACCGCATCCACCCAGCCGCCGCGCCAGGCGGCAAGCAGCCCGGCGGCCAGTCCGACGGCGGAGGAGGCGAGGGCCGCGGCGATGCCCACGGCGAGGGAAACGCGGGCGCCGACCAGCAGCCGGACCAGGATGTCCCGGCCCAGCTCGTCCGTGCCCAGGGGATGGGCGGCGGAGGGTCCGGCCTGCCGGGCGAGGAGGTCCGGCAACTCGGGATCGACGCCGAGCCAGGCTGCCACCCAGGGGGCGGCGAGCGCGGCGGCCGCCAGCAGGAGGAGGATGGCCAGGCCGAGGCGCAGCCGCCAGTGGCCGCCCGCGCCGCCCTTCACCGGCCCTGCCCGAGGCGAGGGTCCAGCGCCCGCTGGGCGAGGTCGGCGGCCAGGGTCGCGAGCAGGGTGGTGGTGGCGACCAGCATGAGCGCGAGAAGGGCGAGGTTGTGGTCGTTGCCCATCACCGCGTCGGTCAGCAGCTTGCCCATGCCGGGGCGGGCGAAGACGGTTTCGGTGATCAGCGCGCCCGAGACGAGGGCGCCGGCATCCAGCGCCAGAATGGAGAGCAGGGGCACGGCGGCGTTGGGGAGGGCGTGGCGGAGGGCGATGCGCGCTTCGCCGGCGCCGCGGGCGCGGGCGGCGGTGATCCAGGGGGATTGCAGGATCTCGGCCATGCCGGCGGCGGTGTGGCGGGCATAGGCGGCCAGGTGGGCGATGGCGAGGGTTGCCACCGGCAGCACCAGGAAGCGGGTGGCCTCGGCCAGGCCGCCTTCCTGGGGGGCGCCGCCCGCCGGGAGCCAGCCCAGGGTGACGGCGAAGAGGATGATCAGGAGGATGCCGAGCCAGAAGGCGGGCAGGGCCTGGGAGAGAAGCGCGGCGGCGTCCACCGCGCCGCGCCAGCGGGGACGGAGCGCCGCCAGCATCCCGGCGGCGACGCCGAGGGTGGCGGCGAGGGCGAGCGCGGTGCCGAGCAGAACGAGGCTGCCGCGCAGCGCGGGCCACAGCACCTCGGCGGCGGGGCGGGCGAAAAGGCGGGAATAGCCGAACTCGCCGCGCAGCACGCCGCTCGCCCAGGCCCACCAGCGTGCGAGGAGGGGCTGGTCGAGGCCGTGGAGGGCGCGCATCCGGGCGACGTCGTCGGGGCCGAGGCGCGGGTCGGCCATCATGGCCAGCGAGATCGGGTCGCCCGGCATGGCGCCGATGGCGAGATAGGCGGCGAGCGAGAGCAGGGCGAGGGTGACCGCGATCTGCGGCAGGCGGCCGGCGATCATGTGGATCATGGGATCAGGGGCACGTCAGCGCACCCGCCAGTCCGTGACCCAGAGGGAGGAGGGCGACATGTTGCCGGTGGGGCGGATGCCGTCGATCCATTGTGGCCAGACATGCGCGTCCGCCCGGTGCCAGAGGGGAAGGGCCGGGAGGTCGCGGCGGGTCATGGCCTGGAGGCGGGCCCAGAGGGGGCGGCGCTTCTCCGCATCCAGTTCCTGCGGCAGCGCTTCGAGGAGCGCGTCCATCTCGGGGTTGCGGTAGCCCGGGTAGTTCTGCCCGGACCAGTTGCGCCCGGCGGTTGGGATTTCCTCGGAGTGCAGGGTGGAGCGAGGGACGTTCTCGGGGCTGCTGATCCAGGCAAAGAGGACGGCGCCCCCGAAGCGGCGCTGGGAAAGGGTTTCGCCGAAGAGGACGCGGGGCGGCTGGTTGGCGATGCGGGCCTCCACCCCCGCCGCGCGCCACTGGCCCTGGATGACCTGGAGCACGGTTTCGCGCGAACGGTTGCCGGCGGTGGTCTGGAGGTCGATGGCGAGGCGGGCCCCCTCCGCGTTGCGGCGGATGCCGTCCGGCGCGGCGCGCCAGCCGGCCTCGTCGAGCAGGGCGGCCGCGCGGGCGGGGTCGAAGGGCCAGGGGGCGAGCGACGTGTCCAGCATGGGGTCGTCGGGGTGGATGGCGGTGGCGGCGACCGGCTGGCGGCTGTCGAACAGGCTGGCGACGATCCTGGGGCGGTCGATCGCCATCATCAGCGCCTGCCGGACGCGGACATCCGCGAGGACGGGGTTGTCGAGGCGGAGGTCCAGGTGCTCCCACACGAGTCCCGGGCGGTACTCGAAGCGGAAGCGGTTGCGGGCGCGGCGCTCCAGCGCGATGGCCTGGTCCAGCGAGAAGCCGAGCTCGCCGGCCACCATGTCGATCTGCCCGGCCAGGAGCTGGGCTTCCAGGGCCGCCGAGTTCTCGACCACGCGGATGTTGATGCGGCGGAAGGCGGGGGCAGGTCCGGCCCAGGCCTCGTTGCGCTCCAGCGTGACGCCGGCGCCGGGCTGGACGGCGGTGACGCGGTATGGGCCTTTCCAGAGGGCGGGGTTCGTCGTGTTGGTGTCGTAGGCGGTCCGCGCGCGGTAGTTGCGCCGGTCGGCTTCCCAGATCGGGCGGTCGATATGGGCGGGCAGGGGCTCGAAGCCGCCGGCCGATCCGGCGTCGAAGCTGACCTTGTCGAAGCGGAGCGTGACGCTGCGGGGGCCGTCGGAGAGGAACTCGTAGGCCGAGCGGTAGAACTCGGCGCCGCCGAAGCCGGTCTCGAAGGCGCGGCCGGCCTCCCAGGCGAAGCGCATGTCCTCCGAGGTGACGGGGCGGCCGTCGCCCCAGCGGAGGTCGTCGCGGAGGCGCCAGGTGACGCGCATGCCGGGCTTGCCGTCGGGTGTGGTTTCCAGCGCGACCTGGCCGTTCTCCAGCGTGGGGAAGCTGTCGCAGGCGAGGCAGAGGGGGCGCCAGTCCGGGCCGTGGCCGGTGAGGGGGCGGCGCGCGAAGCCGAGGATGTAGGACTTCGCCGCCATGCTCTCGATGTTCGGGTGGAAGGTGCCGGTGGCCTGGGAGATGCCGATGGTGAGGGTGTCGCGGGGCTGGGCGGCCGCGGCGGCGGGCAGGGACAGGAGCGCGAGGGCCAGGGCGGCCGCGCGGAAGGAGGGCTGCGCTTCGGTCATCGGCCGGATCATGCGGGGCTTCGGCCGGGGCCGGTAGCCCCTGGCTGCCGCCCCCCGGCCGAAGCTCAGTCGCCGAAGAAGAAGTCGAAGAGCAGCTTCACGTTGAGCACCACGATCAGCGCCGCCGAGGCCCAGCCGAGGGCGAGCTGCCAGGAGGGTGCCCGCAGCGACCCCAGCCGCTTGCGGTCCCCGGCGAAGAGCATGAGCGGGATGACCGCGAAGGGAAGCTGGAGCGAGAGCACGACCTGGGAGAGCACGAGCATCCGCGCCGTGCCGCTCTCGCCGTAGAGGGCGGTGACGATCACGGCGGGGATGATGGCGACGAGGCGCGTCACCAGGCGCCGCACCACGGGGCTGAGGCGGAAGCGGAGGAAGCCCTCCATCACCACCTGGCCCGCGAGCGTGGCGGTGACGGTGGAGTTGAGGCCGCAGGCGAGAAGCGCGATGGCGAAGAGGTAGGGCGCCGCAGTGCCCAGCAGGGGCGCGAGGAGTTCGTGCGCGTCCTGGATTTCCGCGACTTCCGTTTTCCCGTTCGCGTGGAAGGCGGCGGCGGCGAGGATGAGGATGGAGGAGTTGATCAGCAGCGCCAGCGCCAGGGCGATCGTGCTGTCGATGGTGGCGAAGCGGATGGCCTCGCGCTTGCCTTCCTCGTCCCGCCGGATGTCGCGGGACTGGATGACGGCGGTGTGCAGGTAGAGGTTGTGGGGCATCACGGTGGCCCCGAGGATCCCGAGCGCGATGTAGAGCTGCGTCTGGTTGGTGACGATGGAGGCGGAGGGCAGGTAGCCGCGGACCACATCGCCCCAGTGGGGGTCGGCCATCACGAGCTGCACGACGAAGCAGCCGGCGATAAGGGCGATCATCCCCATGATGAAGGCTTCCAGCCAGCGCATGCCTTTGTTCTGCAGCCAGAGGATGATGAAGGCGTCCAGCGCCGTCAGCAGCACGCCGAGGATGAGCGGGATGCCGAAGAGGAGCTGCAGCGCGATGGCGGTGCCGATGAGCTCGGCGAGGTCGGTCGCGCAGATGGCGATCTCGGCGAGGAACCAGAGGGGGTAGGCGACGGCGGGTGGGAAGCGGTCGCGGCAGAGCTGGGCGAGGTCGCGGCCCGTGGCGAGGCCGATGCGGGCGCAAAGGGCCTGGAGAAGGATCGCCATCAGCGAGGACAGCAGCGCGACGGTGAGCAGCGTGTAGCCGAAGCCCGATCCACCCGCGAGCGCGGTGGCCCAGTTGCCGGGGTCCATGTAGCCGACGGCCACGAGGTAGCCCGGGCCGATGAAGGCCATCAGGCGGCGCAGCCAGCTTCCCGCATTGGGCACGGCGACACTTCGGTTGACTTCGGGAAGGCTCAGCGTGCCCCCATCCGACTTGGGACTGGGTCCTGGAACCGGCTCGGGCAGTCGGCCCATGTGTCGCGCCATCGTTACTCCTTCTTCGCGCCGGGCAGGTGACGGATGAACACCTGTTCAGGTCGCGATGTGTCAATATATCGCATTGTTTTTCAAGGCGTTGCTGGCTGTTAGCCCGGCCGTTGCCGCGCTGCAAGAACCTCGATCGCACCACCCTCTCCCGATCGTGCGGGGCTGGTGGCTGGGCGGGCAGGGCGGCCACCCCCAGAAGAGGGGCTCGACCAAGCCTGGGAAACCGTATGCCGAAGATCCTTGCCGCCGCCTGCGTGGCGCTCTCCGCCCTTGCCATGCCGGGGATGGCCGCAGCGCAAGGGGCGCCCGGGGGCGCGCCGGAGAACCTGCGGCCCACGCGGGACGTGGCCGTGACCTACCGCCTGGCGGGCGTGCAGGGGGCGGAGGATCAAGTGATGCGCATGGCCTGGTCCACGACCGAGGGCAAGCAGCGCGTCGATCCGCCGGGCGGCACCGGCTACATGCTGATCGACCGTGGCGCGAACTCGGCCGTGATGGTGATGGAGCCGCAGCGCGTCGTGCTCGCGCTGCCGCCGGCGGCGGTGGCTGCCATGTCGCAGGACGCGCCGCCGGATGCGCGCTTCACGCGCAAGGGCACGGCGCAGATCGCCGGCCAGGGCTGCACCGAGTGGGACGTCGCGGTTCCGCAGGGCACGAGCACGATCTGCGTGACGGGCGACGGCGTGATGCTGCGGGCCGTCTCGCCCCTCCCCAACGGGGGCGGTGCCTCGCGGCTGGAGGCGACGGAGGTGCGCTATGGCGCGCAGGACTCCGCGCGGTTCCGGGTGCCGGAGGGTTTCCAACGGATGCAGATGCCGGCTCCCGGAGAGGCGCCACCGGCCGCAGCGGGCGCCGGCCCGGCCGCGCCCGCGCGCTGAGCCGCGGGCCGGCTCCGGCGGCGGAGCCGGCTCAGGCGGCGGTGATGCCCTTGGCCACCGCCTCCTCGGCGCTGCCGATGCCGCCATGGGACTTCGACCAGTCCATGGGGTTCTCCAGGAAGCGCCGGACCTCGCGCAGCGCGGATTCCTCGAAATAGGGGCGCTCGCGGCAGACCTCGAGCACGTCCCACCAGGTGCAGAGGTGCAGCAGGTTGAGGTTCATCGCCTTCATGGTGTCGAAGGCGCCGGGAAAGACGCCGTAGAAGAAGACCACGAAGGTGTCGTTGCACACCGCGCCCGCGTCGCGCAGCACCTGGGCGAAGCGGATCTTGGAGCCCCCGTCGGTGGTCAGGTCCTCCACCAGCAGGGTGCGCTTGCCCTCGGGCACGTCGCCCTCGATCTGGGAGTTCCGGCCGAAGCCCTTGGGCTTCTTCCGGACATAGGCCATGGGGGCCATCATGCGGTCGGCGATCCAGGCGGCGAAGGGGATGCCGGCGGTCTCGCCGCCCACCACGGCCTCGATGGTCTCGTAGCCGATGTGGCGGCCGATCTTCTCCGCGGCCAGGTCGCAGATGGTCTTGCGGGCGCGGGGAAAGTAGATGATCCGGCGGCAGTCGATATAGACCGGGCTCTTCCAGCCCGAGGTGAAGGTGTAGGGCTCTTCCGGCCGGAAGTTCACGGCCTTGATCTCGAGCAGGATGCGGGCCGTGGTGAGCGCCGCGTCGCGGTCCCACTCGGAGGCGTGCTGGATGGCCATGGCTTCTTTCTCTCGCGGCGCCCGCCCATGTGGCGCCCTGCGGCCGTTCCCTAGCGGCAGCGCGGGGCGGCGTCCATGCGGGCGGGGCGGTGGCTGGGCTTGCCGGCCGCGCCACGCCGGAGGACGCGCTTGAGCGGGGAGCCCGTCTGGGTGCTGGCCGATCCGCGGGCGGGCACGGCCGCGCAGGCGCTGGGCATCGCGGAGCGGCTCGGCCTGCCCTTTCGCAGCGTGCCGCTGGAATGGGGGCCGCTGGCGGCGCTGCCGCTGCCCTGGCCGAGCCTGGCCGGGCTTTCGGCGCGCGCGCGGGCGGCGGTCGCGCCGCCCTGGCCGCGCCTGGCGATCTCGGCGGGGCGGCGGGCGGGGCCGGTTTCCCGCTGGCTGCGGCGGCGGGGCGTGCGGACGGTGCATTGCATGCGGCCGGGGCCTGGTGCCGCGGATTTCGACCTTCTGGTGATCGGCCGCCACGACAGCCCGCCCGCCGCGCCCAACATCCTGCCGGTGCTCGGTGCGACGCATCGGGTTTCGCCGGGGGTGCTGGCCGCGGCACGGTCCGCCTGGCCGGCCCTGGCCGAGCTGCCGCGCCCGCGGGTCGCGGTGCTGCTGGGCGGGCCGGTGCGCGGCCAGGGGATGGACCCGGCGGAAGCGCTGGCCATCCTGGACCATGTGGTTCCCTTCGCCGGCAGCGTGCTGGCCACCACCAGCCGCCGGACGGGGGAGGCGGCGGCCGGGGCCGTGGCGGCGCGGCTGAAGGGGGTGCCGGGGATGGTGCACCGCTGGGGGGAAGCGGGACCCAATCCCTATGCGGCCTTCCTGGCCTGGGCGGACCAGGTGGTGGTGACCGGCGATTCGGTGTCGATGCTGTCGGAGGCCATGGCGACGGCGGCGCCGGTTTTTGTTGCGGGAGCCCCGCCATCCGCGCCGCGGCACCGGGCGCTGCTCGCGGCGCTGGAGGTCGCCGGGCATGCGGTGCCACTGGAGCGGTTCCCCCAGGCACGGCCGCGGGCGGTGTTGGATGAGAGCGGGCGCGTGGCCGCGGCGGTGCGGGCACGACTGCTCGGCGGGTGATCGGCGAGGTGCGACGGGGCTGCTCAAGGAGCCCGCGGCGGATCGCGCCCGCTGGCCCATGCGTCCGTGCTCGATGCCGGGGCGCGCCGCGTCCCGGAGGGAGATCTGGGCGCTTGAGCAGGATGGCGCTGCCCCGGCGGGCGGTGCTGCGGCCGCCCGGGTGCCCGTGGTAGGCGGGGAAGGGCCCTTGCCCGGCGGCGGTTCCGGGGGCAGGACGGCGAGGAAGAACGGGTAAGGGAAAACGCCATGGCGCGCAGGCACAAGATCGCGGTCATCCCCGGCGACGGCATCGGCAAGGAGACCACGCCCGAGGGGCTTCGCGTGCTGGAGGCGGCCGGGCGCCGCTTCGGCTTCGAGCTGGACCTCACGCATCACGACTGGTCCTGCGAGCTGTACCAGAAGACCGGGCGGATGATGCCCGAGGACGGGCTGGACCAGCTGCGCGGTGCCGACAGCATCTTCCTGGGCGCGGTGGGCTGGCCGGGCGTGCCGGACCATGTCTCGCTCTGGGGCCTGCTGATCCCGATGCGGCGGGACTTCGACCAGTACATCTCGCTGCGCCCCTGCCGGCTGATGCCGGGGGTGCGCTCGCCGCTGGCGGACCGGCGGCCGGAGGACATCGACTTCGTCGTGGTTCGCGAGAACACCGAAGGGGAGTACTCCTCCTCGGGCGGGCGGATGTTCCGGGGCACGCCGCGCGAGTTCGTCAGCCAGGAGAGCGTGTTCACGCGCCACGGCTGCGACCGGGTGATGAAGTACGCCTTCGAGCTCGCGATGAAGCGGCCGCGGCGGAAGGTGACCTCGGCCACCAAGTCGAACGGCATCACCTTCACCATGCCCTTCTGGGACGAGCGCTTCGCGGAGATGGCGAAGAACTATCCCGGCGTGGAGACGGACCAGTTCCACATCGACATCCTCTGCGCGCATTTCGTGCAGCACCCGGACTGGTTTGACGTGGTGGTGGGGTCGAACCTGTTCGGGGACATCCTGTCGGACCTGGGGCCGGCGGTGGCGGGCTCGATCGGGATCGCGCCGAGCGCGAACATCAACCCGGAGCGGGCGCATCCCTCGATGTTCGAGCCGGTGCACGGGAGCGCGCCGGACATCGCGGGCAAGGGCGTGGCGAACCCCATCGCGCAGATCTGGTCGGGGGCGCTGATGCTGGAGCACCTGGGCGAGGCCGAAGCGGCGGGGGCGATCACGACGGCGATCGAGCAGCTGCTGGCCGAGGGCGGGCCGCGCACGCGGGACCTCGGCGGGAACGCGGGCACGGTGGAGGTCGGGCAGGCCCTCGCCGAGGCCGTGGCGAAGGGGTGAGGCCGGTGCTGGGCCGGCGGGGGCTGCTGGGCGCGCTGGCGCTGGGCGACGCGGTGCCGGCGCTGGCGCAGGGAGCCTTGCCGGCCGAGGCCGGCGAGCCGGAGATCGCCTTCTCCCCCGGCGGGCGCTTCGGCGACGGCTTCATGGCGGCGCTGCGCGAGGCCGAGCGGGCGGGCGGGGGGCGGCTCGGCGTCGCGGTGCTCGATACGGCGACGCGCGCCTGGGCCAGCTGGCGCGGCGCGGAGCGCTTCCCGCTGGCGAGCACCTTCAAGTTCGTCCTCGCCGGCGCGGTGCTGCGGGAGGTTGACGAAGGCCGGGAGGATCTGGAGCGGCGGGTGCCGATCGCGGCCGCGGACCTCCTGGACTACGCGCCGGTGACGGAGAAGCGGGTGGGGCCCGAGGGGATGCGGGTGGGCGAGCTGCTCGAGGCGGTCATGGTCTGGAGCGACAACGCCGCCGCGAATCTGCTGCTGCCGCTGGTCGGCGGGCCGCAGGGCCTGACCGAGCGCGCGCAGGACTGGGGGGACGCGGCCTTCCGGCTCGACCGGCAGGAGCCGGCGCTCGGCGAGGGGCGGCCTGGCGACCCGCGCGACACGACAACGCCCGCCTTCATGCTGGTGAGCCTGGAGCGGCTGCTGGTCGGCAACCTGCTCTCGGCGCCGCTGCGGGAGGTGCTGAACGCCTGGATGATCGGTTCCCGAACGGGGGATTCGAAGATCCGCGCCGGGCTGCCGCCGGGCTGGATCTGCGGCGACAGGAGCGGGGCGGCGGGCTTCGGCACGAGCAACGACGTGGCGGCGATCTGGCCGCCGGGCGGGCGGCCGGTGCTGGTGGCGGCCTATCTGACCGAATCCGCCGCGCCGGCCGGGGTGCGGGACGCGGCGCTGGCGGCGGTGGGGCGGGCGGTGGCCGCGAGCTGAGGGCCATTCCGATCGAGGGTGTCGAGATCGTAACGGGATCTGCGCGTGCCATCCCCGGCGAATCGATGCGGGGGGGCATGGCATACTTGAACGCTTGTACAGGTATCGGTATAACACGCCAAGCGGTTGCGAGTTATTCTCAACAGCCGCGCAAATGGGAAGTGGGGTGCGATCGGATGGGGCAGGACTACAGCTACATCGCCCGCAATTGCGAGCGTGCCGTGGTGACCGCCTATCGCGAGTTGCGCGACGTGGGAACAAGCGATTACAGCGCCTTCGGGGCCTGCACGTCGCTCTATCGGATCCATCATCCCGAGGCGAGCATGACCGAGGCGCGGCGCTTGGTGGCGGAGTGGATCGACCACCACGTCGTCCGCGCCGATCCGGGGCCCACGCAGGGCTGCGAGTGCGACTGATGCGTTGAGGCCGGGCCCCGGCGCGAATCGCGCCTGAGGGCCGGTTCTCGCGGCCGGGCCTGACGGGAGCGCGCCATGGCCTGGGTTTTACTCATCCTCGCGGGGCTGCTGGAGGTTGTCTGGGCTTTCGGCATGAAGGCTTCGGAGGGCTTCACGAAGCTGGGCTGGGCGGCGCTGACGGTGGTCGCCATGGTGGCGAGCGTCGGCCTGCTGGGCTTGGCCATGCGGAGCCTTCCGCTCGGCACCGCCTATGCGATCTGGACGGGGATCGGGGCGCTGGGCGCCTTTCTGGTGGGAATTCTCGTGCTGGGCGAGGCGGCGACGCCCCTGCGGCTGGCCTCGGCGGGGCTGATCCTGGCGGGGCTGGTGGGGCTGAAGCTCGCCTCCGGGGATTGAGGCGTCAGGCGGGTCCTGGCCGCGAGAAGACGAAGGGGGCCCCTGCCGTGGCGGGGTCCAGCAGCAGGCGGTGCTCCAGCGGCGGGAAGGCGCGGGAGCGGCAGTCCGGCCGGTCGCAGAGGCGGCAGGACAGGCCGATGCCGACTTTGGCCGAGGCGAGGTCGAGGCCGTCCGCGTAGCAGACCTCCGATGCACGGCCGATCGCGCAGCCCATGGCCACCACCTGCACGGGGGCAGGCTCGCCCCAGCGGGTGGCGGGGTGCTCCACCGTCCGGGCAAAGCAGAGGAATTCGGCGCCGTCGGGCAGTTCGGCCACCTGCACCACGACCCGCCCGGGGGTGGCGAAGGCGGCGTGGGGGATCCAGCGCGGGCAGGAGCCGCCGCCCCGGGCGAAGGGGAAGCCCGCGGCGGAGAAGCGCTTGGAGACGTTCCCCGCGGGGTCCACGCGCAGGAAGAAGAAGGGCACGCCGCGCGCGCCTTCCCGCTGGAGGGTGGAGAGGCGGTGGCAGGTCTGCTCGAAGGAGGCGGCGAAGCGGGCCGACAGAGCCGCGACATCGTGGCGCAGGGCACGCGCGGCGGCCAGGAAGGGCGCGTAGGGCAGCAGCACCGCGGCGGCGACGTAGTTCAGCAGGCCGATGCGGAGCATGCCGGCGGCCTCCTCCGTGCTCGGCTCGATGGCGGCGATGACGCGCTCCACCGCTTCCCGTGCCTCCAGCAGCGCGAGGGTGAAGGCGAGGTGGAAGCTGCGGCTTTCCCGCGGCAGGGTTTCGCTGAGGGCGAGCTGGGCCGTGGCGGCCTCGTAGCGGCGCAGCGCGGCGCCGGGGAGGACGCCCACCGTGACCGTCAGATTGTGGTGGGCACGGAGCCGCTCGGCCAGGGTGTGGTCCAGTGACTGAGGCGAGGGGTCGCCGAGGGCGAGGCGAAGCGACTCCGCCGCTTCCTCCAGCGCCGGGAAGTGGTTGGCGGCGTCGTGGAAGGCGTCGCGGGCCTCCTCGCCGGGCAGGAGGAGGCGGCGGCCGGAGGGGAGGGAAAGGCCGGCCGAGTCCTCGCGCGCGACGCGCCAGGCGCGCCACAGGGCAAGCACGGCGCGCGCGGCGTCCGGCGCCACGGAGGCGAGGGCGGCGGCCTGTTCCTCGGGCACGGCCTCGGCACCGAGCAGGGGGTCGCGGAAGACCTCGCGCAAGCCGGCCTCGATGCGGCCCTCCGCCTGGCCGGAGAGAAGGGCGAGATCAACCGAAAGGGCGTCGGCGATCTTGAAGACGAGGCTGGCCGTGATGGCGCGCTGGTCGGCCTCGATAAGGTTCATGTAGCTGGCGGAGATGCCCAGCCGGGTCGCGAGCGCGGCCTGGGTGATGCCGCGTTCCTGCCGCAGGCGCCGGACCACCCGGCCGATCATGGGACGCGCCACGATTTACAACCTTTACGTATTTCGAGGGTGAAGTGTGAAGCCCTTCACGGGTTTACCGGTGCAAACCCGCCGAAACGCTCGCTTTCTCGCGGTGCAATGTCAATCATTCACTCAGCGCAGGAGGACATGCGATGCACACCCGGACAAATCCCACCAACTCCCCCGTCACCTTTGCCCCCGATGGTTCCGGCACGGGCCACGGTGCCTCGGCTGGCCGCTTCGACGGGATCCGCCGCGACTACACCCCGGCCGATGTGGAGCGCCTTTCGGGCTCCTTCCGCATCCGCCACACCCTGGCCGAGATGGGCGCCGAGCGGCTCTGGCGGCTGCTGCACAGCGAGCCCTTCGTGCCCACCCTCGGCGCGCTGACGGGCAACCAGGCGCTGCAGCAGGTGAAGGCCGGGCTGAAGGCGATCTACCTTTCGGGCTGGCAGGTGGCGGCGGACGCCAACTCGAACGGCGAGATGTACCCGGACCAGTCGCTCTACTCCGTGGACTCCGTGCCGAAGGTGATCAAGCGGATCAACTCCGCCCTGCGCCGGGCCGACCAGATCGCGACGCAGGAGGGCGGCGACACCACCCACTGGATGGCGCCGATCATCGCCGATGCCGAGGCCGGCTTCGGCGGGCCGCTGAACGCCTATGAGCTGATGCGGGCGATGATCGAGGCGGGCGCGGCCGGCGTGCACTTCGAGGACCAGCTGGCGTCGGAGAAGAAGTGCGGGCATCTCGGCGGGAAGGTGCTGGTGCCGATCTCCCAGCACATCCGCACGCTGAACGCGGCGCGGCTCGCGGCGGACGTGGAGGGCGTGCCGACGGTGCTGCTGTGCCGCACGGATGCCGAGAGCGCGCAGCTTCTGACGAGCGACGTGGACGAGCGCGACCGGCCCTTCATCACCGGCGAGCGCACGCCGGAGGGCTTCTTCCGCATCCGCCCCGGCTGCGGCAAGGACTACGCGATCGCCCGCGGCCTGGCCTACGCGCCCTATGCCGACCTGCTGTGGTGGGAGACCTCCGACCCCGACCTGGACGACGCGCGCCGCTTCGCGGAGGCCATCCACAAGGAGTTCCCGGGCAAGCTGCTGGCCTACAACTGCTCGCCGAGCTTCAACTGGAAGCGCAAGATGGGCGAGGCGGCGGCCGCGAAGTTCCAGGCCGAGATCGCGGCGATGGGCTACAAGTTCCAGTTCATCACGCTGGCCGGCTTCCACAGCCTGAACCACTCGATGTTCACGCTCGCCCGCGGCTACCGCGAGCGCGGCATGGCCGCCTATTCGGAGCTGCAGCAGGCGGAGTTCGCCTCGGAGGTGGACGGCTACACGGCCACGCGGCACCAGCGCGAGGTGGGGGTGGGCTACTTCGACGCGGTGGCGACGGCGGCGAGCGGCGGGCAGTCCTCCACCACGGCGCTGAAGACCTCGACGGAGGCGGCGCAGTTCCATGACGACCACGGCCCGACGCCGCGGATCGGCGGCGAGCCCGTGGACCACGATGACGGGCTGGTCCACGAGCACGGCTGGGCCTGCGGGGAGCGCGGGGCGCCGGCCATGGCGAAGTAGGGGCCGTTTTCCCCGGCCGGTCGGGGAGCGGGGCCTGGTGCCCCGCTTCCTGCGTTGGAGGTGCTACTTCTTCTCCATGTTCCAGAAGAACTGCACGGGGGAGAGGACCATACCCGTGAGGTTCTTGCGGTAGGCCATGGGCTGTTCGACCTTGCCCGCGGGCGCGTAGGGCACGGTTTCGAAGGCGCGTCGCTCGATGCGGGCGGCCAGGGTCTTCTGGGTGTTCAGGTCGTCGGTGGCGATCCACTGGTCGCGCAGGGCTTCCAGCTCCCGGTCGTCGGGCCATCCGAACCAGGCGGTGGCGCCGTTGGCGCGGATCAGGGGGTGCAGCGCGGGGTTCAGCGTGTCGGCGCCGGACCAGAGGGTGTGGAAGACCGACCACCCCCCGGCATCGACGCCGCCGCGGTTGGAGCGCCGGCCGATGAAGCTGGCCCAGTCGGTCGAGACCAGCTCCACGTTCATGCCGAGGTTCTTCAGGAGCTGTTGCGTGACGAGGCACTGGTTGTAGGCGATGGGCTGGTCGGCGGCGGCCAGCAGCACGACCTTCTCGTTGGCGTAGCCGGATTCGCGCAGCATGGCCTTCGCGCGGTTGAGGTCGCCCGGCATGGCCTCGGCGCCACCCGCGCCGGAGGACATGGGCGAGCCCGCGGTGAAGAAGGTCTTCGCCTCCTGGTAGTATTCGGGGTTGCCGACGACGGCCTGCATGTAGTCGTCCTGCTTCATCGCGGCCATGACGGCCTGGCGCACCTTCGGGTTGTTGAAGGGCGGCTGCGTGTGGTTGAAGCGCATCAGCAGGATGAGGCCGAGCGGCACGTTCTGGATGGCGATGTTGCGGTCGCGCTTGAGCACGGGCAGCAGGTCCACGGGTGGCTGCTCGTACCAGTCCACCTCGCCCTGGATCATGGCGCCGACGGCGGCGGCGGGCTCGGTCAGCGCCAGCCACTCGATGCGGTCGATCTTCGCGACCTTGCCGCCGGCGGCCCAGGAGGGGGCTTCCTCGCGCGGGCGATAGGCGGCGAAGCGCTCATAGACCGCGTTCTGGCCGGGCACCCACTGCGAAGCCTGGAAGCGCCAGGGGCCGGAGCCGGTGGCGTCGGTGATGTTGCGCGAGGGGTCCGTGTTCGCCACGCGCTCGGGCATGATGAAGGGGACGTTGGACGAAAGCTTGCCGAGCGCCGCCGTGATCTGCGGGAAGGGGCGCTTGAGGCGGATGGCGAAGGTGCGGGCGTCCACCGCGTCATAGCCGTCCACGAAGGTGGCGAAGGTCTGGCCGAAGGCGTCGCGCGCGGACCATCGGCGGATGGAGGCGATGCAGTCTGCGGCGCGAACGGGCTGGTTGTCGTGGAACACCAGGCCGTCGCGGAGGTGGAAGGTCCATTTCAGGCCGTCGGGCGCGCTCTCCCAGGACTGCACCATCTGCGGCTTGATCTGGAAGTTCTCATCCGTCGCGAAGAGCGTGTCGTAGATGAGGTAGCCGTGGTTGCGGATGACGTAGCTGGTGGCGACGATGGGATCGAGCGAGGGCAGCGGCGTGGACGGGATGAAGCGCAGCGGCGCCCCCGACTGCGCGCGCGCCGGGCCGATATAGGGCATGCCGCCGGCGGCGAGGGCGGCGCCCCCGGCGAGGAGATGGCGACGGGTGGGGTTCATCGGATGGTCCTCGTGGATGGGGGTGCCGTGTGCCCGCTTTTCTGAGCTCGTGCCGCGCTGGTCAGGCCGTGATCTTCAGGCCGCGATCTTCAGGCCGACATCGGGAAGCTTCGGGCGCTTCGCCAGGGCGCTGCGCATCATCGCCTCCACCTCGGCGCCCTCGGCCTCGGGCAGGGCGAGGCGGGGCGGGCGGGTGATGGCGGAGCCGCGGCCCATGATCGCCTCGCAGAGCTTGATGCACTGCACGAGGTCGGGGCGCGCATCGAGGTGCAGGAGGGGCATGAACCACTCGTAGATCGGCATGAGCTCGGCCATGCGGCCCTCGCGCGCCAGGCGGAAGAGGGTCTCGCCTTCCACCGGGAAGGCGTTGGACATGCCAGAGACCCAGCCCTCGGCGCCCATCAGCACGCTTTCCACAACCACGTCGTCGAGGCCCGCGAAAAGGGTGAAGCGGTCGCCGACGAGGTTGCGGAGGTCCGTGAAGCGGCGCGTGTCGCCGGAGGATTCCTTGAAGCAGACGATGGTCTCGACGTCGGCCAGCATCGCGAGGATGTCGGGGGTGACGTCGTTCTTGTAGATGGGCGGGTTGTTGTAGACCATCACCGGCAGGTCGGTGGCCGAGGCCACGCCGCGGAAGTGGGCGGCGGTCTCGTGCGGCTTCGCGGAATACACGAGGGCGGGCATCACCATGATGCCGTCCAGGCCGATGCGGGCGGCCTCGCGCGCCGTGTCCTTCGCGAAGGCGGTGGTGAATTCGGCGATGCCCGCGATGACGGGAACGCGGCCCGCCGCGGCGTCCTTGGCGGCCTCCATCACCTGCACCTTCTCGGCGAGGGAAAGGGCGGTGTTCTCGCCGACGGTGCCGCAGACGATGAGGCCGGAGACGCCGTCGCGGACGAGGTTGCCGATCACCTTGTGGGTGGCGGGCAGGTCCAGGCTGAAGTCGTCGCGGAACTGGGTGGTGACGGCGGGGAAGACGCCCTGCCAGCCGATCTTCGCCATGTCAGGTCCCTTTGCTCGGTGACCGGAACGTAGATTGGATAAAATAGACGGGCAAGCGGAGTTTCGGTGGCCGCTCCTCAGTTCCTGGCCCAGCGGATGGAGGCGAGCGCGAGGGCCTGGATGGTGTCGATGACGGGGAAAGATTGGGCGGGGCCGGCGGCGATGCCAAGCGGGATCTCGGTGCAGCCGAGGACGACGGCGCGGGCGCCGCGGGCGGCGAGGGCCTGGGCGGCCTCGGCCAGGGGGGCGTGGGATTCGGCGACGCGGTTGGCCTTCACCAGCGCGATGCCGGGGGTGACGAGGCGGGCCATCTCCTCCCCGGTCGGAACCGAGACCTCCCAGCCGCCGGCGCGGAGGCCGTCCTGGAAGAGGCCCATGGCGAGGGTGGCGGCGGTGCCCATGACGCCGATGGGGCCGGGCGTGATGCCCTGCTCGCGCAGGGCCTCCGCGGCGGCGTCCACGATGTGGAGGATGGGGAGGGAGGTTGCCGCGCGCATGCCGTCGATCCAGCCATGGGCGGTGTTGCAGGGAATGGCGATGGCGCCGCAGCCCGCGGCCTCCAGCCCGCGGATGCCGCGGAGAAGGGCGGGGAGGGGGTCCGGGCCGGCTCCCTGGCGGGCGGTGGTGCGGTCGGGCACGCGCGGGTCGGACCAGAGGACGGCGGGGATGTGGTCCTGGTCGCGCTCCGCCGGGGTCAGGAGGGTGAGCTGGCGCATGAACTCGGCGCTGGCGAGCGGGCCCATGCCGCCGAGGACGCCGAGGATACGATCGGGCATTGCAGGATTTCTCCGGTGGTCAGGCCAAGGGGCTTAGAACAGCCCGTCCCAGATGAGCTTGGCGCCGGTGATGGCGAGCAGGACGTAGACCACGTTGTAGAAGGCGCGGTCGGTGATGCGGCTCTGGAGCCAGATGCCGAGGTTCACGCCGATGGGGGCGGCGGGGATGAGGACGAGGCTGGTCAGGATGTTGGTCGTGTCCAGCAGGCCGAGGCCCCAGTAGGGCACGAGCTTGACGTAGTTCATCACCCCGAAGAAGACGGTGGTGGTGGCGGCCAGCGCCGCGCGGTCGAGCTTCAGCGGGTAGAGGTAGATGGCCAGCGGCGGGCCGCCCGTGTGGGCGACGGTGCTGGCGAAGCCCGAGGCCGTACCCCAGAACCAGGCCTTGGCGGCGTTGGGCTGCTCCGGGGGCGGCGTGCCGCCGCGGAAGCGCTGAAACAGGCTGCGGGCGAGAAAGGTCAGGGTGATGCCGCCGAGCAGCAGGCTCATGCCGCGCGCGGGGATGAGGCCGAAGGCGAGGACGCCCAGCACGAGGCCGAGCAGCCCCGCGGGAAGGATGGCGCGCATCTCCCGTCCGCTCCACTTGCCCCACCAGGCGCGGAGCCCGGCGACGTCCATGACGCAGAGGACGGGGAGCGAGATGCCGATGGCCTGGGGGGCGGGCACGGCGAGTGCCATGAGGGGCACGGCCACGTTGCCGGCCCCGGAGGCGAAGCCGCCCTTGCTGATCCCGTTGAGCAGGAAGCCGGGGATGGCCAGGGCGTAGAACCAGGGATCGGTGAGGAGTGGCACGGGGGGATGATGCGCCCTTGTCCGCGTGGAGGCCAAGCACCCCCCTGACAGGGGCGGTTTTCGGGCCTACAGCCCCCGCACGCGGCGCCCGGGTCGCGCAAGGCAGGCCAGGACACGCCCATGGATCACATGCACGACCCCGTCTGGATCGCGGCGCTCGCCGCGGTGATGGCGATCACGGGGCTGGTTTCGGGCACGCTCGCGGGGTTGCTGGGGGTGGGCGGGGGCATCGTGATCGTGCCCGTGCTGTTCAACGTGTTCCCCTTCCTGTCGATCCCCGAGGCCATCCAGATGAAGCTGGCGGTGGGGACCTCGCTCGCGACCATCATCCCGACCTCCATTCAGTCGGCGCGCAAGCACTACGCCCGCGGGGCGATGGACGTGCCGTTGCTGAAGGCGATGATCCCGTCGCTGATCGTCGGCGTGCTGGTGGGCACGGTGATCGCGATCTGGGTGAAGGGGTCCACGCTGACGGCGGTCTTCGCGGCGATCGCGCTGCTGGTCGCGCTCAACATGGGCTTCTCGGGCGTGGATGCGCGGCTTCGGGAAAGCTTCCCGACGGGGATCCTGCGGCAGGTGCTGGGGCTGTTCATCGGGGGCGTCTCGGCGATGATGGGGATCGGGGGCGGGACGGTGGGCGTGCCGCTGCTGAACATGTTCGGCACCTCGATCCGCTCGGCGGTGGCGACGGCCTCGGCCTTCGGGATCGTCATCTCCATCCCGGCCGCGATCGGCTTCCTCTATGCCGGCTGGGGGAACCCGTTGCTGCCGCCGTTGAGCCTGGGCTACGTGAACCTGATCGGCTGCCTCCTGATCGTGCCGACCTCCATGCTGGCGACGCCCTGGGGCGTGCACCTGGCGCACACCATCCCGCCGCTGGCGCTGAAGCGGGCCTTCGCGGTGTTTCTCGGCATCACGGCGGTGCGGATGATCTATTCCCTCGTGACCTGAGGACCTTGCCAGGGCCGCGCGGAAGGGGTTGAACCCGCCCCCCTTTTCCGGGCGGGAGCCGAGGCCATGCAACCTGCCACTGAGCGACAGGGCGCCGAGCGACGTGCCGATGGGCGATCCGCCATCGGGCAGCCGGTCATCGGCATCGATTTCGGCACCACCAACAGCGTCGTCACCGCGCTCCGCCCCGATGGCTCGGTGGTGACGCTGCGCCACGACACGGGGGAGGTGTTCCGCTCCGTGCTGTGCTTCTGGGCGGACCCGGTGGGGGGCGCGGCGCGGCATGCGGCGGGGCCGGCCGCGATCGAGGCCTATCTGGAGGAGCCGCTGGCCAGCCGCCTCGTCATGTCCATGAAGAGCTACCTGGCGCAGCGGAGCTTCACCGAGACCCGGATCCTCGGGCGGCGCTTCTCGTTGGAGGCGTTGATCGGGCTGTTCCTGCGGGAGTTGCTGGCGCCCTTCGGGGCGGAGATGGAGGGTGCCCGCGTGGTGGTGGGGCGGCCCGTGCGCTTCGTGGGGGAGAGGGCGGAGGACGCGTTCGGCGAGGCGCGGCTGAGGAGCGCCTTCGCGGCCGCGGGCTTGCCCGCGGTGGAGGTGGCGCTGGAGCCGGCGGCGGCCGGGCAGCGCTTCGCGGGCGGGATCGAGCGGCCGGAAACGGTGCTGGTGGGAGACTTCGGGGGCGGGACGAGCGACTTCTCCGTGCTGCGGTTTGATCCCGCGCCGCTTCCCGGCGCATCCGGCGCCGGCCGGCGGGTGACGGCGCTGGGGCATGCGGGCGTGGGGCTCGCCGGCGATGCCTTCGACACGCGCATCATCGACCGGGTGATCTCGCCCCGACTGGGCAAGGGCGACGAGTACCGGGTGATGGGCAAGCCGCTGCCCGTGCCCCCCGGCTGGTATGCGAGCTTCGCCCGCTGGCACCAGCTGCCGCTGATGCGCGGGCCCAGGACCTTGCGCGAGATCGCGGAGGTGGCGCGGACGGCCGACCATCCCGAGCGGCTGCGCAGCCTGATCCGGCTGATCGAGGACGAGGCGGGCTACGCGCTCTACCGCGCGGTGTCCTCGGCCAAGGCGGCGCTGTCCTCGGCCGAGGAAACGGTGCTGCGCTTCCAGCATGAGGACTTCGAGGTGGAGGCACCCATCGGGCGGGCCGAGTTCGAGTCGTGGATCGCGCCGGACCTCGCGCGCATGGAGGAGGCAGTGGAGGCGGCGCTGGCCGATGCCGGGATCGCCCCGGCGGCGGTGGACCGGGTCTTCCTCACCGGCGGGACCTCCCTCGTGCCGGCCGTCCGGGCGATTTTCTCGCGCCGCTTCGGGCCGGAGCGGATCGTTGGCGGCGGCGAGTTCGTCTCCGTGGCCGAGGGGCTGGCCCTGATGGGCACCGGGGCGGCCTGAAGCGGGCTCGGTCATGTTTCCTCTCGGCCTGCCCCGGCATTGCGGGAGGTTGACCCGTGGGGCAGGGGCCCATATACCGCCGCCTCCCTCGGGGACGGCCTTGTCGCCCCGCCCCTCGACGTGTGACCAGGTCCGACCGATGAAGATCCGTAATTCTCTCAAGACCGCCAAGGTGCGCGACAAGAACTGCGTGCTGGTGCGCCGCCGCGGCCGCCTTTACGTGCTGAACAAGAAGAACCCCCGCCTGAAGGCCCGCCAGGGCTGAAGCGGGCCGGCCTGCGGCTTTTGGCCGCGGGCCTGGGTTTGTTCGGACGTCAACTGAGGCGCCGTCGGGTGATTTGCCCGGCGGTTTTTTTGCGTTCCCCATCGTGCCCGACCGGGCGTGAGGCCGATCGCGCGGGCGGACGCCGTCCGGCACCGGTGGGGAGGTGTGTGGCGTTCCCGGCCCGGGGTGGCGGGTCCTGCCCGCGTATGGCGTAAGCTTCCCTCCGCACCGCCCCGTTCGCCGTGGCGGCGATCCGGGGCGTGATGATCCCCTTCTCCGATGGGGTGATGCCCAGGGGAATGAACGGGGTGGGGTTGGCCGTGAAGGCCGGGCGCTTCGGCCGGAGCTGCGGGTGCTGCCGACCTCCGGCTGGACCGGCGAGGCGCTGGCCGGGCAACACGGCGTGCCGTGAACGTGCTGGCCGAGCCCTGGTGGGGGGCTGGCGGAGCGGCCGAAGGTGGCGCGGCGGACGGCCTGAGGGGCCTGCGCTTGCCGGGCTCGCGGTGTGATGCCACCTCTTGCTGAACGGGCGAGCCGCCCGCGCCGCGAGAGCCCCAAGGAACGCCGATGATCGCCCTTCCCCCGCCCAAGGCCGATGTTCTGGCCCGCCGTGACGAGATCGTCGCCGGGCTGCAGGCCCTGGTGCCCGGAGAGGGCGTGATCGCGGAGGCGCTGCGCCTGCGGCCCTACGAGACGGACGGACTCTCGGCCTATCGCCAGCCGCCGATGGCGGTGGTGCTGCCGACCTCCACCGCGCAGGTGGCGGCGGTGCTGCGCTTTTGCCACGAGAACGGCGTGCGGGTGGTGCCGCGGGGCGCGGGGACCAGCCTTTCGGGCGGCGCCCTGCCGCTGGCGGATGCGGTGGTGGTCGGGCTGATGCGGATGAACCGGATCCTCGACGTGTCCTTCCCGGACCGGCTGGCGGTGGTGGAGGCAGGGGTGACCAACCTCGGCATCACCAAGGCGGTGGAGGGGGAGGGCTTCTTCTACGCGCCGGACCCGTCCAGCCAGCTCGCCTGCATGATCGGCGGCAACGTCATGATGAACTCGGGCGGGGCGCACTGCCTGAAGTATGGCGTGACCGCGAACAACCTGCTGGGCGTGAAGTTCGTCACCATCGAGGGCGAGGTGATCGAGATCGGCGGCGGGCACCTGGATGCCGCGGGCTATGACTGGCTGGGCCTGATCACGGGCAGCGAGGGGCAGCTCGGGATCGTGACGGAGGTGACGGTGCGCATCCTGCGCGCGGCGGAGGGGCAGCGGGCCATGCTGGCGGCGTTCCGCTCCACCGAGGTCGCCGGGGCCGCGGTTGACGCGATCATGGCCTCGGGCGTGATCCCGGTGGCGCTGGAGTTCATGGACAGGCCCTGCATCCATGCCTGCGAGGCCTTCGCCCATGCGGGCTATCCGCTGGATGCCGAGGCGATGCTGATCATCGAGGTGGAGGGCAGCACGGAGGAGCAGGACGTGCTGCTGGCGCGGCTGCGCGGCATCTGCGAGCGCTTCGACCCCATCAGCATGCGCGTGGCGGCGAGCGCGGAGGAATCCATCGCGATCTGGAAGGGGCGGAAGGGTGCCTTCGGGGCCGTGGGGCGGATCAGCCCGGATTACCTCTGCATGGACGGCACCATCCCGACGAGCGAGCTGCCCCATGTGCTCCGGCGCATCGGGGAGATGAGCGAGGCCTGCGGGCTGAAGGTGGCGAACGTGTTCCACGCGGGGGACGGGAACCTGCATCCGCTGATCATGTTCGACGCGAACGACCCGGCGAGCTTCGCCAGGGCCGAAACCTTCGGCGCCGACATCCTGAAGCTTTGCGTGGAGGTCGGCGGCTGCCTGACTGGCGAGCACGGGGTGGGCGTGGAGAAGCGCGACCTGATGGGCGTGCAGTTCACCCGGCCGGAGCTGGCCCAGCAGCGGCGGGTGAAGGAGGTCTTCGACCCGGAATGGCTGCTGAACCCGGCCAAGGTGTTTCCGCTGGAGGGCGCGCTGGCCCCGGCCCCCGCCGCCCACTGAGGCCCCTGGAAGGGGGCAGGGTGTTCTTCATTGCGCGGCCGGCTTGCGCCGGCGCGGGGGATGCGCGAGGCCTGGGCCGGCACGCCCGGCGGCGCGCGGCACAGGCGGGGTTCCCATGAGCGTCGAGACAGCATCCGGCATCGCGCCATCCGACGAGGCCGGGGTTTCCGCCGCGGTGGCCGAGGCGCATGCCCAGGGGGTTCCGCTGGCGGTCGTGGGGCGCGGCACCAAGGCCGCCATGCTGCGGCCCGTGCAGGCCGGGCGGACGCTGTCGCTGCGGAACCTTTCGGGCATCACCTTCTACAAGCCCGAGGAGATGGTGATCAGTGCCCGCGCGGGCACGCCGCTCGCCGAGGTGGAGGCGGCGCTGGCGGAGCGGGGGCAGCAGATCGGCGCGGAGCCGCCGGACCTGCGGGCCTTGCTGGGAAGCGGCGACGAGACCGGAGGCAGCGTCGGCGGGACGGTGGCCGCCAACCTGTCGGGACCGCGGCGGGTGGTGGGCTTCGCCATGCGCGACCTGGTGCTGGGGGTGCGCTTCGTGAACGGCGAGGGTGAGGTGCTGCGCTCCGGCGGGCGGGTGCACAAGAACGTCACGGGGCTCGATCTCTGCAAGCTGCTCTCGGGCAGCCACGGCACGCTGGGCGTGCTGACGGAGGTGACGCTCAAGGTGGGCCCGGCGGGGGAGCGGACGGCGACATTGGTGCTGCCGGTGGCGGACGAGGCGGCGGGGGTGGCGGCGCTCTCGGTGGGGCTGACCAGCCCCTTCGGGATCACGGGGGCGGCGATGCTGCCGGAGGCGGCCTTGGTGGACGGGGTCTCCGGCCCCGCGGCGCTGCTGCGGCTGGAGGATGTGGAGGCCTCCGTCACCTATCGCATGGCGCGTTTGCAGGCGGCGCTGCCGGGCGGCCGGGTGGTGGAGGGCGAGGAATCGCGCGCGCTGTGGCGGGCGGTGCGCGACGCGGCTCCCCTGGCGGCGGCACCGGGCGAGGCGGTGTGGCGGGTTTCGGTGCGGCCGTCCGGGGCGCCGGGCGTGGTGGCGGCGCTGCGCGGGGGGATCGGGGCGCGGGTGCTGCTGGATTGGGGTGGTGGGCTGGTCTGGGTGGCGGCGGCCGCGACCGAGGCGGCCCATGCGGCCGTGATGGCTGCGGCCGGGCGGGCGGGCGGCACCTTCATGCTGTGCCGCGCACCGGATCCGTTGCGCGCCGCCGTGCCGGTGATCCCGGAGGAGCCACGGGCGCTGGCCGCGCTGTCCGCCCGGGTGAAGGCGGCGCTGGACCCTGGGGGGCGGCTGAATCCCGGGCGGATGCGCGCGGGGGGCTGAGGCCGCCGCTGGCTCACGGCTTTATCACGCAACACCGTCTGTTCCGTGTCCGGTGTCGCGTTCAACATTGCTTGCAACATGCTCATGGAGATGATGACGATGCGCTCGCCGTTCCTGCGCCGGGGCCTTGTGGCGCTTGCGCTTCTTCTCGGCGGTCTGGCCACGGCGCCGGCGCGGGCGCAGAACGCCGATCCCAGCTTCAACGTGGTGAACCGGGCGGGCCGGACGATCCAGGAGCTTTACGTGTCCTCCGCGCAGGAGAATGCCTGGGGGCAGGACCTGCTGGGGCGGAACGTTCTGCAGAACGGCCGGTCCTTCCCCGTGCGGCTGCCGACCGGCCAGTGCGTGAACGACATCCGCGTGGTGTACGAGGGCGGCCAGTCCGAGGAACGCCGCGCGCTGGACACCTGCCCGCTCAACGAGGTGGTCTTCGGGCAGGGTGCCCAGGCCTCCCCCGGCGCTGGCAAGGGCGGCGGGGCGGCGGCCCCGGGGCAGACGGGCAACCCGTCCTTCAACCTGGTTAACCGGACGCGCAAGACCATCCAGGTGCTGCGGGCCTCCCCCAGCTCCGAGAGCAACTGGGGCGACGACCGGCTGGGCGATGCCGTGGTTGCCCCGGGCGGCACCTTCGCCGTGCGGCTGCCGGTGGGCGAGTGCACCTACGACATCCGCGTGGAGTATGACGATCGTGCCGCGGAGGAGCGCCGTGCCGTGAACCTGTGCAGCGTTTCCAACGTGACCTTCCCCTGAACGGCCCGCGCCAGGCCGGGCCTCGCGGCCCGGTTCTTGCTAGTTCCGAACGCGTGACGATGGGCGGCTGGCCGCTCACGGAGACGGGGGCGGAGCATGACGCAGAGGATCGGCCGGCGCGGGGCGCTCGGGTTTGGAGTGGGGGCGGGACTGCTCGCGGCTCCGCGGCTTTCCCTGGCGCAGGCGCCGCACCGGCTGCGCTTCACCCTCGATTGGGTGATCCATGGCGGCTATTCCTTCGCCGTGGCGGCGGAGCGGGGCGGGCTGTTCCGCAAGTACAACCTGGAAATGCCGATCAACCGTGGCTACGGTTCGGGCCGCGTGCCCGTGGATGTCGCGGCAGGCACCTATGATCTCGGCTTCGGGGACCTGACCTCCCAGCTTCGCTTCATGGCGGAGAACCCGGATCGCGGGCTGGTCTGCGTGGCCATCCTGTACGACCGCTCGCCGCTCTCGGCCACGGTGCGGATGGACGGGCCGATCCGGGAGCCGAAGCAGTTGAACGGCAAGACGCTGGCGGCGCCGGAGTTCGATGGCGGGCGGCAGATCTTCCCGGTCTTCGCGAGCGCCGCCGGGATCGACCTGTCCTCGATCAACTGGATGAGCGTCTCGCCCGAGCTGCGCGAGCCGATGCTGGTGCAGAAGCGGGCGGACGGGATCACGGGGTTCATCACCTCCACGGCGATGTCGCTGAAGGCGCTGGGCATGGACCGGCCGCAGCAGCGGGTCTTCTTCTACCGGGATTACGGGCTGGACTTCTATGGCTCGGGGCTGGTGACCACGCGGGCGATCCTGCGGGAGAAGCCAGAGGCGATCCGGGCCGCGGTGGGCGCGCTGACCGAAGGAATGATCTGGGCCTACAGGAACCCCGCCGAGGCCGTGGTGGCGCTGAAGGCGCGCGAGCCGCTGACGGACGTGGCGATCGAGACGGAGCGGCAGCAGATCTCCTTCGACGAGATGATGCTGTCGGACAAGGTGCGCCAGCACGGGCTGTCCTTCGTGGAGGCGGGCCGGCTGAAGCGGCAGATCGACGCCACGGTGGACACCTTCAGGCTGCCGAACCGGCCGGCGCCGGAGGCGGCCTATACGGACGAGTTCCTGCCGGCGCGCGCCGTGCGGATGCTCTGACGGGCCGCGCCCGGGCCTTCCCATCCGCCCGCATTCGGCCGAACACTCCGGCGGGCGGAGGGCCTGGCATGGAACGCATCGGGATCGTGGGCGGCGGGATCGGGGGCATGACCGCCGCCATCGCCCTGCGCCGCGCGGGGCACGAGGTGGTGGTGTTCGAGCAGGCCGCGCGCTTCGGGCGCGTGGGCGCCGACATCAACCTGACCCCCAACGCGGTGCGTGCGCTGGACGGCATCGGGATCGGCGCCGCGCTTCGCGAGCATGGTGCGCGGCCGAGCGCGCGGGTCAGCCGCACCTTCGACACGGGGGAGGAAACCTCGCGCCTGCCGATGTCGGACGAGGCGGAGGCGAAATACGGCGCGCCGCAGCTCACCCTGCACCGGGCGGACCTGCTTTCCGCGCTGGAGGCGGCCTTGCCAGCCGGATGCGTGCGGCTGGGGCGGCGCGTCGCCTCGGTCGGGGAGGCGGATGGGGAGGTGCGGATCGGCTTCGCCGATGGGAGCGCGGAGGCGGTGTCGGTGCTGGTCGGGGCCGACGGGATTCATTCCGCGGTGCGCGCGGCGCTGTTCGGGGCGGAGCGGCCGCGCTTCACGGGGGTGGTGGCCTATCGCGCGGTGGTCCCGCGGGCGGCGCTGGACCTGCCGCGCCTGGACCAGTTCACCAAGTGGTGGGGGCCGAACCCGCAGAGCCAGATCGTGACCTTTCCGATCAGCGCCGGGCGCGAGATCTTCATCTTCGCCACCGCCCCGCAGGACAGCTGGCGGGAGGAAAGCTGGACGCTGCCGGGAAGCGTGGAGGAGCTGCGCGCGGAGTATGCGGGTTACCACCCGGAGGCGCGGGCGCTGCTGGCGGCCTGCGACAGCGTGCTGAAGACGGCGCTGTATGAGCGCGATCCGCTGCCGTCCTGGTCGCGCGGGCGGGTGACGCTGCTCGGCGATGCCTGCCACCCGATGCTGCCCTTCATGGCACAGGGGGCGGGGCAGGCGGTGGAGGACGCGGTGGTGCTGGCGCGATGCCTCGGCGGGGTGCGGGAGGTGCCGGGCGCCCTGCGGCGGTACGAGGCGCTGCGCATGGGGCGGACGGCGGAGATCCAGGTGGGGTCGCGCGGCAACAACTGGCTGCGCGCGGGCGGCAACGCGGACTGGGTTTATGGCTACGATGCCTGGGGCGTGCCGCTGGACGCGTCGCCGCCGGTGCTGGCGCCGGAAACAGGATTGCCGCGCGGTGCGGCGGCGGATGTGGCGTGATGGCGGCGACGCGCTTCGCCGAGGCGGGGGTGCTGCGCGTCGCTTATGAGGAAAGCGGCGATCCCGGCGGCTGGCCGGCGGTGCTGCTGCACGGCTTCCCCTATGACGGCCGCGCCTATGACGCCGTGGCGCCCGTGCTGGCGGCCGAGGGCGCGCGGGTGATCGTGCCCTGGCTCCGGGGCTATGGCGAGACGCGCTTCCTTTCGCCGGATACGCTGCGCTCGGGGGAGCAGGCGGCGCTGGGGCGGGACCTGCTGCACCTGCTGGACGCGCTGGGGATCGGTCGGGCGGTGCTGGCCGGGTATGACTGGGGCGGGCGGGCGGCCTGCATCGCCTCGGCCCTCTGGCCGGAGCGGGTGGCGGGGCTGGTTTCGCAGAACGGCTACAACATCCAGGACATCGCCCGGTCGGGGGAACCGCTGCCGCCCGAGGACGAGCTGCGGCTCTGGTACCAGTATTACTTCCACAACGAACGGGGGCGGGCGGGGCTGGCGCGCGACAGGCGCGGGCTGTGCCGCTTGCTGTGGCGGCTCTGGTCGCCGGAATGGGGGTTCGACGAGGCGACCTTCGAGCGCACGGCCGCGAGCTTCGACAACCCGGATTTCGTGGAGGTGGTGATCCATTCCTACCGCCATCGCTTCGGGCTGGTGACGGGTGATCCGTCGCTGGAGGGGATCGAGGCGCGGCTGGCCGCGCACCCGGCCATCCCGGTGCCGGCGGTGACGCTGGACGGCGGCGCGGACGGGGTGCTGGCGGGGGGTGGCACGGCCGGGCACGCCCGGCGCTTCGCCGGCCCGCACGAGCACCGCGTCGTGCCCGGGGGCGGGCACAACCTTCCGCAGGAGAAGCCGGAGGCTTTCGCGGCGGCGGTGCTGGACGTGCGGGCCCTGGCGCGGGGCGGCTGAGCGCCGCCGCGCGATCAGGCCTGGGGCGCTTCGGCGAGAAGGTTCGCGAGGTCCAGCCGGCGGGTGAACATGTGGAGGGAGCCGTCGGGGTTGCGCGGCCAGTCCGCCTGCGGGCGGTCGCGGTAGAGTTCCACGCCGTTGCCATCGGGGTCGTGCAGGTAGATGGCCTCCGACACGCCGTGGTCCGAGGCGCCGTCCAGGCGGAGGCCCGCCTCCAGCACGGCGCGCACCGCGCGGGCAAGGGAAGCGCGGTCCGGGTAGAGCAGGGCGACGTGAAAGAGGCCGGTGGTGCCGGGGGCGGGGGGCGGGCCGCCCGCGCTGTCCCAGGTGTTGAGGGCGATGTGGTGGTGGTAGCCGCCCGCCGAAAGGAAGGCGGCGCCGGGGTAGCGCGTGGTTTCCTCCAGGCCGATCACGTCCCGCCAGAAGGCGAGGGAGCGGTCCAGGTTCGAGACCTTGAGGTGGGTGTGGCCGATCCTCAGGCCCGCGGGGGCGGTGACGGGCTGGCGTTGGGGAGCGGGGTTGGTGTCGGGCATGGGCGGGGTTCCTTTCCCTTCAATCTGGGTCATGCCCGCAAGCGGAGCCAATCCTGGCCGCGAATGGGCGGCATCGGCATGGCGTATCGGGCGGGCGCGGGACGGCGGTGCGCCCAGCGCAACGGCGGCGCCCGCCGCGGCGTTCTTCGGGCTCCCCTTTCACACCGGAGAACGAGATGGCCCAGGATACCGATGGGGCGAGCCGCCGCGGCCTGTTGCGCGCGGGCGGGCTGACGGCCGCGGGGCTGGCGCTGGGCGGGGCCGGCGCGCCCGGCTATCCCGCGCCGACCGAGACGGATCTGGGTGGCGTGGCCGAGGGACGCATCCGCTTTCCCAACTGGCGCGGCGAGGCCGACACGCCCTCCGGCCCGACGCCGAACCCGCTGCCACCCGGTGAGCGCATCGGCTACGCCATCATCGGCCTGGGCCGCATCAGCGTGGAGGAGGCGCTGCCGGCCTTCGGGGAAGCCAAGCAGTCCCGCCCCGTCGCGCTGGTCAGCGGCAGCCCGGAAAAGGCGCGGGAGGTGGCGCGGCGCTACGGCATTCCAGAAAGCGCGGTCCATTCCTACGAGGACATGGAGAAGCTGCGGGACAACCCCGATGTGAAGGCGGTCTATATCGGCCTGCCCAACGCGATGCACCGCGAATACACGGTGCGGGCCGCGGCGATCGGGAAGCACGTGCTCTGCGAGAAGCCGATGGCGGCCACCGTGGAGGAGGCGGCCGAGATGGTCGCGGCCTGCGAGCGCGCGCGGGTGAAGCTGATGATCGCCTATCGCTGCCAGTACGAGCCCTATAACCGCGAGGCCATCCGGATCGTGCGCAGCGGAGAACTGGGGAAGCTGCGCTCCATTCAGGCCGTGAACACGCAATCCCAGGGGCAGGTGGCGCAGTGGCGCTTCAACCACCGCCTGGCGGGCGGCGGGGCGCTGCCGGATATCGGGCTCTATTGCCTCAACGCCACCCGCTACCTAACGGGGGAGGAGCCGGTGGATGTCTTTGCCCGCACCTATTCCCCGCCGGGCGACCCCCGCTGGTCGGAGATCGAGGAAAGCGCGTCCTTCATGCTGCGCTATCCCTCGGGCGTGATCGCCAACTGCCTGACGCAGTATGATGCGTTCAACGACAAGTCGATGACGCTGCACTTCGAGCGGGGGACGGTGGAGATGCCGGATGCCTTCGCCTATCACGGGCAGCAGATGTACGTGTCCCAGCGCGCGGGCAGCCTGACGGCGCGGACGCAGCGGCGGATGGAGGCGAAGAACCAGTTCGCGCTGGAGATCGACCATTTCTCCGAATGCATCCGCACCGACCGGCGGCCGCATACGCCGGGCGAGGAAGGGCTGCAGGACCAGAAGCTGATGGTCACGATCTACCGCTCGGCGTCCGAGGGCCGGCCGGTGGAGATGCCGCAGCCGCCGGCGCCGACGCGGGGGCCGGATCCTTCCCAGGCTGGGTGAGGGGCGGGGCCGGGCTGGCAGAGGCGGCCGGGCCGCGGGCGCCCCTCGCCTTCGCGCCGGTGCCTTGCTTGACCCGTGCCTGGCCGGCAGGGAAAAGGGCGCCCGGAGCCAACCGGCCGCGCGGCGCCCTTGTTTCTGACCGCCGCTGGGGCGCCGCCGGGCCCGCACGGCCGCAACCGAGGCGCCCATGTCCCCTGCCGTTCCCGCACGCGCCCTGGCACCCTATCCCCTCATCGTTTTCGTGGCCTTCTTCGCCGTCGCCCTGCCGCTTCCCGTGCTGTCGCAGCACGTGCACGAGGGAATGGGGTTCAGCCTCTTCACCGCCGGCTGGGTGATCGGGCTGCAATCCCTGGGCACGATCCTGACGCGGCAATGGGCGGGGCGCATGACGGACCGCTCCGGCTCGAAGCGGGCGGTCCTGCTGGGGCTGCCGCTGGCGGGCGTGTCGGGGCTGGCCTGCTTCGTTTCCACCTTGATCGCCGATCCCGTGCCGGCGCTGGCCGTGCTGGTGTTCGGGCGGCTGGTGATGGGACCCGCCGAGAGCCTGGTGCTGACGGGGGCGATGACCTGGGCGATCGCGCGGCTCGGCGCGGCGCGAACGGGGCTGGTGATGACCTGGCAGGGGATCGCGATCTTCGCCGCTCTCGGGCTGGGGGCGCCCGCCGGGCTGTTCCTGATGCGGAGCTTCGGCTTCGCCGGCGTCGCGGCGGGGATGGGGGTGGCGACACTGGCCGGGCTTGCGGTGGTGCTGCCGCTGCGGGCCGTGGCGCCGCTGGCGCGCGGGGTGGGCGCCTCCTTCCTCGGGGTGCTCGGGCTGATCTGGCGGCAAGGGACGGTGCTGTGCCTGAGCGCGGCGCCACAGGCCCTGCTCGGCGCCTATGTCGCGCTGCACTTCGCCAGCCGCGGCTGGGAAGGCGCGGGCCTGACGCTGACAGGCTTCGGGGTGGGCGTGATCCTGGTGCGGCTGTTGTTCTCGCACATGCCGGACAAGGTGGGCGGGCGGCGCGTGGCGCTGGTTTCCCTCGCTGTGGAGGCGCTGGGACAGGGAATGCTCTGGCTGGCGCCCGGGCCGGTGCTGGCGGTGCTTGGGGCGACCCTGACAGGGGCGGGCGTGTCGCTGGTGTTTCCCGCGATGGGCGTGCAGGTGGTGCGGCGGGTGCCGGCGGCGAGCCGCGGCCTGGCGATCGGAAGCTTCTCCGCCTTCTTCGACGCGGCCCTCGGGCTGTCCGGGCCGCTGGGCGGGCTGATCGCAGTGGTGGC
Source organism: Muricoccus vinaceus (assembly GCF_042433125.1). NCBI lineage: Bacteria > Pseudomonadati > Pseudomonadota > Alphaproteobacteria > Acetobacterales > Roseomonadaceae > Muricoccus > Muricoccus vinaceus. The sequence continues at coordinate 68,792 of NZ_JBHLVZ010000025.1, read as the reverse complement.
GGGCTATCCGGCGGTGTTCCTGGCCGGTGGGATCGCCTGCCTTGCGGGGGTGGCGCTGCTGCTGTCTGGCGGGGAGGAGGGCGACGAGAGGCCGGAAGCCCGGCCGGGCGCATGAAAAAGGGGCGGCGGATCGCTCCGCCGCCCCCTTCGGTTCGTCAGGCCGGTCGTCAGGTCACCGCGAGGCGGCGCTCGACGATCTGGGTCTTCATGTTCTTCTGCAGCTTCTCGAAGGCACGCACCTCGATCTGCCGCACCCGCTCGCGCGAGATGTTGTACTGCTGGGAGAGCTCCTCCAGCGTCGTCGGCTCGTCCTTGAGGCGGCGCTCGATCAGGATGTGGCGCTCGCGGTCGTTCAGGGTGCTGAGCGCACCATTGAGCAGGTCGCGGCGGTTGGACATGTCCTCGCGCTCGGCCAGCTCGCTTTCCTGGCTCTCGCCCTCGTCCACCAGCCAGTCCTGCCACTCACCCTCGCTGTCGGCGCGGATGGGGGAGTTGAGGCTGTTGTCCGGGCTGGCGAGGCGCCGGTTCATCGAGACGACGTCCTGCTCGGGCACCTGGAGCACGCGCGCGATCTTCTCGACCTGCTCGGGCTTCAGGTCGCCTTCCTCCAGCGCGGCCATCTGGCCCTTCAGCCGGCGCAGGTTGAAGAACAGCTTCTTCTGGGCCGCGGTGGTGCCCATCTTCACGAGCGACCAGGAGTGCAGGATGTATTCCTGGATGGCGGCGCGGATCCACCACATGGCGTAGGTGGCCAGGCGGAAGCCGCGGTCAGGGTCGAAGCGCTTCACCGCCTGCATCATGCCGACGTTGCCTTCGGAAATGAGCTCGCCGACGGGCAGGCCGTAACCGCGGTAACCCATCGCGATCTTCGCCACGAGGCGGAGATGCGAGGTGACGAGCTTGTGGGCCGCGCCTTCGTCCTGGCTGTCGCGCCAGCGCTTGGCGAGGTTCAGTTCCTCCTCCGGCGCCAGCATCGGAAACTTGCGGATCTCCTGCAGGTAGCGGGAGAGGTTGCCCTCGGGGGCGATAGGAATCATCGAAGTGGAAGCCATATAAGCAACTGCCTCCTGAACCAGCCGGGCTGCCCCCGGGGGTGGCGAGCACGCTAACGGCTGAGCGGTGGCCCGGGAGATCCAGGCCTTGCCTTCGCGCGCTGGGCCCTGAGCCCACCAAGAACGCCCGCCCGTCCCGATGTTTTCGCCCGATCGGACGAGGGAGAGGGGTTGTTTCGGGTGGAGCCCTTCTGAGGCACCCCGCTGCGGAAGCTGACAGGGTTGTAATCTAAGACCGGCCGGAATGCAAGCAAAACCGTACTGAAACGGTATTGTTACAGCGCGGGGTTCCGGCCTTGTTCTTCCTTCGATCAGGCCCTTTCCGGGGTGTCCAGCGCCGCGATCAGGGCAGCCATGTCCGGCGGGAGGGGAGATGAGAAGGAAAGGGGCTGGCCCGTGACCGGGTGGCGGAAGCCCAGGGACTGGGCGTGCAGCGCCTGTCGCGGAAAGGACAGCAGGGCATCGCGCGCGCCCTCCGGCAGCAGGCGGGCGGCACCGGGCGTGCGGCGGAGATAGACGGGATCGCCCACGATGGGGTGGCCCAGATGGGCCATGTGGACGCGGATCTGATGCGTGCGGCCGGTGGCGAGGCGGCAGCGGATCAGGGCACAGGCCGCGCCCCAGGCGCGTTCCGTCGCGTAGTGGGTCAGCGCGTGCTTGCCGCGGGCGACCACCGCCATGCGCTTGCGGTCCGCCGGATGGCGGCCGACCGGCGCCTCCACGCTGCCCGTCACGGGTGAGGGGGTGCCCCAGGTCAGGGCCAGGTAGCTCCGGTCCAGGTCGCGCTCGGCGAAGGCGGTGGACAGGGCGTGGTGGGCGGCCTCGGACTTGGCGACGACCATGACGCCGCTGGTGTCCTTGTCCAGGCGGTGGACGATGCCCGGGCGCTTCTCGCCGCCGATCCCTGAAAGCTCATCCCCGGCATGGGCGAGGATGGCGTTCACCAGCGTGCCGTCCGCGTGGCCGGGGGCGGGGTGGACGACGAGGCCGGCCGGCTTGTCCAGCACGATGAGATCGCGGTCCTCGTACAGGATGGAAAGGTTCATGGCCTGGGGCAGGGGGGTGGCGGTTTCCGGCGGGGGCACCGTCAGGGTGTAGACGGCTCCGGCGCGGAGCGATTCGGAGGGGTCGGTGGTGGTGGTGCCGTCGCGCGCGGCGTGCCCGCCCTCCACCAGCACCTTGACGCGGGAACGCGAGAGACCGCCCATGCCCGCGAAGGCCCTGTCCAGCCGTCCGCCCGCCTGTTCGGGGGTGGCGGTGAAGGAAAGGGGGCCGGTCACCGGGTCGGAGGGGTCTGTGCGCGCGCTCAAGGTGCTCGTCATTGGGATGGGGGTGCTGATCATCGCGGCCAGCGTCACGCTGGTTGTGCTGATCATCCAGCGCGCGGGCAAGGCCACGCCTTCGCTGCCGGTGGCGGCAGTGATGACGCTGGGCCAGCCCGCGGGCACGCGGATCGGGGGAATCGCGCCCGGGGCGGATGGGCGGGTGGCGGTCTGGGTGCAGCGGCCCGACGGGGAAAGGGTGGTGCTCCTGGACACGCGCAGCGGCCAGGCCGTGGGTGAGGTCCGGCTGGGGGAGTGAGGGCGTGGCGCACCGCAAGCCGAACCTGCCGGAGAAGGATTGCGCCGCCTGCGGACGCCCTTTCGCCTGGCGCAAGAAATGGGCGCGGGATTGGGAGGCGGTGCGCTTCTGCTCCGACGCGTGCCGGGAGGGGCGGCATCCCCTGTCGAAAAAGACCCTGAGAAAACCGCCCGACCCGGGTTGATCACCTCGGGGATGCCGGATAGAAGGCCGCTCCCGCAGGCCACGTCCCCATCGTCTAGAGGCCTAGGACACCGCCCTCTCACGGCGGTAACAGGGGTTCGAATCCCCTTGGGGACGCCAGCCGGCGTCGATTTCGCCGGCTAGTCGGCGGTCCGTCTGTTCTACTTCACAATGACTCCCACACCCTCCTGGGTTCAGGCGGGGAGTGGGCCGTGCTCGCCTGGGTGCAATGAACGTCATTCCTCACCACCTCCTCCCCCTGTCGTCTCCGCCCGAGGTCGTGGTCGAGCGTCGAGGCCTCGGCTCAGCTGGGTGGGGCTGGCGGATCACCAGGGATGACGAGACGATCCGGACGGGGCCGGGTGGCTTCCGCAGCGCGGAGGAGGCTTACGAAGCAGCCATGGCGGTACTCGGCCGTGGACCGCGCTCGCTTTAATCGTCCATCCTGTCCTGCAGCGGGTCGCAGCCCACCCTTTCGGGTGATGCGCCTTCGAACCCGATGACTGTTCTGCCGCAGCGCTCACAACGGGGCGAGCGCACCGCGTTGGGTCGGTCGTGAACCGCCCTTGTTCTCCGAGGTTGAGGTGAGCATGCTGGCCCGGCATCCGCCCGGAAAGCGGCCTGGCGCCTGATCCGGGAAGCGAAGCGGCTGACCGAGCCGGTGACGCGGACCACCGGAACACGCGGCCTGGGAACCGCTCCCGTTTGGTTCGTGCGCGCGGAGGAGGCATGCACCGGGCTGGGATAGGAAGCGTCACAACCATTCGCCGCCCAGTCGCGTGGATGCGCGGTTCTGCCTTACCGATGTGTGGTCTCGTGGCTCGCGTCAGGGGTGGCGCGAGCGATCCGCGGCACCCTGGCAATGACGCTCTCCGACCGGCGGTTCCCGATGATCTGCTCGATCGCGCTGCGCTGCGGAGAGGACGGGGCGCAGGTGCCTTACCGCCAAGGCCACAAGATGCTGGCGATCTACAGACCCCAGAACGGCAGGGCGAAGAGAATCCCGAAGAAGAGGCCTCTGAGTGGATTGCCCGTGAGATCCTCCTGCGTGGTCCACTCAGTTCGGACATCCTCCAGGATGGGAAAGCCCTGGGTGTTGCAGTGGAGGGTGTCCGCTTGTGATCTCATCCCAAGCCATCCTTTGGTTGTTCTTCTTCCATGTATTGCAACTATCGGTTTAGTTTAGGGCCAGTGAGTGAATCACTCAAGTTGCCGGCCTGGTACCCGACCAAGCCCCGCAGCCGAGCTTCGTTCATGGGCAAGCACTTCGTGAGGCAGATGCTGTTCCGGAGCGCGGCCCCAGCGGCTGTATCGCCGAAAAGCAGCGTTAACGCTGCTCCTTCCGGCCGCCGACCGCAAACCTTAAGAGACCGGCTGGAAGTGACATTCTTTGGATGGATCAGGGCTGCCTGTGCGGTCTGGATCGCATTGGAGCAGGGCTTGCTCTGCCTTCCGTGAAGGGCCGCAGGACGTGTGGTCCATAGGGGGCAGGGGCGGCTTCCCCGTTCTCACGAGTCACGTCGGCGGCTGGCACATGTCCGGGCGCTGGGGCCGCAGGTCGGTCCAGGATGAGGCGCAAGTTTGCCAGGGGATTGCTGCTGGTCCAGCCAGCGTATGGGGCCTCCGACGCGCTGGCCACTTCATGAACGATGCGCGCCTGCAGGGTTGCCGCCTCAGCCTCCTTGGCCGCGGTGCCATGCCTGACGGGGAGGGCAGCACCCGGAAAATTCGGGCAACAGGGGTGTGACGGAGTGGAAGCACACATCGCCACCCCGGCAGCGGGAGGGCAGGGCCGGCGAAGGCACCTGGGCAACCACGGACGGGTGGGACACTGACCGGCTGCTATCTCTGCCCTCTTCGGGACGATCCTGAAGGCCTGTGGACGTTCGCTATGATCCACTGGAGGGCATCGGCCTGCGCCACGGTGCGTTCGTGCCGCGATGCACCTGTTCGGTGGCCGCGCACCCGTCCACGAACCGGAAGGCTGTTGCCCCTATCCGCCGGCGTCCGGACCAGACTGGTCGTCTCGCTGGGCGCTATCGGCCCGGCGGGACGGCCCTGCCCTGGCGGTGTGAGGCTTGGGCTGTTCGCCGTGGCCTGTCTGTTCCACTGGGCTGACGCTGGTCCGGAGAATGAACCGACGTCACGCCCGCCTCGTCGATGAAGACCTAGAGGGCGTCATCCAGGAAGGTGGACCGGGATCCGGGCTGCCGGCCCCCGCGCATGTAGTGGCGCTCCGGCCGGTAGGTTGAGGCCGTGAGGAGGCGCCGGAGGAAGGAGAACAGTTCCCGGGAGAGCCGGGCGGGAACCTTGCGGGAGGCGTTCATGGCAGCCTGTACGGGATGATCACGTCGTCGTGATTTAGCCTGGGCACCGGTTGCTGATCAATGGAAAACTCACGCGATAGTGAAATAGGTTGGTCTGCCCGCAACCCCAACGTGAACAGGCGGCGGCGTGCTCATCCCCACTCTCCGGACCCGGGTCATGCCATGTGATGGGAGGCCAGACGCCTTCAGGCCGCCGGGCGGAGTCGTCTCCTCCTGCCTACCGGGGTCGCCCTGCACTGCGGTGCCCGCGCTGCTGCCGAGTTTGTAACGGCGCGAATGGTTGTCCTTCACCACCTCCGTGGCGCGTCGATGGGCGGCAACGAGGTCGGTGACGTGGACGTCGTTGCGAATGGCGGTGCCATCGGGCGTGTTGTAGCCACCGCCGGACGCCGTGAGCGCGGGGCCGAGGCCCAGGGGCGGCGTTGATGGCGCTGGCGATGAGTTGGATTTCCAAGGAACAGCCGGGGATCGCTGGGACCCGGCAAATATGCTGGTCGCGTGGGGCTGGGCGCGGGTGAGGCAACGGTTCCGGTGCACGAGGTCGGGAAGATCGCGTCGGTGCTGGCTCCGATGGGCGGGCGCATGGTGCATGTCGCTGGGCTGTTCGCGGGATGGGCCGGGCGATGAAGTGGGCATCGGGTTCGGGCGGGGCGCGCACCGGCCCGAGGGGCCACCCTTCCGGCCGGGTGGCAACCGTTCCTTCTGCTGGGCGTAACACGCTGCATGCCCGATCCCTCCCTGCCGCCCGCCGACCAGGCCCTGGTGACACTCGTCCGGTCCCTGGCCGAGCGCGGCTACGGCTTTGTCACCGCCACTCCCCTGAGTCATGCGCGCGTCAATGCCCGCCCCGGGAACGCAGAGGCGCGAAACCTGCGCGACGTCTTCGGCTGGAGCCGTCCTTTCCGGCCGAACCTGCTGCCGCCCCCCATGCTCGACCTCATGCGGGCAGGCGGCGTTCTCGCGGAAGCCGGGGGGATGCTGCGGAGCCTTCTGCGGGTGTCATCGCTGGAGGGGATGCTGTTTCTCCATTCTGCCTTCCCGACGGCCGAGGCGGATGCGGTGTTCTTCGGGCCGGATACCTACCGCTTCGCCAACGCCATCCTGGCGGAGCTTGAGCGCAGGCAGGCGCCCGTGCGGCGGGCGGTGGATATCGGCTGCGGCGCGGGGCCGGGGGGCATCCTGGTGGCCCGGGCGCGGCCGGACGCGGCGGTCGCGATGGTGGACATCAACGGCGCGGCGCTGCGCCTGGCCCGGGTGAACGCGGTGCTGGCCGGGGCATCGAACGCCGAGGCCCGGCACAGCGACCTGCTGAGTGGGGTGGAGGGAGAGTTCGACCTTGTGGTCGCCAACCCGCCCTATCTCGTTGATCCCGCCCAGCGCGCCTACCGGCACGGGGGCGGCGATCTCGGGGCGGGGCTGTCGCTCGCGATCCTGGATGCGGCGCTGGCGCGCCTGGCGCCGGGCGGGACGCTGGTTCTCTACACCGGTGCCGCTGTCGTGAAGGGCGAAGACCCCTTCCGCTCCGCCGCCGAGGAGCGACTTGCGGGCAGCGGCGCGCGCTGGCGCTACCGCGAGATGGATCCGGACGTCTTTGGCGAGGAACTGGAAACCCCGGCCTATGCCGGGGCCGACCGTATCGCTGCCGTGGTCCTGACGGTTAACAGGAGGGAGTGAGACTATGCCCGAAGGTGGGTTCACGGGCGCTGACATGGCGCGCTTCCCCGGCGAGGAGCAGTTGCAGCGCAGCCTGGCTGCGTTCAACGAGGAGCGCTTCACTCCGGGCCTGCCCTCGGCGGACTGGCACCGGGACGTGGATCGCGCGGCCGGTTGGCTGCATGAGGAAGGCGAGTTCCTGGAGGCGCGCCGTGCTGCCGTGGCCGGACGGGCGGCGGAGGCCCCGCGCGACGCCGATGGCTTCGTGGCCTGGTTCGAGGCGTTGGAACAGGGTGGGCCCGGACAGGATGACCCGCTTTTCCCCTGGCTGGCCGAGCGCGCCACCATGGCGGAGATGTGCTGGTTCCTGACGCAGGAGGTCGCGGGCGAGGCGGGCTTCGAGGACCTTTCGGCCCTGACCCAGGTGAAGCTGCCCACCCGGCCGAAGCTGGAGATCGCGCGCAACTACTGGGACGAGATGGGGCGCGGCAATCCCAAGGGCATGCATGGGCCGCTTCTGGAAACGCTCGCGCGACGGCTGGGGCTGGAGCCTCGCGTGGAAACCACCGTGTGGGAGTCGCTGGCGCTGGCCAACGTGATGGCGGGATTGGCGGCCAACCGGCGCTACGCCTACCAGTCCGTCGGCGCGCTGGGCGTGATCGAGCAGACGGCACCAGGGCGGGCCGCGCTAGTGGCGGCGGGGCTCAAGCGCCTCGGCGTTCCAACGGGGGACCGGCACTATTTCGATCTGCACGCGGTGCTGGACGTGAAGCACTCGGCGGCGTGGAACGCGGAGGCGATCCATCCCCTGGTGGCCGCCGATCCTTCGCTCGCGCCCGCGATCGCGGAGGGTGCGCTGATGCGGCTGGAATGCGGTGCGGCCTGCTTCGCACGGTACCGGCGGGAGCTGTGGGGCGGGGCCGGCGAGACCCACCGGTCGGGCCTGACATAGGAAAAAAATGGCGGCGCCCGAAAGCGCCGCCAAGTTGATTTGGGAGGAAACGTACAGGAGACCGGCAACCCGGAGGACCGGGTCGCCGCGTTCCGAAATATGCCTTCCACACGTCGATCACGCAAGAGTGAATTCACTTTTCGACGAAAAAGATAATTTTGATATTGACATTATTCTGAACTCGAATCTGAGCCTCAAGCTGAGGGTCGTGGCCCTGGGCTCCCTGCGGAATGGCTCCGCCCTTACTCGATCTTGATTTCCCGTTCCTTCAGCACCCGCGTCCAGAGCGCCACCTCCCGTGTCACGGTGTTCCGGAAGGGCGTGGCCTTCCCGTCGGGCACGGTGGCGCCGGCTTCTTCCAGGCGGCGGCGAAAGGCATCGCCCGCGCAGGCGGCGGCCAGGGCGGCCTGCATGCCCGAGAGAAGTTCGGGCGGCATGCCGCGCGGGGCCATCAGGCCGAACCAGGTTTGTTCGGCGAAGTCGATGCCCTGTTCGCGCGCGCTGCGGACCTCCGGCATGACGGGCACGCGGCCGCCCTCGGTGCCGACGGCCAGCGGCTTGAGCGCGCCGGCACGGATCTGGCCGGCCACGGTGGGATAGACCGGCAGCATCAGCTGCACCTGCCCGGCCACCAGATCGGTCGCGGCCTGAGCCATGCCGCGGTAGCTGACATGGTTCATCTGGATGCCGGTGGCGGCCTGCAGCAGCTCGGTTTGCAGGTGGGTGACGCTGCCGATGCCGTTGCTGCCGTAGAAGAGCTGCCCCGGGCGCGACTTCGCATAGGCCACGAAGCCCGGAAGGTCCGTCACCGGCAGGCTGGGGTTCACCAGCACGATGGGCGCGTATTGCGCCAGCAGCCAGACCGGCTCCAGGTCCCGCGCCAGGTTGAAACCGATGTCGCGTCCGGCGGCGGCGGCGATGGGCAGGGAGTTGTCCATCACCAGCAGCGTGGTGGCGTCCGGCGCCGCGCGGGCGGCGGCCTGCCAGCCGACGGCGCCGCTGCCACCCGTTCGGTTCTCCACCACGAAGGTGTTGCCGGTGATCTCCTGCAGGCGCTGGGCGAGGCTGCGGGCCAGGAAATCGGCCGTGCCGCCGGCGGCCAGCGTGACCACCAGCCGCACCGGCTTGTCGGCGGGCCAGGGCGTGGCGCCCGGCGCTGGCTGGGCCAGCCCTCGCCGCGGCAGCAGGGCGGGGGCGCCGAGCAGCCATGCCGCGGCGCGGCGGGTGATGCGGGGTCCTGCTCCACGCGGATGCTGTTGGTCAGGCATTCGCCTTCTTTCCTCCCTCTGATTCACGCGGCTTAGGTGTGCTTGGGCTCCCGCGTCAGCGCCGAGGCCATGGACGGCGCGTAGCCCGGGGCGACGCGGGCATCGACCAGGGCGGTGCCGCCGGCCTCCACATGCGCGATCGCGCGGGCCAGGGCGGCGTCGAGCGCGGCCTCGTCGGTGGCCGGGCCGATGCCGAGCAGGCCCAACCCTTCCGCCAGCCGGGCGAAATCGGGATCCGGGTCGGAGATGGCCTGGCCGACCCACTTGTTCTCCACGGGGCGGCCGCGCTCCTTCGCCACGCGCTCCTGGTGGACCTCGTCGTTGAAGAAGGAGCGGTTGTTGGAAACGATCACCAGCAGCGGCACGCGGTAATGGGCGGCGGTCCAGAGGGCGGACAGCCCCATCATGGTGTCGCCGTCGCCGAGCACCGCCACCGGCAGGCGCCCGGTGCCGCGCAGCGCCAGCGCCGCGCCAACCGCCATGCCGGGCCCGCTGCCGATGCCGCCGCCGCCGTCCTGGCCGAGATAGTCCAGCGGGTGGCGGAAGTGCCAGAGCGCGCCGTCCCACCCCAGCGGCACGCGGATCAAGGTGACCTCGCGCCCCGGTGTGCTGCGGCGAAGGGAGGCGGCGAGGCCCGCGATGGTCAGCCCGCCCTCGGACGGCGTGGCGGGGGGCTGCGGCCCGGCGGCGGCTGCCGGCGGCGGGCTGTCCCCGGGGAGCGCGGCGAGCAGGGCGGTGACGAACGGATCCGGCTCGTTGTCGAAGTAGAGGTCGGCCGGGGGCAGGCCGCCATGGTCGAAGCTCCAGCCGTTGTGGACGCGCTGGTCGGGGGAGACGAGCACGACCTGCGGGCCGCCTTCCTCCGCGCCGGCGGAGCGAAGGGTGCCGCCGAGGTCCACCCAGTCCAGCGCCAGGATCACGTCGGCCTCGCGCATCGCGGCCTGGAGGGAGGGGGAGGCGAAGGTGCCGGGGGCGCCGAGGTGCAGCGGATGATCCGTGGGGAAGCTGGCGGGGAGCTTGAGGTCGGTTCCCACCTTGGCCCTGAGGTGTTCGGCGAGCCGCAGGCGCTCCGCCCAGGTGGCTTCCGTGCGGCCGACGCGTCCCATCAGGATCAGGGGCCGCTTCGCACCGGACAGGAGTGCGACGGCGTTGGCCAGGAGGGCGGGATCGGGCGCCGCCGGTGGGGGGGCGCGGTAGCGGTTCGCGTCGGGCGGAGGCGGCAGGCTGTCCAGCGGCATTTCCTGCACGGCGGCGTCGATGTTGACGTAAACGGGGCCGCGCGGCGCGGTGGTCATGATCTGGTGGGCGCGCAGCAGCGCCTCCCGCGTGGCGGGAACAGAGGCGGGCTGGGCGTCCCATTTCACGTAGTTGCGGATCAGCGCGCCCTGGTCCTGGGCGGTGTGGATCCAGTCGATCCAGGGGCGGCGGCGGGCGGCGTCCACCGGGCCCGTTGCGCCGATCACCAGCACGGGCACGCGGTCGCACCAGGCGTTGAAGATGGCCATGGTGCCGTGCATGAGGCCGACATTGCTGTGCAGCGCCGCGGCGATGGGGCGCCCGCAGGCCTTGTAGTAGCCCTGGGCGAGGGAGACCGCGTGCTCCTCGTGCAGGCAGACCAGCATCTGCGGGGCGGTGTTGCCCAGGCGGTTCACCAGGCTGTCGTGCAGGCCGCGGTAGCTGGCACCGGGATTGAGCGCGATGAAGGGAATGTCCAGCGCGCGCAGCACGTCCGCGATGGCGTCGCTGCCCCAGGCGCGGTTGTCAGGGGCTCCGGACGGCTGGGGCCGGTCCATCGCTTCGGCCCGTCCGGGCCCCGGTTCGTCGCGCGGCATGCTCCGCCCTCCCGCTGTGTTTGCGGCACCCTAGGGTGGGAAGCGCCGGGATGGCCAGCGGCGGGGGCGATCCGGCGCCCTGGACGAGGGGTCGCCTCCTCCGGCGCGTGCCGGACGAGGCGGGGGCGGTCAGACCAGCGTCACCTCGAGGTCGCCGATCTTCTGGATGGAGGTCACCATGCGGTCGCCCGGCCTCAGCCAGATGCGCTTCTCCGGCGGGTAGCCGGCGATCACGCCCTCGCAGGTGCCGGTGAAGATGACGTCGCCGGGCTCCAGGGTGAAGTGCTTCGAGCAGTAGGCGATGATCTGGGCGCAGCTGAAGATCATGCGGCTGGTGTTGGTGTTCTGCCGGACCTCGCCGTTGAGGATGAGCTTCATGTCCAGGTTGTTCACGTCCACCTGGTCGGCGCTGACGAGCCAGGGCCCGAAGGGACCGGAGCCGTCCAGGGTCTTGCCCAGCATCCATTGCGTGGACTTGCGCTGCAGGTCGCGCGCGGTGAAGTCGTTGCCGCTGGCATAGCCGAAGACGTGGTCGAGGGCGCGCGCCTCGGGGATGTCGCGGCCGCCCTCGGCCATCACGAGCACCAGCTCGGCCTCGTAGTCCCACTGGCTGGCGGGTTCGCCGGCGACCTTGATGGTGCCGCCATGGTGGTTCAGGGTGGTGTTGTACTTGTTGAACAGGATGGGCTCGGGCGGCGGCGGGTTGCCGCCCTCGGCGGCGTGGGCCGCGTAGTTCAGGCCGACGCAGATGATCTTGGGCGGGTCGTCCAGGATGTTGCCGAAGCGGACGGAGGCCTCGGGAACCAGGTGTCCGGCCGGGATGCGGGCGCCGTTATCCGCCAGCAGGGCGCCGAGGGCGGCGACGTTGCCGCGGCCGAGGATCAGGTCGGTGGCGGTGACGGGCAGGCCCTGGCGGAGGCCGCGCTCGGCCGCCGCGACGTCCAGCACGCCCCGGGACGTTCGGATGCCGAGGCCGGGGCCGGCGGTGGTGACGATGGTGGTCACGTCGATGTTGCGCAGGCGCTGCCCCCTGGCGGCGGCCTGGGGCGTGGCGGGCGGTGGCGCCTGCGCGGTGGCGGTGCCCGCCGTGAGCGCGGCGCCCGCGCCGATGCCGGCCATTTTCATCAGCGCGCGGCGGTTCCCGCCATTCTGGCTGAGCATGTGTTGTCCTCCCGGGGATTGTGCCCCCGGGAAATGGAAGCGCCCGTGGCGCGGCGGATTCAAGCGGAGCTTGCGGCGGGATGGGGTTTCCTCAAGGAACTGGCTGCTCCGCGTTCCGCCCCGGCGGGGATGCGCGGCCCTCCGTCCCCGCCACGGCCATGGCGGCCTCCACGAAGTTGGCCACTGCCGGGGAGGGGTTGTCGCGGCGGTGGACGAGATTGAGCGGCAGGGGCGGCAGCGGCCCGGGCGCGAGGGGGCGGTAGACCACGGACTCGCGGTGCAGCACCTGCATGGAGGCCGGGACGATGGTGACGCCTCGCGCGGCCGCGACGAGGTTGATGGCGGCGATGATGCGCGACACCTCATCCACCACGCGCGGCCGGAAGCCCGCCCGCTGCAACCCGCCCAGAAGCGCGTCGTAGATGCCCGGACCGTCCGTCCGGCGGTAGAGCACGAAGGGCTCCCCGGCCAGGGCGGCGAGAGGCAGGTCGCCTTCGCCCGCCGCCAGCGGGTGCGCGCGGGGGAGTGCCGCCATCAGACCATCGCTGGCCAGCGTGTGGCTGGCCAGCGCCGCAGCGCCCGGCACGGGGATGCGCAGCAGGGCGACGTCGATGCGCCGCTGCTCCAGCGCGAGGAGAAGGGCATAGGTCTCGCTTTCCTCCACGGCGAAGCGGACCAGGGGGAAGCGTTCCCGGAAGCCGCGGATCAGGCGCGGGGCGAGGGGATGGAGGGAGGCGGATGAGGTGAAGCCGATGGCCACCTGGCCTTCCTCGCCCCTGTGGAAGCGGCGGACCTGCTCCACGGCCTCGCCCGCCTCCGCCAAGATGGCGCGGGCGCTGCGAAGAAACAGGCGCCCCGCCTCGTTCAGGGTCACGCGGCGCGGCTCGCGGTCGAACAGGGGCACGCCGATCTCCTCCTCCAGCGCGCGAAGCTGCTGGCTGAGGGGGGGCTGTTGCAGGCCGAGGCGATGGGCGGCGCGGGTGACGCTGCCTTCCTCGGCGATCGCGACGAAGTAGCGGAGGTGGCGAAGCTCCATGGGGCCTCCTTCCTCCTAGCATACCCGAAACCTACCGAAGTGGTAGGAAGGATATATTTTACATTGTTCTGACGAGGACTGAATCTGGTTGCGCGGATCAACCGCCGGCGGGCTCCACCGGGGGTGCCGCCACGGGCCGAACGGGCCGGAGAGGAACGTCATGGCACAGAACAAGCCTTCCATCGCCATCGTGGGCGCCGGGATGGGCGGCATGGCCGTCGCGGCGACGCTGCTGCAGGCCGGCTTCGACATCCAGGTCTATGAGCAGGCGTCGCGCTTCGGGCGGATCGGGGCGGGCATCCAGATGCTGCCCAATTCCATGAAGGTGCTGCGCGGCATCGGCGTGGAGGAGCGGCTGCGCCAGGTGGCCTTCATGCCGCATTCGCACCTCAACCGCGTGTGGGACACGGGCGAGGTGAAGCGCGAGCTTCCCATGCCGGAGGACCTCTACGGCGCGCCCTTCCTTTGCATGCACCGCGCGGACCTGCACGACGCCCTTTCCGCGGCCGTGCCGACGGAGCGCATCCAGCTCAACAAGAAGCTGGTGGGGCTGGACCAGGCGGGTGGGCCGGTGACGCTGCGCTTCGCCGATGGCACCACGGCGGAGGCCGATGCGGTGATCGGCGCGGATGGGGTGCACTCGATCGTGCGCGGCATCATCGTCGGGCCCGATGCGCCGATCCACCGCGGGCGCATCGCCTATCGCGCGGTGTTCGATTCCGCCCTGATGCCCTCGGGCATCACGCCGTCCCGCACGAAGTGGTGGGGGCCGGACCGGCACATCGTGATCTATTACACGCGCGCCGACCGCAGCGAGCTTTACTTCGTCACCAGCGTGCCGGAGGCGGCCGACTGGGTGACGCCGGAATCCTGGTCCGCCAAGGGCGACGTGCGGGAGTTGCGCCGGGCCTATGAGGGCTTCCACCCGGAGGTCCGCATGGTGCTCGACGCCTGCCCGGACTGCCACAAATGGGCCATCCTGGAGCGCGAGCCGCTGCCGAACTGGAGCCAGGGGCGCGTGGTGCTGCTGGGCGACGCCTGCCATCCCATGACCCCCTACATGGCGCAGGGGGCGGCGACCTCCATCGAGGATGCGGCGGTGCTGGCGCGCTGCCTACCCGACATGCGCGGCGCGGATATCGAGGGCGCCTTCCGACGCTACGAGGCGCATCGCAAGCCCCGCACGTCCCGGATCCAGGCGATCTCCAGCGCGAACACCTGGATGAGCGGCGGCAACGACGACACGAGCTGGCTTTACGGCTACGACGCCTGGAACGCGCCGCTGGACGAGCCGGCCGCGGGGGCGCTGCTGCCGGAGGCGGTGGCATGAGCGAGGGGACGGCCCGTGCGGCGGATGGCTGCGCCATCGCCTTCTCGCACCACCCCGCCCCGCGGGAAGGCGCGCCACGGCTGGCGCTGATCCATTCCCTCGCTCTGGACCGCAGCTTCTGGGATGGCGTGATCGCGGAACTGGGCGGCGAGGCGGAGATCCTCGCTTATGACTGCCGCGGCCACGGGCGCTCGGGGAAGCCAGGCGGACCCTACACCACCGAGCTTTTCGCCGGTGACCTGGCGGCGGTGCTCGACCATCTTGGCTGGGAGGCCGCGACGGTGGCCGGCTGCTCCATGGGCGGCTGCGTGGCCCAGGCCTTCGCCGCGCGGTACCCGGAGCGCGCCCTTTCGCTGGCCTTGATCGACACCACCGCCTGGTATGGGGAGAACGCGCCCTATGAGTGGCGCGAGCGCGCGGCCAAGGCGCGGGCGGAGGGGTTGCAGGGACTGGCGGCCTTCCAAACGACGCGCTGGTTCGGCGATGCCTTCCGCGCCGCGCGGCCGGAGGTGGTCGCGGCCACCACGGCGACCTTCCTGCGCAACGACCTCGGTTGCTACGCCGCCACCTGCGCCATGCTGGGCGATGCCGATCTTCGCGCGGGCCTTCCCACCCTGCGGATGCCCGTGGCCGTGGTGGTCGGGGAGGAGGATTACGCGACCACGCCGGAGATGGCGCGCGCGATCCACGAGGCCGTGCCGGGATCGACGCTGACGGTGCTGCCGGGCGCGCGGCACCTGACGCCGATCGAGGCGCCGGCCGCGATCACAGCCGAGATACGCCCCCTCCTGCGCTCAGGGCACGCGGCGGCTGCCTGACACCACGCGTGGCAAGCGCGCCGAAGAGCGCGCGGCCTCCAGGAAGGGAGAAAGGACGCATGGCCTGTTTCGATCGCCGGCAGCTTCTGGCCGGTGGCGCGCTGCTGGCCGGGGTGGCCCCGCTGCGCAGGGCGCGCGCGCAGGATGGCTATCCCAGCAAGCCGATCCGCCTGCTGCTGGGCTTCGCACCGGGTGGCGTGGCGGACATCGTGGCGCGGCTGGTGGCGCCACGGCTTTCCGAGTTGCTGGGCCAGCCGGTGCTGGTGGACAACCGGCCGGGCGCGGGCGGGATTGTCGCGACGGAGGCCGCGGTGCGGGCCGCGCCCGACGGGCACACGCTGCTCTGGACCACGTCGAGCACCGCCACCGGCGTCGCGCTGTACAAGCGCCTTCCCTATGACGCGATGAGCGACTTGGCCTTCGCCTCCACCGTCTCCTTCTTCGACCATGTGCTGGCGGTGGCACCCGGCTTCGAGCCGCGGGATCTCCGGCAGACGATCGCTTACGGCCGCGCCAATCCGGGGCGGCTCAACATCGGCTCCATCAGCGTGGGCAACGCGCAGCACCTGGGCGCGGAACTTCTGCGCGCCATGCTGGGGATCGAGGCCACGGTGATCACCTATCGCGGCACGCCGGACCTGCTGAACGCTGTGGTGGCGGGGGATGTGCAGATCGCCTCGGAAATCCTGCCGCCGGTGCTGCCGCAGATCCAGGCGGCGCGGCTGCGCGCGCTGGCCATGGCGACGAAGGAGCGCTTCCCACTGCTGCCCGACGCGCCGACGGCGGAGGAATCGGGCCTGCCGGGCTATGTCGTTCGCTCCTGGAACGGCATTTCGGCCCCGGCCGCGACACCGCCGGCGGTGGTGGAGCGGGTGAGCCAGGCCGTGGGTGCCGTGATGGCGAATGCGGATCTGCGCGCGCGCCTGCGCGACCTGGGCGTGAGCCCCGGCGCGAGTTCCCCGGCGGAGTTCCGCGGCTTCTTCGGCGCGGAAACGCGGCACTGGGCGCAGGTGATCGACGAGGCCCGCATCGAGCGACAGTGACCGCGCGGCAGCCTGCGCGGCTTGGTCCCGGCCTCCCGCAGCGCCTAGGATCGAGCCCAAGCAAAGACATGGGGAGGTCGTTCGGACCGTGAGACGACGCCGCCTTCTGGCCGCACCGGCTGCGATGGCCCTGGGGAATGCCAGCGCCCGCGCGCAGGCGCCCTATCCGGACAGGGCCTTGCGCCTGATCGTCACCATCCCGCCAGGCGGTGCGCCGGATGTCGCCGCGCGCATCCTGGCGCAGCGGCTGGGCGAAAGGCTGGGACAGCCCGTGGTGGTCGAGAACCGCGCGGGCTCCAACGGGCAGATCGCGGCTGAGGCGGGGGCGCGGGCGCGGCCGGACGGATACACGCTGCTGTTCGCGCAGGATACCGTGATCACCGTGAACCCCGCGCTTTATGAACGCTCGCCCATCAATGTTTCCACCGACCTCGTGCCGGTGGCGAGCGTCGCGTCGAACCAGTTCGTGCTGTCGGTTAACCCCGGATTGCCGGCACGGACACTGGCGGAGTTCATCGCGCTCGCCCGGCGCAGCGACCCGCCCCTGGCCTATGCCTCCGGCGGTTCGGGCAGCCAGCACCAGCTTGCGATGGAGATGCTGATGCGGCGCGCGGGCATCCAGATGCTGCACGTGCCCTTCCGGGGTGGAACGCCGGCGGTGACGGCAACGGTTGCGGGAGACACCGCGGCGGTTTTCTCGGGCACTTCCTCCGCGCCGCTGATCCAGCAGGGGCGGTTGCGGGCCATCGCGGTGACCGGGCCGCGCCGTTCCCCGGCATTCCCAGACCTGCCGACCATCGGCGAGATGTTCCCGGGGTACGAAGTGGTCATCTGGCTGGGCGTCTTCGCGCCGGCCGGGCTGCCGGCCCCCGTGCTGGCCTTGCTGCGGGGCGGCATCAACGAGGCGTTGGGCGATCCTGCCGTGAAGGCGCGGCTGGAAGCAGGCGGAGGGCTGGAGCCCTTCGTGACCACGCCCGAGGCATTCGCCGGGCTGATCCGTCATGACACGGAGAAGTACGGGGCGCTGATCCGCGAGATCGGCATCAGGCCGGAATAGCGCCCCGCGGCGGTCAGACCTTGAAGCGGCTGCGCGTCTCGGGCGCGAAGATCCCGGCCGGCTCCAGCTTGCGGTGGCAGACGCCCTGCTCAAAGGCCCAGGTGGTGAAGGCGTCCAGGGTCCTGCGGTTGTCCTCGACGCCGTAGGGCCAGCCATCGCCGCCGATCAGCGCGCGCGCCTGGCGCGCGCGCTCGGCCATCCAGGGAATGGGGAAGAAGGACAGCGTGATATCGGACATGCGCGCGAGGGAGCGGTCCTTCGCCGTTTCAAGCGCCTTCATCAGGTTCAGCGCGAGCCAGCGGTTGCGCTCGTAAACGTCGCGGCGGATGACCACGACGTGCATGATCGGGAAGATGCCGGTGTCCCGCAGGAACTGCTCCTCGGTGGATTGGTAATCGGCGAAGAGGCGGCGGATGCCGGGATCGCCCGCCAGGAAAGGGGCAGGGGGGCGGGCCGAGAGCACGGCGTCGAGGTCGCCTGCCATGAGCATTTCGGATAGCGAGCGGTCCGGCACGGGGGTGAGGCGAAGGCCGCCGCGGAGATCGAGCTTCACCTTCTCCACCCGTCCGGGATCGTTCACGCCGGCCTGGTGCCACTGGATGCTCGCGAGATCCACGCCGTGGTGATGCGCCAGGATGCCGCGCGAGTAGATCGCCGCCGTCTGCGCCCATTCCGGCACGCCGACGCGCTTGCCGGCCAGTTGCGAGGGATCGGTCAGGCCGCTGTCCGCGCGCACGTAGAAGGAGGAATGCCGGAACATGCGGGACACGAAGACGGGAATGGCCACCAGTGTGTCGTCGCCCTGCGACATCAGGGAAACCACCTTGGCGAAGGACATCTCCGAAACGTCCCATTCGCGGTGAAAGGTGAAGCGGTAGAAGATCTCCTCCACGGGCATGCGGAGCACGGTGAGGTCCGCACCAGGCACGGGCACGGTGCCGTCCAGCACGTCGCGGACGTGATCGTACTCCGATAGCGCGATGGTGAGGGGGATGTTCGGCATCTGGCTGCTCCGGCGTGCGCGGCCGCCTGCGGCAGCGGAGCGGCGATCGGTGCTCCGCCACCCGACGTCGTGGTGCAGGTGAGCCTTGCCCCCTTTGCACACGCGGTCAATCGCGGGGCAGGCTGGTTCTAGCGCGCGGCCGGGACGACCTGTGCACGACGGCCTGACAGGGCGGTGCCGGAACCCAGGCGGAAGGTGCCGTCACGCTGCGGCACCGCCAGGGGGGCGACCTCCACCCGAGCGACGCCGTCCACCGGCATGCCCAGGAACTGCGCGACTTTCGGGCTGACGCTGATGATGCGCTCACCGCTGGCGGGCAGGCGGTCCCGCACGCGCACCATGGCGACGCGCCCGTTCCGGAGGTTGCGGATCCGCGCGGTGGTGCCGAGGGGAAGGACGGCACTGGCGGCGCTGTCGGAGTTCATCTCGACACGGCCGCCATCCGCCATGCGGCGGCCGGCAAGGCCCGGGGCGAAGACCGATGCCTGACCGCGACGCGCCCCGCCGGAGGGATCCGGCGCCGCGGACTGCGCCAGGGCGGAAAGGGCGAATGCGGAGAACGGAATTGCAACGAGCAGGGCGATCAGCGCAGTGCGCACGGCGGGATACCATTGAAAGGATACAGCCCAACGTTCCGGCTGCGGCGTGGTTTGAACCAGACAATGTCATGTTCTGTGGCATCCATCCGCGCGGCACGGCGTTTTTGCGCGGCATGAAGGCGACCCGCTGCCGGGCCGCCGCGGAGACGCGAAGGAGGAATTGACATGGTCAAGGCCAGCGTCGTGGCGGCAATCGGGGCCGCGGTGATCGGTTTGTCGCTGGGTGGCGCGGTCCCGGCGGGGGCGGCGGAACGCAACCCGCACGAACAGCGCGCGCGTCCGGGCGATGACACAAGCGGGCGCGTGCAGCGAGGACAGGCCTCGCATTACCACCGGCGATTGAACGGACGGCGCATGGCGAACGGGGAGCGCTTCTCGACGCGGTCGAATTCCGCGGCCAGCCGCACTCTGCCTCTGGGCACCACGGCACGGGTGAAGAACCTGGAGACGGGCCGCGTGGCGAGCGTGGAGATCGAGGATCGTGGACCTTACGCGCACGGGCGCATCCTCGATGTCAGCCCTCGCACGGCCGAGGAGCTTGGCATGTTGGAGGATGGCACCGCGCGCGTGGAGATTACCCCGGTGGAGGTCCCGCAGCGTGACGGGACCACCAGGCCGGGCGCCGGCGCGGCGCGGCGCTGATCCTACTCCTTCACCGCGCCGGTGAGGGACGACACGTAGTAGTCCACGAAGAACGAGTAGAAGATCGCGACCGGCAGCGAACCGAGCAGGGAGCCCGCCATCAGCGAGCCCCACTGATAGACGTCGCCCTGCACGAGTTCGGTCAGGATCGCGACCGGCACCGTCTTCTTCTCGGAGGAGGAGATGAAGGCCAGGGCGTAGATGAACTCGTTCCAGGAGAGCGTGAAGGAGAAGATCCCGGCGCTGATCAGCCCTGGCACGGCCAGCGGCAGGGTGATGCGGCGCAGGATCTGCAGGCGGGATGCACCGTCGATCAGGGCGCATTCCTCGAGTTCGTAGGGGATCGACTTGAAGTAGCCGATCAGGAGCCAGGTGCAGAAGGGTATCAGGAAGGTCGGGTAGGTGAGGATCAGCGCCAGCGGGCTGTCGAAGAGACCCAGCTGGAAGACCATGGTGGCGAGCGGGATGAAGAGGATGGAGGGCGGAACGAGATAGGCGATGTAGATCGCCAGCCCCACCACGTTGGATCCGCGGAAGCGCAGGCGCTGGATCGCGTAGGCCGCGAGCACCGAGGCGAAGATCGAGAGCACAGTGGAGCAGACCGCGACCAGCATCGTGGTCATCAGCCAGCGTGGGTAGGCGGTTTCGAACAGGAGCTTGTTGATGTTGGCGAGGGTGGGGTGAACCACCCAGAAAGGGTTGAAGTTCTTGTAGTCGTAGAGCTCGGCGTTCGGTTTGAAGGTGGTGATCGTCATCCAGTAGAAGGGAAACAGGAGGACGAACACGAACAGCGCGAGCGGCAGGTAGACCGTCATCAGCCGGCGCGGGGCCGACTGCCAGGAGAGGATGGCGCCCTCCTCCGTGGAGTTACTCATCGGAGCCTCCTTGCTGCCACTTGCGGTTGGACAGCGCGAAATAGCTGAACAGCGTGGCCAGGATCAGGAAGGGGATCATGGAAACGGCGATTGCCGCCCCTTCGCCGAGCTGGCCACCGGGGATGCCGCGCTGGAAGGCCAGCGTTGCCATCAGGTGGGTGGAGTTGATCGGCCCGCCCCGGGTGATGGCATAGACAAGCTGGAAGTCCGTGAAGGTGAAGAGCACGGAGAAGGTGAGCACCACCGAGAGGATGGGCGCGAGCAGCGGCGCGGTGATCTTGCGGAAGCGCTGCCAGGAAGAGGCGCCATCCAGCAGCGCGGCCTCGTAGAGGGAGGGCGAGATGGTCTGCAGGCCCGCCAGGAGCGAGATCGCCACGAAAGGAATGCCCCGCCAGACATTGGCGAAAACGAGCGACCAGCGCGCGTGCCAGGGCGTGCCGAGAAAGTCGATGTAGCTCGTGCGCCAGCCCAGCACGTCCACCAGCACGTAGGAGATAATGGAGAACTGCGCGTCGAACATCCACCAGAAGGCAATGGCGGAGAGAACGGTCGGCACGATCCAGGGCATCAGGATGATGGCGCGGATGAGCGACTTGAAGGGCACGTTCTCGTTCAGCAGCAGGGCGAGCCACAGGCCGAGGCCGAACTTCAGGACCGTGGCGACCGCCGTATAGAAGACCGTGTAGAAAACGGCGTTCCAAAAGACGTTGTCGTACCAGAGGGATTCGAAGTTCTCGAACCCCACGAAGACGCCGCCGCGGCCGATATGCGTATCGGTGAAGGCGAGCCAGATGCCGAGGCCGAGCGGATAGGTGAGGAAGACCAACAGAAGTCCCACAGCCGGCAGCAGGCAGAGAAAGACAAGAAAGGCTTTGTTGTCGAGCAGGCGCGCCAGGGCGCCCGGCGCGGCGCGCTTGGGGTTCCAGGGCACCGCGGCGGTGGTGGTGTCGGCCATGGGCCCTTCCTTCCGATCGGGTGCCGCCGCGGGCCCGTCCGCGGCGGCGCGTCTGCTCAGCGGTAGTAGCGGCGCGCGCGGCGCTCGGCCTCGCGCACGGCGTCCTCGGGCGTGGACTGGCCGGAGGCGGCGGCGGCATACATCTGGACCACCACGTAGTCGGCCGCGACGGAGCCGGAGGCGGCGCTGATCGGGCCCTTGTAGCCGGACCAGAACTCCACCGTGTTGGTGTCGCGGTACACCGCCAGCTTGGGATCGCTCTTCCAGACATCGCTCTCGCCGTAGGCGGCGAGCGGGTGGGACCAGTAGCCGCCGCAGCCGGTCAGCCAGGGATCATACTGCTCTGCCTCCATCATGAAGCGGAGGTATTCCTTGGAGGCGTTGGGGAAGCGGCTGTGCTTGAACACCATCGCGTTCAGCAACAAAACGTTTTCCGCCATCTTGCCGGCGGGGCCGGTCGGCATGCGCATCATGCCCGTATCCTCGGCGATGGCGACCGTGCGCGGGTCATTCTTGAGCGAGAAGTACATGGACACGCCGTTCTGCGTCAGGCCGATCTCGCCTGCCGCATAGGCGCGGTTGTTGTTGATGTCGCCCCAGGACAGGGTGCCGGGGATGAAGGTCTGGTAGAGTTCCCTGGCGTAGCGCAGGGACTGGATGGTCTGGGGGCTGTTGATCGCGACCTTGCCGGCCTCGTCGACCACCATGCCGCCATGGGACCACAGTAGCCAGTTGCAGAAGGCGTTGCCGTCGCCCACCGCGTTGCCCAGGGCGAAGCCGGCGGGATGGCCGTTGCGCTTCATGCCCTGGCAGAGCTTCAGGAAGCCGTCATGGTCGGTGGGGACGCTGTCGTAGCCGGCCTCCTTGGCCCAGGAAATGCGGTAGACGCAGGGCGCGCCGGTGCCGCCCATGGGAAGGGAGATCCACTGCTCCGTGCCCCACTTCTTGCCGAAGCGCTGGGGCAGCGCGAGCCAGCCGCCGTATTTCTGGCCGAGGTAGGTGGCCAGTTCGGTCATGTCGAGCAGCTTGTCGGCGTAGATATGCGGGTCGTCCGCCCAGCCCACGACCACGTCGGGGCCCGCGCCGGTGTTGGCCGCGACCGCGGTCTGCGGCCGCAGGTCCTCCCAACCCGCGAAGTCCACGCGCACCTGGACGCCGGTCTGCGCCGTGAACTTGGCGGTGTTCTCGCGGAACACCGTCTCGTCGGCGTCCACGAACTTGGTGGGGCGCAGCACGCGCAGGGTGGCACCGTTCTCGATCGGCTGCCGGGGCGCGGTGGCGTTGCCCATGGGGATGGCGGCGCGGGCGCCGAAGCTGGCGGCGGCCATGGCGCCAGCGCCGAGCGCCATCGTGCCGCGACGGGTGATGCGGTTCATTCTCTTGGTGTCTCCCTTTTTCTTCTTGGTGGGGGGCCTGTCAGGCGCCGAGGCGCATGCCGGTTCCCTTGCTGAACAGGTGGGCGAGCGCAGGGTCCGGCATGACGCGCAGCGTATCGCCCACACGGGCCGAGATGCGCTCGCGGAAGGCGCCGACCAGGATGGCCTCGCCCAGGCGCGCGGTGACCATGGTTTCCGACCCGGTGGGCTCCACGAGCTGGACCGTCACGGGAATGCCGGCCTCGTCCAGCCGGAGGTGCTCCGGGCGGATGCCGTAAACCACGGGTTCGCCGGGTTCGGCACGCGTCGGCAGGGGCAGGCTGGCGGTGGCGGTGGCCATGCCGTCCGGGCGGAAACCACCTTCCCCGACCTGGCCGGGAAGGAAGTTCATGGCGGGGCTGCCGATGAAGCCGGCCACGAAAAGGTTGGCCGGACGGTCGTAGAGCTCGAGCGGGGTGCCGATCTGCTCGACCTTGCCGGCCTGCATCACCACGATCTTGTCGGCCATGGTCATGGCCTCGATCTGGTCATGGGTGACATAGACAGTGGTGGTGCGAAGGCGCTGGTGCAGGTCCTTGATCTCGCCGCGCATCTGCACGCGCAGCTTCGCGTCGAGGTTGGACAGCGGCTCGTCGAACAGGAAGACCTGGGGGTGGCGGACGATGGCGCGCCCCATGGCCACGCGCTGGCGCTGGCCGCCTGAAAGCTGGCGGGGATAGCGGTCCAGCAGCGGATCCAGGCCCAGGATGCGGCTCGCGCGGGTGGTCTCCGCCTCCACCACGTCGGCCGGCGCCTTTGCCAGGCGGAGGGAGAAGGCCATGTTCTCGCGCACGGTCATGTGCGGGTAGAGCGCGTAGTTCTGGAACACCATGGCGATGTCCCGGTCCTTCGGGGGCACGTTGTTCACCACCCGGCCGCCGATCGCGATCTCCCCTCCCGTGATGTTCTCCAGCCCCGCGATCATGCGCAGCAGGGTGGACTTGCCGCAGCCGGAGGGCCCGACGAGCACGCAGAACTCGCCGTCGGCGATGTCGAGGTCCACGCCATGCAGAATGGGAGTGCCGCCAAAGCTCTTGCGGACGGCACGAATTTCCACGGATGCCATGAGTTCGGACTAACCCACCGTGCTGATCGGCACGAAACGTCGCGACCGCGGAATCGGCATTCGGCCACCCTCCCTGTGTGTTTGGCGGAAGCCTACGCAGGGGCCAGTCGGCAATGCAACAGGGTTCGGTGCGTTTCGGTTCCATACCGGCGCGTTCGGCGCGGGGGCGTCTTGCCCGGCATCGCCCGCCGGGCTGTATTGCCGCGGAGGCTCCGCGCGCCGGGGCCTGTGCGGCGACGCACGCGGCGTTCACAATGAAAAGATTGCCGCAGGGGGGATCCGGCCATGAACGGCACAGAAGGCAATCGGTACCGGGCCTGCGTCGTGGGCCTCGGCTCCATGGGAATGGGCGCGGCGCGGTCCTGCATCGCGGCGGGGCTGGCCACCTATGGCATGGACCTGAACCCGGCTGCCTGCCAGGCACTCCGAGATGCCGGGGCGGAGGGAAGTGGCGCGGACGCCTCGGCCTTCGCCGGGGAACTGGATGCGGTGCTGCTGCTGGTCGTGAACGCGGCGCAATGCCGGCAGGTGCTGTTCGGCGCCGACGGCTCGGGGCTGGCGGCGCGGCTGCGGCCGGGAACCGGGGTGATGGTCTCGGCCACCATCGCCGCGGCCGATGCGCGCGACATCGCGGCGAGGCTGGAGGCGATGGGGCTGCTGGCGCTGGATGCGCCTGTCTCGGGCGGCGCGGCCAAGGCGGCGGCGGGGGAGATGACGGTGATGGCCGCAGGGCCCCGCGCGGCCTTCGACCGGCTCCGTCCGCTGCTCAATGCCGTGGCGGGCAGGGTCTACGAGATCGGGGAGGAGATCGGGCTCGGCGCCACCGTGAAGATCATCCACCAGTTGCTGGCCGGGGTTCACATCGCGGCGGGGGCCGAGGCCATGGCGCTGGCGGCACGGGCGGGCATTCCGCTGGACACCATGTACCAGGTGGTCACCAACGCGGCCGGGAACAGCTGGATGTTCGAGAACCGCATGAAGCACGTGGTGGACGGCGATTACACGCCGCATTCCGCCGTGGACATCTTCGTGAAGGACCTGCGGCTCGTGACGGAAACGGCACTGTCGCTGAACTTCCCGCTGCCGCTGGCGAGCACCGCCTATGCCATGTTCGCCAATGCCAGCAATGCCGGCCATGGGCGCGAGGACGACGCGGCGGTGATCAAGACCTTCGCCGGCATCGCGCTGCCGGGTGTGGAGAAGCCATGAGCATGCGGCTGGGCGTCATCGCCGACGACTTCACCGGAGCGACCGACATCGCGGGCTTCCTTGTCGCGAACGGGCTGCGCACCGTGCAGATCAACGGCGTGCCGCCGGCGGGGCTGGACGTGGCGGCGGAGGCGGTGGTGGTCAGCCTCAAGACGCGGTCCTGCCCGGTGGAGGAGGCGGTGTCGCAGAGCCTGGCGTCGCTGGAATGGCTGCGCGCCCGGGGCTGCCCGCAGTTCTTCTTCAAGTACTGCTCCACCTTCGACAGCACGCCGCGCGGCAATATCGGCCCCGTGACGGATGCGCTGCTGGATGCGCTGGGCGAGGACTTCACCGTGATCTGCCCGGTGCTGCCGGTGAACGGGCGGACGACCTATTGCGGGTATCTGTTCGTCAACGGCGTGCCGCTGGCGGAATCGGGCATGCGCGACCATCCCGTCACGCCGATGACCGACAGCAACCTCATGCGGCTGATGGATGCGCAGTCCCGCGGGCGCACGGGGAGCGTGCCCAGCACGGTGATGGACCAGGGGCCGGATGCCGTGCGCGCCGCCCTGGCGCGCCTGAAGGATGAGGGCTTCCGCTATGCCGTGCTGGACGCGCTGAACGACGCGCATCTGGTGGTGATGGGGCAGGCCGTGGCGGGGATGCGGCTGGTCACCGGCGGGTCCGGGCTGGCGGACGGCATGGCGCGCGCCTGGGGGGGCGCCGATGCCGCGGCCGCCGCCGCCGAGGGGAAGCCGGCTGGCGGGCGTGCGGTGGTGCTGTCGGGGTCGTGCTCCTCCATGACGAACGCGCAGGTGGCGGCCTATCGCGGGGTTGCGCCCTCGGTGGCGGTGGACGTGGCGCGCTGCCTCTCCGATCCCGGCTACGCGGAGGAACTGGCGGGTTGGGCCGCGGGGCAGCCGGTGGGGCTGGCGCCACTGATCTACGCGACGATGGAGCCGGCGCGGCTGCGGGAGGTGCAGGCGCGCTTCGGCGCGGCCGAGGCGAGCGCGGCGGTGGAGCGGTTCTTCGGCGCGCTGGCGCCGCGTCTGGAGGCGGCGGGTTTCGACCGCTTCATCGTGGCGGGCGGGGAAACGTCGGGCGTGGTGACGCAGGCGCTGGGCATCGGGGGCTTCCACATCGGGCCGCAGATCGCGCCGGGCGTGCCCTGGGTGCGCGCCATCGGGCGGCCGCTGTCGCTCGCGCTGAAATCGGGCAATTTCGGGCAGGAGCGCTTCTTCTTCGAGGCGCAGGACATGGCCGACTGAGCCGGGAAGGAAAGAGACACATGCCGCGCTTCGCCGCCAACCTGTCGATGATGTTCACCGAGGTGCCCTTCCTGGACCGCTTCGCCGCCGCCGCGGCGGCGGGCTTCCAGGCGGTGGAGTTCCTGTTCCCCTACGAGCACCCGCCGGAGGTGGTGGCGGGCAAGGTGAAGGAGGCCGGTCTCTCGGTCGCGCTGTTCAACATGCCGCCCGGCGACTGGGCCGCGGGCGAGCGGGGCATGGCCGCGATCCCCGGGCGGGAGGCGGAGTTCCGCGAGAACGTCGGGGTGGCGCTGCGCTACGCCAGGGCGCTGGAATGCCGGACCCTGCACGGCATGTGCGGCATCACCACGGGGATGGACCGCGCGGCCTGCGAGGCGAGTTTCGTGGAGAACTACCGCTTCGCCGCCGATGCCCTGGCGGCGGAGGGGATCACCCTGGTGCTGGAGCCGATCAACAGCCGGAACATGCCCGGCTATTTCGTGGCGCACCAGCGCGAGGGCATCGCGCTGATCGAGCGCGTGGCGCGGCCCAACGTGTCGCTCCAGCTCGACCTTTACCATGCGCAGATCATGGACGGCGACCTGAGCAAGCTGATCGAGGCGCTGGCCGGGCGCTTCGCGCATGTGCAGGTCGCCTCCGTGCCCGACCGGCACGAGCCGGACGAAGGGGAGCTGAACTTCCCGCACCTTTTCGCCGTGCTGGACCGGGTGGGGTACGCGGGCTGGATCGGCTGCGAATACAACCCGCGCGGCGAGACCACGGCCGGGCTCGGCTGGTTCACGCCCTTCCGGGCAGGGTGAGGGCGACATGAGGATCATCGTCACCGGCGGCTCCGGCTTCCTCGGCAGCCGCGTTATCCGCGCGCTGCTGGCGGCCGAAGGAAGGGAGGGGCTGCCCGCCTTCGAGAACATCCTTTCCGTCGATCTCGGCGCCTGCCCGGTGGATGACCCGCGGGTCGCCTCGGCGGTGGGCGACATCGCGGATCCGGGCTTCGCGCGGCGCGTGATCGATGGCGATACGGTGGGTGTCTACCACCTCGCGGCGGTGCTGAGCGGCCAGTCGGAGCAGGATTTCGACCTCGGCATGCGCGTGAACCTGGACGGCACGCGCGCCCTGCTGGAGGCGGCGCGGGCCACCGGGCGCGCCCCACGCTTCGTGTTCGCAAGCTCCGTCGCCGTGTTCGGGGGCGACCTGCCGGCGGTGGTGCCGGAGACCATGGCGCCCATGCCGGCATCCTCCTACGGGGCGGCCAAGGCCATGGGGGAGCTGCTGGTCAACGACTATTCCCGCCGGGGCTTCGTGGACGGGCGCGCCTGCCGCCTGCCAACCATCGTGGTGCGGCCGGGCAAGCCAAATTCCGCCGCGTCCTCGTTCGCCAGCGGAATCGTCCGCGAACCCTTGGCGGGCATCCCCTCGAACCTGCCGGTTCCGCCGGAAACCCGGCTGTGGCTGTCCTCGCCGGCCGCGGTGGTGGCCAACCTCGTGCACGCGATGGCGGTGGAAGGGGCACGGATCGGGCCCTGGCGCACGCTGAACCTGCCGGGGCTCTGCGTCACGGCGGGGGAGATGCTGGAAAGCCTGGAGCGGGTGGGCGGCGCGGCGGCGCGGGCGCTGGTGTCGCAGGAGCCGGACCGGCGCATCATGGACATCGTCTGCTCCTGGCCGGGCGATTTCGAGGTGTCCCGCCTGCTGGCCATGGGCTTCACGCGCGATGCGGATTTCGACGGCGTGGTGCGCCAGTACCGGGACGAGTTCGTCCGGTGAGCCACGCGAGGAGGGCGGTGCCATGACCGAGGGCGAGCTGCGCGGCCTGCTGGTGGAACTGGGAGCCAGCCTCTTCGCGCGCGGCTATTCCGTGGGCAGCGCCGGCAACATCAGCGTGCGGCTGCCGGACGGCTTCCTGATGACGCCGACGAACTCCTCGCTCGGGCGGCTCGAGGCGTCGCGGATCAGCAAGCTCGACGGCGGCTGGCGCCATGTGGGCGGCGACAAGCCGTCCAAGGAGGTGTTCATGCACCGGGCCGTGCTGTCGGCGCGGCCGGAGGCGGGGGCGGTGGTGCACCTGCATTCCACCCATGCGACGGCGATCAGTTGCCTCGCCCGGCCCGGAGACGCGGAACCGATCCCGCCGCTGACGCCCTATTTCGTCATGCGCGTGGGGCGCAGCCTGCCGGTGGTGCAGTATTACCGCCCGGGCGACGCGGCCATGGAGGCGGAGATCCACGCGGCGGCGCTCGGGGCGCGCGCCATGCTGCTGGCCAATCACGGGCCGGTGGTGTCGGGCAAGTCGCTGCTCGACGCCGTCTATGCCGCGGAGGAACTGGAGGAGTCCGCGCGCCTCGCGCTGATGCTGCGCGGACAGGCGGCGCATGGCCTGACGCCGCCGCAGGTGGAGGACCTGCTCGCGACCTTCGGGTGAGCGGCGCCGCTACCGCGCCAGCATGAGGAGGTGACGCTCCTGCGCGGCCGTTTCCACGGCGCCGGGGCGGACGGCCCTCACGGCGTCGATGGCCTCCCTGGGCGGCTGCCCGCGCTCCACCAGGATGCGCGAGGCAACGAGGCCGGCGCGGCCCAGCCCGCCCTTGCAATGCACCAGCACCTTGCCGCCACCATCCAGCGCCGCGTGAACCGTGCCGCGGGCGGCGGCCCAGTCGGCTTCCCAGGCCGGGGTGGGGGTGGAGAAGTCCTCGATCGGCAGGTGCAGCCATTCCATGCCGGCGCCCGCCACCGAAGCGCCGAGGCCGGGCACGCGGAGCGCGCGCAGTTCCGCCGAAGTCACCAGGGTGACGACCAGGGCGGCACCCCAGCCGGCGATGGCCGCCACGTCGGTCGCAAGGTCCCGCGACCAGGTGCCGGTGGCCGCCATGGCCTGCCACTTGCCCGGGCAGAAGGTGATGCCGAGCGTGCCGCCGCCGGGGCAGGAAAGGGCGGCGATCTGCAACGGATGGGTCTGGCTGGTTCTCATTCCCGGCACTTCCTGTGGCCGCGCCGGAGGATGGACCAGCCCGGCGGGAACGGCCATCCCGGACCGGGCGTTGAGGCGCTGGGCCCATACGCGCTAATCTCGGGCAGGCCGGGTTATCAGAACCCAGGGAAGTGAGGTTGTGCATGCGTAAGCCGAATTATGACTTTGAACGCAGTCAGCGCGACAAGGCCAAGGAAATCAAAGCGCAACTCAAGGCGCAGAAGAAGCTCGAGCAGAAGGAAGCCGCCCAGGCGGGCGTGCAGCCCAGAGAAGACGGCGCCGGCGACGAAGGTGCCGACACCGGCCGGGAGTGATCCCGACCGGTGCGGTCGCCGCGGGGAAGGGGCGCCGGATCAACCGGCGCCCTTTTTTCGTTCCGTGGCGGTGCGTGCCGTGGCGTGTCCGCAGGGGCCCGCCGGATCAGGCCCAGGGATCGATGTGGAAGGTGGCTGTCGTGGGCTGGACCAGCGTGGCGGTGGCGCCGGCCTGCTCGTGCCCGTCGACGCTGATGCCGTTCACGTAGAGGTTGCGATCGGTGCTGGCGCTGCCACCCCAGGCATCGTTCAGGAAGGCGACCCCCACGGTGGTGGGCACGCTCGCCAGACCGTTGAAGGTGAAGTCCTGCACCGCGCCGGCCGCGTGGGAGGCGGTGACGGTACCGGTGCCGATCTGCTTGCCGTCCGCGATCACCAGGAACTGCGCGTCGCCCTGCCAGGCGTCCTCCGACAGGTGCAGCGTCAGGCTGTGCGTCGCCGCGGGCGCCGTGGCGGCCGCGCCGCCGACGGTGACGGACTTGCTGGCCCCGCTGTTCAGCAGCGCGGCGCCCACCGCCTTCTCCTGGCCGGCATAGGTGATGCTGTCCAGGTAGAGGTTGCGGTCGGTGGCGCTGCTGCCGCCCCAGGCGTCGTTCAGGAACGTCACGGACACCTGGTGCTGGCCCGAGGCCAGGCCGGAGAGGACGACGTCGTCGTGCTGGCCGGCCGCGTGGGAAGCCGCGGCGGTGCGGACGCCGCCCACCTGCTTTCCATCCACGGAGACGGTGAACTGCGCGTGGCCGAGATAGGCATCCTCGGAAACATGGAGCACGAGGTCGCCCGCGGCCGGGGGCGTGGACACGGGGGTGCTCGGTGTCGCGGGCGTAGCGGGTGTGGCGGGCGTTGCCGGCTTGGCAGGGGCAGGGCTGGCCCCGGTGTCATAGGGGTGGGACAGGTCGGACACCGGACGGGCGACCAGCGCCGTGACCGCCGAAACCAGGGCTGAGCCGAGGGCCACGTTGCCGCTCACCAGGCCGTAGGTGTGGTTGCCGCTGACCTGCGCCTGCACGCTGGTCTGGTTCAGCACCAGAGAGGCGCTGGGGGAGACGAGGTCGTTCACCGCCGTGTTGCCGGTGACGGAAAGGCTGGAGCCGGCATAGGGACCGCCTTCTCCGCCGAAGTGGATCATGGCGGGGTTCTGCGAGTGTGCACCCTGCTCGATCACGTTGTTCGCGATCAGCACCTTGCCGCCGTTGGGCACGTCGATCGAATAGCTGCCCGTGCCGTTGGCGCCCTCGGCGATACGGCTGTCGGTGATGACCGTCTCGTGCGCGCGGCTCTTGATCTCGTGCCCCACCACGGCGTCGTGGATGTAGCTGTTGTCGATGGTGAGCTTGGCGATCTCGCCCACGTAGAGGTTGTGCGTGCGGCCATCGCCGACGCCGTTGTGGTTGAACTCGCTGTCGGTGATGGTGATCGTGCCGTTCGGGACCGTGCCGGCGAGAATGCCGTTCTGGTTGTTCTCGAACAGGCTGTCATCGATCGTCAGGTTGCCGCCCTGGAAGCGGATGCCGGCCCCGTTGCCGTCCGCGACCGCCGCGCCGGAGAAGGCGATGTCCTTGATGGTGACATCCGTGTTGGTGACAAGGATCGCCTTGCCGTTCGGGATGTTGCCGGTGGCGGTCAACCGGGCCAGGCCGCCCACGCCCTCGATGGTGATCTTGGTGTTGATGGCCGCGAAGTCGTTGACATAGGTGCCGGCCTGCAGGGCGATCACGTCGCCGTCGTGCGAGGCCGCGACCGCAGAGGCAAGCGTCTTGAACTGCTGGCCAGCGCCAACATTGAGAGTGCTCATCGCTGTATCTTTCCCCAGCCGTGTGGCCCGAGTTTCCGGATTGGCGGAGCAAGCCCCCGCCGCTTGGCCGAAGGGCTACCAAGGCTCTGGACCGAACACATCCACGAGGTCGAAACGGTTGCGGAGTTGGAGCCGATTAGCCGGATCTAAGCTCTCTTTTCCGTGATTGATAGGGAAATCCTCCTGTTACTTTGATTGGGACGAAATCGCGCCACACTGCGCCGTGCCTGAAGAACACACGGTTACGAGGTAGAATTGATCACATTAAGGTGATGTTGGTGTGGGCAAGCTCGCAACCGGGTTGCCTTCCCACCCGCGCAACGGCCTGGCTACCTTTCCGTTTGATGGGAATGACCTCTCCCACAATCCGCCGTGCCGCGACTTCACAGGCGACCGGCGTTGTCCCGCCCCGGACGGAACGGGCGGTGGTTCCTTCCTCCATCTCCCCGTTCCGCCGGTTGGTGGCCCAGCCGCTGAAGGGGGCCATCGCCGCTCAGGTGGCGGGGTTGTTCAACGACCCCAGCCGAGGGGAGCAGCCGGTGAAGCGCCGGCCGGACGGGCTTTTCGGGCCTCAGTCCGTCGCCTGGCGGGTGCACGGCGATGTCACGTCCATGATGGTGGGCGGCGTGGCGTCCCTCCTGATGCAGATGCTGCACCCAGCCGTGCTGGCGGGGGTCTGGGATCATTCGAACTTCCGCGCGGACATGCATGGCCGCCTGCGGCGCACGGCCCGCTTCATTGCCCTCACGACCTATGGTGGGCAGGAGGAGGCCGAGGCCATGATCGCGCGGGTGAGGGGGATCCACGGCCATATCCGCGGCGTCCTGCCGGATGGCACCCCTTACGAGGCGAACGACCCGGCCCTGCTCGCCTGGGTCCACGTGACGGAGACCATCAGCTTCCTCGATGCCTGGATCCGCTACGGCGAGCCCGGAATGTCCTCTGCGGATCAGGACCGGTACTTCGTGGAAATGGCCCGCGTGGCCCGCGCGCTCGGTGCCGATCCGGTGCCGCGCAGCCGGGCGGAGGCTCTGGCGCAGATCCAGGCGGCCCGGCCCCGGCTCCGGAGCGATGCCCGGACGCGCGAGGTGGCGCGTGTGCTCATGGCTCAGCCCGCTCCGAGCCTTCCGATCGAGCCCTTCCGCCAGATCACCTTGCAGGCGGGTGTGGACCTGATCCCGGCCTGGGCGCGCCGGATGCATGGATTGCCCGGCGGGGGCCTGGGGCGGCCCCTGGTGCGGGCCGGCGCCCTGGGTGTCGCGCGGACGTTGCGCTGGGCGTTCGAGAGGAATGTTCTCCCGACCCATCCGGAGCGCGCAACGGCGGGGGGAGGGGGCGCCGGCGGATAGCGGACCTTCCGCCGGGGCCAGCCTCGGCCTGAGGCTGGGAGGCGTGCCGCGGCGGTTGGAGCCCGCCGCGGCACGCCGTCCTTCAGGCCGCCGGGGTCGCTTCCTCCGGCTCGCGCAGGAACACCAGCACCGAGCGGCCGGTGGCCTGGTAGACGCCGCCCACCTCGAAGGAGGCCTGCTCGTCGTCGTCGGGCATGTTGCTGTCCACCAGCAGCGTCCACCCCTTTCCGCCGGGGGTTTCCGGAAGGGTGAACTCGACCGCGTCGTGATAGCCGTTGATGACCATCAGCAGCGTCGCGTCC
Organism: Muricoccus vinaceus; assembly: GCF_042433125.1. NCBI lineage: Bacteria > Pseudomonadati > Pseudomonadota > Alphaproteobacteria > Acetobacterales > Roseomonadaceae > Muricoccus > Muricoccus vinaceus. Next base: position 35,760 of record NZ_JBHLVZ010000025.1, on the reverse strand, counting down.
TGGCCGCGCTTGCGAATGCCGGTGACCTGGGCCCGGCCGTCCATGAGCATGCCGAAGCACTTCATGTTCGCGTCCTCCCAGTCCGCCGCCTGCATCTCCGAGCCGTTGGCGTTGATCCAGGTGACGTCCTTGACGCCCAGTTCCTCGTTGTACTCGCCGGTCAGGAACCGGGTCCGGCGCAGGATGGGGTACTTGTGCCGCAGGCCCGTCAGCTTCTGGGTGAAGCGGATCAGGGACTGGCCCTTCTCCTGGATGTCCCAGTTGAGCCAGCTGATCTCGCTGTCCTGGCAGTAGGCGTTGTTGTTGCCCTCCTGCGTGCGGCCGAACTCGTCGCCCGCGAGGATCATGGGCGTGCCCTGGGAAAGGATGAGGGTGGCGAGCATGTTGCGGATCTGGCGGGCGCGCAGCTCGTTGATGGCCTCGTCTTCCGTCTCGCCCTCGACGCCGCAGTTCCAGGAGCGGTTGTCGGAATGGCCGTCCTTGTTGTCCTCGCCGTTCGCCTCGTTGTGCTTCTCGTTGTAGGTGACGGTGTCGTTCAGCGTGAAGCCGTCATGGGCGGTGATGAAGTTCACGGAGGCCCAGGCGCGGCGCCCGCTGTGGTTGAACTTGTCGCCGGAGGCGGAGAGGCGGGGGGCGAGGGCGGTGGCCGGGGCCTCGCCGCGCCAGAAGTCGCGCACGGTGTCGCGGAAGGTGTCGTTCCACTCCGCCCAGCCGGCAGGGAAGCCGCCGACCTGGTAGCCGCCCGGGCCGCAGTCCCAGGGCTCGGCGATCAGCTTCACCTGTTGCAGCACGGGATCCTGTCCGCAGACCTTGAGGAAGCCGCTCTGCTCGTCGAAGCCGTGCGGCTCGCGCGCCAGGATGGTGCCGAGGTCGAAGCGGAAGCCGTCGATGTGCATCTCCTGCACCCAGTAGCGGAGGCTGTCGGCCACCATCTGGATGACGCGGGGATGGGAGAGGTTGACCGTGTTTCCGGTGCCGGTGTCGTTGATGTAGTAGCGCTTCTGGTCCGGCAGCAGGCGGTAGTAGCTGGCGTTGTCGATGCCCTTGAAGGAGAGCGTCGCGCCCTTCTCGTTGCCCTCGGCGGTGTGGTTGTAGACGACATCGAGGATCACCTCGAGGCCGGCGTCGTGGAAGCGGGCGACCATCTCCTTGAACTCGCGGAGCGAGTTCGGCACGTCCGAGGCGTAGCGCGGGTCGGGCGCGAAGAAGCCGATGGTGTTGTAGCCCCAGTAGTTCACCAGGTCGCGGTTCAGCAGGAAGTCGTCGTTGATGAAGGTGTGGATCGGCAGCAGCTCCACCGAGGTGACGCCGAGGGACTTGATGTAGTCCACCACCGGCTTCTGGCCGAGGCCGGCATAGGTGCCGCGCAGGTCCTGGCGGACCTTCGGGTGCAGGCGGGTGAAGCCCTTCACGTGGGTTTCGTAGGTGATGGTGTGGTCCCAGGGCACCGATTGCCGGCCGGGCTCGCCCTGCCAGTCGAAGTTGGGGTCAACCACCACGCATTTCGGCATGAAGGCGGCGCTGTCGCGCTCGTCGAAGGTCAGGTCGTCGCCGGTTTCCATCTTGTAGCCGAAGACGGAGGGATCCCAGGTCAGCTCGCCGGCATGGGCGCGGGCATAGGGATCGAGGAGGAGCTTGTTCGGGTTGAAGCGGTGGCCCGCCTCGGGCTCGTAGGGGCCGTGGACGCGGTAGCCGTAGAAGGTGCCGGGCGGCACGTCCGGCAGGTAGCCGTGGAAGATCTGGTTCGTGTACTCGGGCAGCTCGACGCGCTCGATCTCCTTGCCGCCCGTGCTGTCGAAGAGGCAGACCTCCACCTTTTTCGCATTGGCCGAGAACAGGGCGAAGTTGGTGCCCTTGCCGTCCCAGCTGGCGCCAAGGGCATTGGGCGTGCCCTCCTTGATGCGGGACCTGTTGACCTCGGACAAGGGCTGCTCCGTTCATGCATGGGACACCGCGCCCGGCCGGCTTGCCGGTGGGGCGGCGGCGATCCGCGGGGTATTGAGCAGGCGCAACGGGGCGGGAGCCTCATGGTTCATCCCCTTGTACGCCCCTACGGGGACGTGATCACGGCGGCGTGGTCTCCTTGGCACCGCATCCTCTGGTCGTCCCCACCGTTCTATGGGAAGAAACGAGGAGGGGATCGGCATGAACGAGGAGAACGGGCTGCGCTTTGGGCCGCTTTCGGACCGCTGCGCCCATCTCTGCGTGGACATGCAGCGGCTTTTCGCGGAGCGGACGGATTGGCACGCCCCCTGGATGATCCGGACCCTGCCTGTGGTGGAGCGCATCGCGGCCGCCCATCCGGAGCGCACGGTGTTCACGCGCTTCATCCCCGCCGCGCATCCTGGGGAAGGGGCGGGAACCTGGCGGCGCTACTACGAGCGCTGGCAGGGTGTCACGCTGGAGGCCCTGCCGCCCGAGGCGGTGGAGCTGCTGCCATCCCTGGCGCGCCTCGCGCCGCCCGCACGGGTGGTGGACAAGGCCGTGTATTCCCCCTGGATGCAGCCAGAGCTGGACGCGATCCTGGAGGAATGGGGCACGGACACCCTGATCGTCACGGGGGCGGAGACCGATGTCTGCGTCCTCGGCGCGGTGCTGGGGGCGGTGGACCGGGGCCTGCGGGTGGTGGTGCCCACCGACGCCGTGTGCTCCTCCACGGACCGGACGCATGACGCGCTGCTGACCCTGTACAGGGAGCGCTACGGCCAGCAGGTGGAGACCGTGCGGACCGAGGACCTGCTACGCGCCTGGACCTGATGCGGGCTCCTCGCGCCCCATCAGCCCCGCGGCGCGGCGGTGCAGCTTGTGAAGGATCCGGTCCAGGGCCCGCTGCTCCTCGGCCGTGAGCACCTCGGCCAGTTCCGCCTGCAGCGCATGGGCGCGCGGGACGATGCGGCGATAGAGCGCCGTGCCCCGGGGCGCGAGGCGCAGGATCTGGGCGCGCTGGTCCCCCGGCGCCGCGGTGCGGGCCACCAGTTCCTTGGACACCAGGCGGATCACGGCGCGGCTGACCTTCACCCGGTCCATTTCCGTGCGCACGATCACGGCCTGGGTGGAAAGCGGCTCTCCCTCGCCCAGCACGGCCATGACCCGCCATTCCGGGATCGAGAGCCCGAACTCGGCCTCGTAGCGGCCGGCGAAGGCGCGGCTCACCGTCTCCACCGCCACCGAGAGGCGATAGGGCAGGAACTCGGCAAGGCGCAGCGGGGCGGGCGGGGGATCGGGCATGAGGGATTTCTTGTATCATCTCAGATGAGATGATATCCAGCCTCGCAAGATCGCGGCCCATCGAGGCACGCGCGAGGGGAGCGAGGGGCCGGGCCATGCATGTCGATTACCGCAGCCTCCGCTTCGAGTACCGGCGCTCGCCCGACCAGTCGGCGGCTCAGGCGGTGCGGCACCCGGTCGTGGTGGTGGGCGCGGGCCCGGTGGGGCTGGCCACCGCCATCGACCTCGCCCAGCGCCTCGAAGGGTCCGGGCAGACGGTGCTCCTGCTGGACGACGACAGCGGGCTCTCCAACGGCTCGCGCGCCATCTGCTTCGCCAAGCGCACGCTGGAGATCTTCGACCGGCTGGGCTGCGGCGAGGCCATGGTGGAGAAGGGCGTGACCTGGAGCCGCGGGCGGGTGTTCCACCGCGAGGACCCCGTTTACAGCTTCGACCTTCTGCCCGAGGGCGGGCACGGCCGGCCGGCCTTCATCAACCTCCAGCAGTATTATGTTGAGGGCTTCCTGCTGGACCGGGCGCGGGCGCTGCCGGGCATCGAGATCCGCTGGGGCAACAAGGTCTCGGCCGTGGAGCCTTCGGTGGACGGCGTGGCGCTGTCGGTGGAAACGCCCGAGGGCGAGTACCGGATCGTCGCCGACTACCTCGTGGCCGCCGATGGTGCCCGCTCCCCGATCCGTCGCGCCCTGGGCCTGGAGAGCAAGGGCCGCACCTTCCGCGACCGCTTCCTGATCGCCGATGTCCGCATGAAGGCCGACTTTCCGGCCGAGCGCTGGTTCTGGTTCGACCCGCCCTTCCACCCCAACCAGTCCGTCCTGCTGCACAGCCAGCCGGACGGGGTCTGGCGCATCGACTTCCAGCTCGGCTGGGATGCCGATCCGGTGGCCGAGCGCGAGCCCGGACGGGTGATCCCGCGCGTGCGGGCGCTGCTGGGGAAGGACGCCGATTTCGAGCTGGAGTGGGTGAGCGTCTACACCTTCTCCTGCCTGCGGATGGAGCGCTTCCGGCACGGGCGGGTGATCTTCGCCGGCGACGCCGCCCACGGCGTCTCGCCCTTCGGGGCCCGTGGCGCCAACAGCGGCGTGCAGGACGCGGAGAACATCGCCTGGAAGCTGGCGCTGGTGCTGCGCGGCGAGGCGCCCGAGGCGCTGCTGGACAGCTACGATGCCGAGCGCGTGCTGGCGGCGGACGAGAACATCCTGAACTCCACGCGCTCCACCGACTTCATCACGCCCAAGAACGAGGCCAGCCGCGCCTTTCGCGACGCGGCCCTGGACCTGGCCCGGGACTGCGCCTTCGCCCGGAAGCTGGTGAACAGCGGGCGGCTTTCGCTGCCCAGCACCTATCGTGATTCGCCGCTCAACACACCCGATGCGGAGGCCTTCGGCGGGGCGATGGTTCCGGGCGCCCCGGCGATCGACGCGCCGCTGGCCGATGGCGGCTGGCTGCTCCGGCGCCTGGGCGGCGGCTTCGCGCTGCTGCATTTCGGGGAGGCCGCGCCGGCCGCACCGCACAGCGTGCCGCCGCTGCGCGTGGTCAATATCTCCCCCGCCGAGGACGCGGAGGGGCTGGCGGCCGCCCGCTACGACGCGCGCCCCGGCACCACCTACCTGATCCGTCCGGACCAGCATGTGTGCGCCCGCTGGCGGCGCCTCGATCCCGATGCGGTGCGCGCCGCGCTGGATCGCGCGACGGGGAGGACCTGATGCTGAACACCGAGCCCAACATCGCCTCCCCCGACGACTTCTACGAGGCCTTGCTGCGCATGCACCAGGACCTTTCCCCGGAGCAGGGCCGGCAGGTGGATGCACGGCTGATCCTGCTCCTGTCCAACCACATCGGCGACCTTGCCGTGCTGCGCCAGGCCATGGCGCGCGCGCGGCAGGGGATCGAGCCCGCCGGGCACGACGCCATCATCGCCGCCCGCGCCTGAAGGAAAGACCGCCCATGTCCGGCTTCGCCAGCACCACCGACCTCGCCGAGAAGACCATCTCCTTCGACGAGCTTGGCCCGGGTCTTTACGGCTACACCGCGGAGGGCGACCCGAATTCGGGCGTGGTGATCGGGGACGAGGGCGTGCTGGTGGTGGATGCCCAGGCGACGCCGCGCATGGCGGCCGATGTGATCGCGCGCATCCGCACCGTGACGGACAAGCCGGTGACGCATGTGGTGCTGTCGCACTACCACGCCGTGCGCGTGCTCGGCGCCTCCGGCTACGAGGGGGCCGAGGTCATCGCCTCGGACGTCACGCGCGACCTGATCGTGGAGCGCGGTCAGCAGGATATGGACAGCGAGATCGGCCGCTTCCCGCGCCTGTTCCGGGGCAAGGAGAGCATTCCCGGCCTGACCTGGCCGGACGTGACCTTCCATCAGAAGATGACGCTGTGGATGGGCAAGCGGGAGGTGCAGATCATCCAGATCGGGCGCTCGCACACTGCCGGCGACACGATCGTCTGGTTGCCCAGGGAGCGCGTCCTGTTTTCCGGCGACTGCGTGGAATACGGCGCGACGCCCTATTGCGGCGACGCCCATTTCGCGGACTGGCCGGGCACGCTGGACGCCATCCGCGCGCTGAAGCCGGTGGCCCTGGTTCCCGGGCGCGGCAATTCGCTGACCACGCCGGCGCAGATCGAGGAGGGGCTGAGCGGCACCGCCGACTTCACCGCCGATCTCTTCGGGATCGCGAGAAAGGGCGCGGCCGCCGGGCACTCGCTGAAGCAGGTCTATGACGAGGCGATGTCTGTCATGCGCCCCAAATATGGGCACTGGGTGATCTTCGACCACTGCATGCCCTTTGACGTGTCCCGCGCCTATGATGAGGCCCGCGGCCTGGACTACCCGCGCATCTGGACCGCCGAGCGCGACGTCGAGATGTGGAAGGCGCTGGAGCACGGGACCGAGATGAAGTCCGCCGAGCTGGATCGCAAGTAAAGGGATTTCGCCATGAACGCCCCCTTTCAACCGCAGCCTCTCACGCGCAACGAAACCGGCTACATGCCCGGCTTCGGCAACGGCTTCGAGACGGAAGCCCTGCCGGGCGCGCTGCCCATCGGGCGCAACTCCCCGCAGCGCTGCGCCTACGGGCTCTACGCCGAGCAGCTCTCGGGATCGCCCTTCACCGCGCCGCGCGCGACGAACGAGCGCTCCTGGCTGTACCGCATCCGGCCGACGGTGTCCCACTGGGGCAGCCTCGAGAAGGTGGATGCCGGGCTGTGGCGCACCGCTCCCTGTGCCGAGGTTGAGCTTGCCCCGGCCCCCATGCGCTGGGATCCGCTTCCCCTGCCGGACGGGAAGATCTCCTTCCTGGAGGGCATCCGCACCATCACCACGGCGGGCGACGCGGGCGCGCAGGCCGGCATGGCCGCGCATGTCTATCTCGTCACCCGCTCCATGCAGGACGAGTATTTCTACAACGCCGACGCCGAGATGCTGTTCCTGCCGCAGCAGGGCGCGCTGCGGCTGGCGACCGAGTTCGGGGTGATCGACATCGCACCCGGCGAGATCGCGGTGATCCCGCGCGGCGTGAAGCTGCGGGTGGAGCTGCGGGGCGGACCCGCGCGCGGCTATCTTTGCGAGAACTACGGCGGCGCCTTCACCCTGCCCGAGCGCGGGCCGATCGGCGCCAACTGCATGGCGAACCAGCGCGACTTCCTGACCCCCGTCGCCGCCTACGAGGACCGCGAGGTGCCCTCCACCCTGACGGTGAAGTGGGGCGGTTCGCTCTGGCGGACGGAGATCGGGCAGTCCCCGCTCGACGTGGTGGCGTGGCACGGCAACTACGCGCCCTACAAATACGACCTGCGCCGCTACTCGCCGATCGGGCCCGTGCTGTTCGACCACGCGGACCCCTCGATCTTCACGGTGATGAGCTCGCCGAGCGAGACGCCGGGCACGGCCAACATCGACTTCGTCATCTTCCCCGACCGCTGGCTGGTGGCCGAGAACACCTTCCGCCCGCCCTGGTACCACATGAACGTCATGAGCGAGTTCATGGGCCTGATCGAGGGCGTGTACGACGCCAAGACCGGCGGTGGCTTCGTGCCGGGCGGCTTCTCGCTGCACAACTGCATGCTGCCGCACGGGCCGGACATGGCCGCCTTCGAGGCCGCGAGCGCCGCCGAGCTAAAGCCGCACAAGCTGGAGGGCACGCTTGCCTTCATGCTGGAAACGCGGCTGCCGCAGCGCGTGACGCGCTTCGCCGCCGAGGCGCCGCAGTTCCAGCGCGACTACGGTTCCTATGGCGCAGCCCTGCGCAAGCACTTCAACCCGAACCAGCGCCCGGACCAACGATGAGCATGACCGACGCCACGCACGACCCGGCCCTGCGGAGCTGGGTGGAATCCGCCAACGGCCATCCCGAGTTCCCCATCCAGAACCTGCCGCTGGGCATCTTCACCCCGCCCGGCGGCGGCCCGGCCCGCGCCGGGGTCGCGATCGGGGACTTCGTGCTGGACATCTCCGCGGCACCCGTGGACGAGGACATGCGGGAGGCGGCCGCGGGCGGCTCGCTGAACGCGATCTTCGCGCTGGGTGCCGAGCCGAGGAAGGCGCTGCGGGCGCGTCTCTCGCTGCTGCTGACGGCGGGCAGTCCCCAGCGGGCGGAGCTGGAGCCGCACCTGCAGGCCATGGCGGATTGCGCGCTGCACCTGCCCGCGCGGATCGGCGACTACACCGACTTCTATGTGGGCATTCACCACGCGACGAATATCGGCAAGGTCTTCCGCCCCGACAACCCGTTGCTGCCGAACTACAAGCACGTGCCGATCGGCTATCACGGGCGCGCATCCTCCGTGCGCGTCTCGGGCACGCCGGTGCGCCGCCCGAAGGGGCAGCTGAAGGCGCCGGATGCCGATGCCCCGCGCTTCGCGCCCTGCGAGCGCCTGGACTACGAGCTGGAGATGGGGGTCTGGATCGGCCCGGGTACGGTGCTGGGCGACACCGTTCCGGTGGGGGAGGCCGAGGCCCATGTGGCCGGCTATGGCCTGCTGAACGATTGGTCCGCGCGCGACATCCAGGCCTGGGAGTACCAGCCGCTGGGGCCGTTCCTGGCGAAGAACTTCGGCTCCACCGTTTCCCCCTGGGTGGTCACGCCCGAGGCGCTGGAGCCCTTCCGCATTCCCCAGCCCCCGCGCCCGCCGGGTGACCCGGCGCCGCTGCCCTATCTTCTGGACCCGCAGGACCAGGCACGCGGCGCCTTCGATGTCGGGCTGGAGGTGCTGATCCTGACGGCGGCGATGCGGGAGAAGGGCATGGCCCCGCACCGGATCGCGCTTTCCAACACCCGGCACATGTATTGGACGGTGGCGCAGATGGTGGCGCACCACGCCTCCAACGGCTGCGACCTGAACCCCGGCGACCTGCTGGGTTCCGGCACCATTTCCGCGCCCGATCCGGGAGGCTTCGGCAGCCTGCTGGAAAGCAGCCGCGGCGGGAAGGAACCGGTGTCTCTGCCCTCGGGCGAGAGCCGGCGCTTCCTGGAGGACGGGGACGAGATCATCCTGCGCGCCCATGCCAGCCGGGCGGGCTTCGCCTCCATCGGCTTCGGGGATTGCCGTGCGGCCGTTCTGCCGGCCAACTGAAGCATCGACGCCAAGCTGGCCCACAGAGTCGGCACCAGGAAGGAACCATCCATGAGCCGCTTCACCCTCCGCCGGCGCGCCCTGCTGGGCGCCGGCCTCGCCGCCCTGCCGCTGGCGCCGGCGCTCGCCGCCTATCCCGACCGCTCGCTGCGCTGGATCGTCGCCTATGCGGCGGGCGGCGGCACGGACACGCTGGCGCGGCTGGTGGGCGCCTCGCTCTCGCAGCGCCTCGGGCAGCCGGTGGTGATTGAGAACCGCCCGGGGGCGGCCACCAACATCGGCGCGGAGGCCGTCGCGAAGTCCTCGCCGGATGGTTACACCGTCTTCACCGCGGACAACGGCACGCTGGTCTTCAACACCGCGCTGTTCAAGCGCCTGCCCTATGATCCCGTGCGCGATTTCCGCCCGGTGGGGCTGATGGCGCGCTTCCCGCTCTTCCTTGCCGTGGGGGAGAAGGCGCCTGCGGGCACGGCGCAGGAACTGCTCACCCGCGCCAAGGCCGCGCCCGGGTCGATCGACTGCGCGACGCCCGGCATCGGCTCGCCGCACCACCTGGCGATGGAGCGCATGTCGCGCGAGGCGGGGATCAAGCTCAACCACGTGCCCTATCGCGGCGCGGCGCCGGCACTGAACGACCTGCTCGCGGGCACCATCCCGATGATGGTGCTCGACTATCCCTCGGGCGCCGAATACCTGCGCACGGGGCGGGTGAAGGCGTTGGCGGTGCTCTCGGCGGCGCCGCTGGACGATCTCCCGGCGGTGCCGACCGTGCAGGCCTCCATGGGCCTGCGCGGCTTCGAGGCCTATGCCTGGCAGGGCATGGTGGTGCCCAAGGCCACGCCGGATGCACTGGTGGATCAGCTCACGCGGGAGCTGGCGGCCACCATGCGCGATCCGGCCGTCAGGGCGCGGATGCAGCAGATCGGGCTGGAAACCCTGACCGGCGGCCCCGCCGAGTTCGAGGCGCTGCTGGAGCGCGAGCGCGCCACCTGGCTGCCGCTGATCCGCGACCTCAACATCACGCTCGACTGAACGGGACCGCCGAATGAAGTTGCACGGGTATTTCCGTTCTTCCGCCGCCTGGCGCGTCCGGATCGCGCTGAACCTGAAGGGCCTTCCGGCGGAGCACGCCTTTCGTCACCTGCGTCGCGGCGAGCAGCGGGCGCCGGATTACCTGTGCCTGAACCCGCAGGGGCTGCTGCCTTCGCTGGAGACGGATGACGGCGCGGTGCTGACCCAGTCGGTCGCCATTTGTGAGTGGCTGGAGGAAACCCGGCCGGAGCCGCCCCTGCTGCCGGGTTCCCCGCTGGATCGCGCGCGAATCCGGGCCTTCGCCCTGGCCATCGCCTGCGACATCCACCCCGTGCAGAACCTCAAGGTCCTGGCCCGGCTGCGCGGCATGCAGGTGCCGGAGGAGGAAGTGACGGGCTGGGCGCGGAGCGTGATCCAGGAGGGGCTGGAAGCCTGCGAGCTTCTGCTGGCGGGCGGCGAGGGGCCTTTCTGCTTCGGGCCCGCGCCGACACTGGCCGATATCTGCCTGATGCCCCAGGTGGGGAACGCCCGGCGCTTCGGCTGCGACCTGGGCGCCCTCTCGCGCATCAACGCCGCCGTCCGGGCCTGCGAGGCGCATCCGGCCTTCATCGAGGCGGCGCCGGAGCGGCAGGGCGACGCCGAATAGGGCGCTCCGGTGCCCCGGGGGAATGGTATTCCCCCAACAGGGGGGCATGGCAGGACGGCGCCACCACGTCCGCCCCGATCTTTGGGAAACCGCGCTCTTTCGTGCGGCGCGCTGCGTTCATAGCTTTGACGGCATGAACGACACGCCCCCCCGCGCCGCGCCAACCGGCCGTTTCCAGGCGTCCTGTCGCGGCTGAGCCGCCGCGATCCCACGCCGCCGCTGCCCGCGGCAACACGAACAGCCGGAGCTTCCCCATGTCCGACACGCACGCCATCGGCGGGCGCAGGGCCGCCGTGCCCGCGCTCCCGGCTCCCGCCGCGCGCCGCCCAGCCGGCCTGGCTCTCAACCTGTCGCGCACCAAGCGCTTCGCCTCTTCGGTCGTGATCCTGCTGCTGTGGCAGGGCGCTTCGGTGGCCGGGCTGATCGCGCCGCGCACCCTGGCCGCGCCAACCACCATCGTGGCCACGGCGTGGGAGCTGATCCTTTCCGGCGAGCTGCCGCACCACCTGCTGGTCTCCCTCGGGCGGGTCGCGGCGGGGTTGTCCATCGGCGTGTCCTCCGGCGTCGCGCTGGCGCTGATCGCGGGCCTGTCCCGCCGTGGTGAGGAGATCGTGGATGCGCCCATGCAGATGCTGCGCACCCTGCCGTTCCTGGCGCTGGTGCCGCTGTTCATCCTGTGGTTCGGCATCGGCGAGACGCCCAAGATCGCGCTGGTCTCCCTGGGCAGCGCCTTCCCCGTTTATCTCACGCTGTTCGCGGGCATCCGTGGCACCGATCCCAAGCTGATGGAGGCGGGGCGGGTGTTCGGGCTGAATCGCGCGGGGCTGATCCGCCATGTCGTGCTGCCGGGTGCGCTGCCTTCGGGCCTGGTTGGCCTGCGTTATGCCCTCGGCAGCGCGCTGCTGAGCCTGGTGATCGCCGAGCAGATCAACGCCACCGCGGGCATCGGCTTCCTGATCAACGATGCGCGCGACTTCCTGCGCACCGACGTGATCGTGGTCGGGCTGCTGGTTTACGCCCTGCTGGGCCTGGGCGCCGATGCGTTGGTGCGCGGCTTCGAGCGGCGGGCGCTCGCCTGGCGCCCCAACCTGATCAAGGGCTGAGCACGATGTCCGAAAAGCGCAAGGTTTCCGTGCGCGGCCTCACGCGCCGCTTCGGCAGCAACACGGTGCTGCACAACCTGAACCTGGAGCTGGAGCCGGGCTCCTTCACCGCCCTGCTGGGCCGCTCGGGCTCGGGCAAGACGACGCTGCTGCGGACCCTGGCCGGCCTCGATCCCGCGCCGGGCGATGCGGGGATCGACCTTCCGGACCGCGTGGCCGCCGTGTTCCAGGAGCCGCGCCTGCTGCCCTGGAAGCGCATCTGGGCCAATGTCGCCCTTGGCCTGCCGGGCGCCGATGCCAAGGCGCGGGCCGAGCGTGCCCTGGGGGAGGTGGGCCTGTCCCGCCACCACGAGGCCTGGCCCGCGACCCTTTCCGGCGGCGAGGCGCAGCGCGCCGCGCTGGCCCGCGCCCTGGTGCGCGAGCCGCGGCTGCTGCTGCTGGACGAGCCCTTCGCCGCGCTCGACGCCCTGACCCGCATCCGCATGCACGCGCTGGTGCTGGAGCTGTGGCGCGCCCATCGGCCGACCACGCTGATCGTGACCCATGACGTGGACGAGGCGGTGCTGCTGGCGGACCGCGTGCTGGTGCTGGATGCCGGGCGCATCGCGGCGGACATCCCTGTGGAGATCCCCCGGCCGCGCAGCCACGGCGATGCCGGCTTCGTCGCGCTCCGCCGCCGCCTGCTCGGCGAGCTGGGCGTCGAGGCGGACGTGATCCGGGAAGCCGCGTGATGGGCGGCACCACCCGCCGCGCCGCCATCCTCGGCGCGCTGGCCGTGCCCGCGATCGCCCGCGCCCAAGTGCCGGTCACGCTGCGCGTGGCGCAGTACAAGGCAGGGGACGCGCTGCTGCTGCGCCTCGCCGGTCTGGCCGATACGCCCTACCGCGTGGAGTGGTCGGAGTTCGGCTCGGGCAACCTGATGCTGGAAGCCGCCAATGCCGGGGCGCTGGACCTCGCCTATGGCAGCGAGATCCCGCCCACCTTCGCGGCCGTCTCGGGCGCGCGGGTCAAGCTCGTGGCCGTGATCCGCGGGGACGTGAACGAGCAGGTGGTGCTGGTGCCGCAGGGCTCGGCCATCCGCGACATCGCGGGGCTCAAGGGCAAGCGCGTCGGCTTCGTGCGCGCGACCACCACGCATTACTACCTGTCCCGCATGCTGGCGGAGGCCGGGCTCTCGCTCTCCGACGTGCAACTGGTGAACCTCACGCCATCCGACGGGCAGGCCGCCTTCCGCTCGGGCGCGCTCGATGCCTGGGCGATCTACGGCTATTCCGTGCCCGTCGCCCGCCAGGGCGGCGCCCGCGTGCTGCGAACGGCGCAGGGCATCCTGTCCGGCAACTATCCCTACTTCATCCGCGCCGGCCTGGCCGACGAACCCGCCCGGGCCGAGGCGGCGCGCGACCTGCTGGACCGCATCCGCCGCGCCATGCCCTTCATCCAGGAACGGCCGGCCGAGTACGCGGCGGCCCAGGCGGCTGTGCTGAACGTGCCGGAGCCGACCATCCGCGCCCTACTCGACAACGTCTCGCAGGCGCGCAGCCTGGCGCCCGCCGATGACGCCGCCGTGGCATCCCACCAGGCGGTGGCGGACGAGTTCGCGCGCATCGGGGTGATCCCCCGCCGCGTGGATGTGGCGCCCCTCTGGGACCGCGGCTTCGCGCGGCTGGGGCGCTCCGCGTGATGGATGGCACGATCCTTCCCCGCCGCGCCGACGCGCTGCGCGACCTCGCGCGCCGCTTCGCCGAGGGCGCGGCGGCGCATGACCGCGAGGCCAGCTTCCCGCACGAGAACATCGCGGCGCTGCGCGAGGCCGGTCTTTTTGGCCTGACGGTGCCGGTGGAGTTCGGGGGCGATGACATCGGCCTGCCCCGCGCCGCCGAGGTCGTCGGCACCGTGGCGGAGGGCTGCCCGGCCACCGCGCTCGTGCTGGCCATGCAGCTCATCCAGCAGCGCGGGATCGCGCGCAACCCGGCCGTTTCCCCCGTCATCCGCGCGCGTCTCGGCCGGGGCGCGGCGGAGCGGGGCGAGGTGATCAACGCGCTGCGCGTGGAGTCCGAGCTCGGCACCCCCGCGCGCGGCGGCCTGCCGGCCACGGTCGCGCGCCGGGTGGAGGGCGGCTGGCGCCTCGATGGCCGCAAGATCTACTCCACCGGGGCGCCGGCGCTGGACTGGGGCCTGGCCTGGGCGCGCACGGACGAGGCGGCGCCGCGCACCGGCCTGTTCCTGGTGCCCATGCGTTCGCCGGGCGTGCGGATCGTCGAGACCTGGGACCAGGCGGGGCTGCGCGCCTCCGGCAGCCACGACGTGCTGTTCGAGGACGTGGCGCTCCCCGCGGACCACGCGCTGGAGCTTCGCGCGCCCGAGGCCTGGGGGCGGCCCGACGCCGATGCGTTGGCCTGGAACACGCTGTTGATCGCAGCCCTCTACACGGGCGTCGCGCGCGCGGCCCGGGGCTGGCTGCTCGGCTTTTTGCGCAACCGCGTGCCCGCCAACCTGGGCGCGCCGCTCGCCACCCTGCCGCGCGTGCAGGAGGCGGTGGGGCGCATCGAGGCGCTGATCCTGACCAATGAGAGGCTGGTGGCCGATGCCGCGCGCGAGCCGGCCACGGCCACCGGCTACGGCCTAATGAAGACGGTCGCGGCCGACAACGCCATCGCGGCCGTGCAGGAGGCCGTCGCGCTGTGCGGCAACCACGGCCTGTCGCGCGCCAATCCGCTGGAGCGCCACCTTCGCGACGTGCTCTGCGCCCGAATCCACACGCCGCAGTCCGACGCCGCGCTTCTCGCGGCCGGGCGCGCCGCGCTCTCGATCTGACAGAGGAACACGAATATGAGCCTCAACACGCTTCCTGCCGATGGCGTCGAATTCATCGGCATGGTCCAGCCGCGCCAGCAGTCGGAGATCCATCCGGCGAGCGGGCCTTCCATCGATCCCGGCTATCTCGTCGCCTCCGCCCAGGCGCATGACGAGGGCGGCTTCGACCGCATCCTCATCGGCTGGTTCTCCGACGGGCCGGACGGCCTGCAGCTCGCCGCCCATGCCGGGGCGCACACCAAGAAGGTGGGCTTCCTCGTCGCGCACCGGCCGGGCTTCGTCGCCCCAACGAACGCTGCGCGCGCCTATGCCACGCTGGACCAGCTCACCAACGGGCGCGCCGCGATCCACGTGATCTCCGGCGGCGACGACGCCGACCAGGCGCGGGACGGCGACTGGCTTTCCAAGGACGAGCGCTATGCCCGCACGGACGAGTACGTCTCGATCCTGAAGTCGGTCTGGGAGGGCAAGGCGCCCGTGGACCACGAGGGTGCCTATTACCGGATCAAGGGCGCCTCGCCCGCTGTGCGCACGGTGCAGCAGCCGCGCATCCCCGTTTACTTCGGCGGCGCCTCCGAGGCCGCGCTGCGCGTGGCCGGCAAGCAGGCCGATGTCTACGCGCTCTGGGGCGAGACGCACGCGCAGGTCCGCGAGATCGTGAGCCGCGTGCGCGCCGAGGCGGCGAAGCACGGGCGCCAGGACCAGGTGCGCTTCTCGCTCTCCTTCCGCCCCATCCTGGCGGAAACGGAGGAGGCGGCCTGGGCCAAGGCGGAGGGCATCCTCGGACGCATCCGCGAGGTGCGTGGGCAGTCCGCCCTCGGGCCGAACAGCTACGGGCCGCAGAACGCGGGCTCGCAGCGCCTGCTGCAGGCCGCGGCCCTGGGCGACCGGCCCGAAGGCCGGCTTTACACGGCCATCGCGCGGGAAACCGGCGCGCGGGGCAACACCACGGCCCTGGTGGGCACGCCCGAGCAGGTGGCGGAGGCCTTCCTGGAATACTACGACCTCGGCGTGACCACCTTCCTCATCCGCGGCTTCGATCCGCTGGAGGACGCGGTGGAGTATGGCCGCTCCCTGCTGCCGGCGACGCGCCGGCTGGTGGCGGAGCGCCTCGCGCGCCGCGTGCAGGTGGCCGCGGAATGATCGGCCGCCGTCTTCTTCTCGCGGGCGCCGGCGTTCTCGCCGCTCCCCGCATCCTCCGCGCGCAGGCGCCGCTCCGGGTCGGCGACCAGCGCGGCAACGCGCGGGCGGTGCTGGAGGCGTCGGGCCAGCTCGCGGGCTTCGGCGAGCGCATCGCCTGGAGCGAGTTCCCCGCCGCGGCCCCCCTGGTGGAGGCGCTGAACGCCGGCGCGATCGACACGGGGCTGGTGGGCGACGCGCCCTTCACCTTCGGCGCCGCCGCGGGCGTGCCGATCAAGGCCATCGCCGCCACCCGGGAGAACCGTGGGGGCCTGGCCATCCTCGTGCCGAAGGACAGCGCGGCGCAGAACCTGGCGGATCTGAAGGGCAAGCGCGTCGCGACCGGGCGCGGCTCGATCGGGCACCAGGTGGTGCTGGCGGCGCTGGAGGCCGCGGGCCTGCCGCTGGATGCCGTGCGCTTCGTCTTCCTGCTGCCCGCCGACGCCAAGGCCGCCTATTCCTCCGGCGCGGTGGAGGCCTGGGCCACCTGGGAGCCCTATGTCTCGCAGGAGGAGCTTCTTTCCGGGGCGCGGATCGTCGCGGACGGGCAGGGGATCACCCCCGGCCTCGGCTTCCAGGCGGCGCGCACGGATGCCATCGCGGCCCGGCGCCCGGAGCTGTCGGAGTTCGTGCGGCGCCTGGCGGCCGCCCGGCAATGGGCCAACGCGAACGCCCCGGGCTATGCCCAGACCTGGTCGGGGCTGATGAACGTCCCGGCGCCGGTCGCGCAGCGCTGGTTCGAGCGCGCGGGCACCCGCGTCGTGCCGATCGACGACGGCGTGGCGGTGGACGAGCAGAAGAACATCGACCTCTACACCCGCGCCCGGCTGGTCCGCACCCGGATCGAGGCGCGCGACCTGTTGGACGCCTCCTTCAACGAGGCCGTGGCGGCCGGGCTTCGCGGCGCTTGACGCCGGCGGCACCCGGCCGCAACCCTCCCTGCCCCGGGGAAACCATGACAAGGACAAAGCACCATGCCTGACGGCAGCATCGCCAAGCCCCCCCAGGGCTACGACTGGCGCAACAAGGGCATCCGCCACATCCCCGCCAAGGCCAGGAGCTGCGACACGCCCGAGACCAAGGGGATGAACCGCGAGGTCGCCATCTCCGGCAGCCGCACCGGCTCCACCGCGCTCTGGGCCGGCACCAACCGGATCGAGCCGAACTCCCAGACGGGCCCGCACCACCACGGCCACCTGGAGAGCGTGATCTACGTCATCTCCGGCACCGCCCACATGCGCTGGGGCGACCGGCTGGAGTTCATCACCGAGGCGAAGGCGGGCGACTTCTTCCTGGTGCCGCCCTATGTGCCGCACCAGGAGATCAACTCGTCGTCCACGGAAGTGCTGCACTGCGCCCTGGTCCGCAGCGGCACGGAGGAGGTGGTCATCAACCTCCCCGACCTCGACATCGTGGACGAGCCCGAGTGGATCAAGCAGGGCTGACGGGCCTGCCCGGGCGGCGGACGATGCCGCCCGGGGTTTCTTGATGGACGAGATCGACCGCAAGATCGTCGGCTTCCTGCAGGAGGACGCGACGCTGTCCGTGGCGCAGCTCGCGGACAAGGTGGGGCTGTCGGCTACCCCCTGCTGGAAGCGCGTGCAGAAGCTGGAGGCGGGCGGGGTCATCACCCGGCGCGTGGCGCTGGTGGACCCGGAGAAGATCGGCGTGGACCTGGTCGTCTACGTGGCGATCGAGGCCGGGGACCACACGCCCGACTGGCTCAGCACCTTCTCGCAGGCGATCTCGGCCATGCCGGAGGTGATGGAGGCGCACCGCATGGCCGGCGAGGTGGACTACATGCTGCGCGTGGCGGTCACGGGGATGGCGGAGTTCGACGCGTTCTACAAGCGCCTGATCGCCGCCGTGCCCATGCGCAACGTCACCTCCCGCTTCGCCATGGAGCGGCTGAAATACACCACAGCCTATCCCCTCCATTCCGGCCGCTTCCGGGACCGGGCGGGGCGGGACCTGGAAGGGCAGGGGTGAGGGAAGGGCACAACCCTTTCCCCGCCCCGCCGTTCACTCCCGCGGCCGTTACGGCCCCAAGGGAGTTTCCGATGAGCCTTTTCGACCGAATCAAATCCAAGATCTTCGGCCATCCCGCCGCGGCGGCCACACCGGATGCCGGCGGGATCGGCAGCGTGGCAGGGGGGTCCAGCGTCGACGCCAATGCCGGCACGCCCACGCCCGGCACCACCGCCGGCGCGTCCGGGCAGGGCGTGGATGTCGAGGCCGTGCTGACGGAGATGGCGTCCAAGAACCCACAGAAGCTGAACTGGCAGACCTCTATCGTCGACCTGATGAAGCTGCTGGATCTCGACAGCAGCCTGGCCAACCGCAAGGAACTGGCGGGCGAGCTGGGCTACACCGGCAGCACCGATGATTCCGCCACCATGAACATCTGGCTGCAGAAGCAGGTGATGCAGAAGCTGGCCGAGAACGGCGGCAAGGTTCCGGAGAGCCTCAAGGGCTGAAGCCGCGGCGTCAGGCGGCGGCGCGGGCCGCCATGGCCTCTCCCAGCGCCGCCGCCTCGCCGAGTGACGTGACGATGGCGTCGGCCGGGCCTTCCTCGCGCAGCGCGGCCAGCATCGGGCTGTCCGAGGGAGCGTCCCACAGGCCGACGATCACCTTCGCCTGCGGCAGCTGCCGGGCGATGCGGCGCAGGAAGTAGCGAAGGCCCGCCACGCTGTTTCCTTCCTCCAGCACGGACAGGCAGCACAGGCGCACCACCTCCGGGTCCAGCCGGGCGAGGTTCGCGTTCTCCAGGACGGCACTGGTTTCCGCCCGCGCGCCCAGTCCGGCGCGGTGCAGCACGAGCGCCGCCAGCCGGGCAGCCAGAGGGTCGAAGGGGCCGCGTCCTGCGATGCAGAGCACCGCGCCTTCCGCCTGCCAGTCCATCGGCAGGGTGGAGGCGCGGGCGATGCCGAGGTCCGACAGGTCGTCCAGCAGCGTGCCCACCTGGGCGCGGATCACGTCCAGCCGCTCCGGTTCCAGCGCTTCCCGCGACCAGTCGGTCTGGGCCAGGACCAGCCCCTGCAGCGCCACGCCGTCGCCATAGGCGGTCAGGGAGTTGCCGTCCTCGGCCAGGAATTCGCGCGCCTGATCCACCAGCCCGTCGGCGTCGCCCTCCAGGGCGCGCTGGTAGAAGCTTTCCTCGGGTTGCAGGGGTGGGCGGTCGCCCAGCATCACGTCGAAGAACTCGAAGCGCGGCACGTGGCGGCCCAGCACCACCAGCCCGACGGTGAGGGGTGTTGCGATCAGCAGCCCAATCGGGCCCCAGAGAAAGGCCCAGAAGCTGGCGGAAAGCACCACCGAGAGCGGCGAGAGCCCTGTCCGCCGGCCGAACAGCAGTGGTTCCAGCACCTGCCCCATCACCAGCCCGCAGACCAGGAAGATGGCCAGCACCGAGATCGCCAGTGACCAGCCGGGTTCGGTCGCGGCCGCCAGCAGCAGGGGCGGCGCAATGGCGATGGGCGTGCCGATGAACGGCACGAAGCGCATCAGCCCGGCCAGGATGCCCCAGAGCAGAGGGCTGGGCAGGCCGATGGCGGCCAGCACGCCGGCGATCACCACGGCGTAGCCCGCGTTCAGCCCCACCTGCGCCAGGAACAGGCGCGACAGGCGGGCGGCGGCGTCGTTCATGGCGGTCATGGTGCGGTGCAGGTCGCGGGCGCCCGCCAGGCGGATGGCGCGGTCGCGCAGGTCCTCGCGGTAGAGCAGAACCAGGATGCTGAAGATGATCACGAGCCCCGCGGTGGCCAGCGGACGCAGCAGCGGGCCCAGCACGTTGCCCATCACCCCCAGCAGGGCGGCATCGGACCGCCGGACGGGGGTCACGGGGACGGGCGTGGCGCCCGCATCCCCGGGGGCGGCGGCGCCGCCCAGCAGGTCCTGCCCCCGGCGCAGCAGGTTTTCCAGCCCTTGCAGCGCACCGAGCTTCTCGCGCAGTGCGGCGGCCAGGCGCGGAATGTCGTCGGCGAGGTCGGCGGCCTGGGTGCCCAGCGCCGTTCCCATGGCGCCCAGAACCAGGAAAGCGGCGAGCACGGCGGCCATCACCGACAGTCCCTTGCCCAGCCCAAGGCGTTGCAGCCCCCGTGCGACGGGCGCCAGCACGAAGGCGAGCAGCACGGCCAGCACGAGGGGAACCAGCACGTCCCGCCCGAAGTAAAGGGCCGCGACCACGACCGCGGCGGAAACCAGCATGGCCGCCCCCGCCACGGGATTGCCCGGCACGGGGGCGGGCGGCAGGCGTCGGTCGGTCGGGGCCATCAGGCGCGATTCGTTCCATGCAGCGGAGGGGAAGGCGCGGCCGTGCCACGCGCCCCGGCATCCCACCAGCCCCCTCGGGCGTTGCGCGCGGGAACGTCATCGCCTGCCCCCGGACCGGGCGGCGAGGACATGCTGCCCGGGTGCCAGGCTCGGCGCCGCAACGAAGGATGTTCCGTGCCCGATCCCGCAACCCCGCCCGACGCCCGATCCGCCTCCGTCCCTCCGCGGCACCTCTGGCCACGCCTTCCCACCGTGGCCGCCCTGCTCGCGGCCGTGGCCGTGCTGGCCGGTGGTGTCGGGACCCTGCTGAACGGGCGTGACGCCGATGCCATCACCGCCGGCAACGAGGTGATCATCGGGCTGGAAGGCGTGCTTTCCTCCATCAAGGACATCGAAACCGGGCAGCGCGGCTTCCTGCTTGTCGGCCGGGAGGAGTACCTGGAGCCCTACAAGGACGGGCTTGTGGCGGTGGAGCAGCGCCTGGCTTCCGTGGAGGCCCTGCGCGGGCCGGCTGGCCTGCCCGCCGAGACCCGCCTGCGGGAACTGATCACGCTGCGGGAGGCGCTGGCGGAGCGCTCCATCGTCGCGCGGCGCGAAAGCGGGGCGGAACGCGCGCAGGCCATGATGGAGGCAGGCGAGGGCCGGCAGGCCATGGACGCCATCCGCGCCGAGGTCGCCAGTCAGCAGGCCGCCGCCAGGCGGCATGTGGAGGCATTGAACAGCCGCAGCACGGAACGCGGCTTGTTCCTGTGGGGCATTTCTGTCGGGGCGGCGCTGCTCGCCTGCGCGCTGCTGGGCGCCTATGCCGTCACGCGCCGGCGGGCGGAGCGCAGGGCGAACGCCTTGCTGGACGCCGTCATGGCCAATGCTCCGGTGGGCCTCGGCTTCGTCGGGCGCGACATGCGCGTGGTGAACGCCAACCGCGCTCTGTTCGAGATCGGCGAGCGCGCCATGGGCCTGTCCCCCGCACCCGAGAGCGGCACCATGGTCGTTCTGCCCGAGGCCGTGCGTGTCCGGATCGAGCCGCGCATGCGGGCGGTTCTGGAGGGCGGGCGTACCCAGGCCGACGTGGAGGTGGAAACCGCCCCGCCCGAGCGGCCGGAGGAGCGGCACTACCTGTTGGCGACCCTGTTTCCCCTGGCCCGCTCCGGCCAGGGGGAAGAGGAACAGGGGGTCGGGATCATCCTCACGGACATCACCCGGCGCCGCCGCGCCGAGGACCGGCTCCGCCGGAGCGAGGCGCGCTTCCGGACGCTGGCCAACTCGCTCCCCCAGCTCGCCTGGCAGACCGACGCCGACGGGCAGATCGAGTGGTACAACCGGCGCTGGTACGACTTCACCGGCACCGGCTTCGAGGAGATGAAGGGGTCGGGCTGGGTGTCCATGCACCACCCCGACCACCTGGAACGCGTCCAGCAGCGCTTCCGCGCGGCGATCGAGTCCGGCGAGCCATGGGAGGATTTCTTTCCCCTGCGCGGCGCGGACGGCCAGTACCGCTGGTTCCTCAGCCGCGCCGTGCCGATCCGCGACGAGCCCGACGAGAATGGGACGCCCGGCCCCATCACCGGATGGTTTGGCACCAACACCGACGCGACCGACCTGCGGGAGGCCCAGGAGGAGGCGACGCTGGCCCGGGAGGCCGCCGAGGACGCCAACCGCGCGAAGAGCCAGTTCATCGCCAACATGAGCCATGAGCTGCGCACGCCGCTTTCCGCCGTGATCGGCTATTCCGAGATGCTGGAGGAGGAAGCCGGCGACCTGGAGGGCGGCGAGGCGCTGACAAAGGACCTGCAGAAGATCGGGGCCAACGCGCGCCACCTCCTTTCCCTGATCAACGACGTGCTGGACCTTTCCAAGATCGAGGCCGGGCGCATGGAAACCCATGCGGAGGATTTCGGCATCGAGACGCTGGTTTCCGAAACCGTGTCCACCGTGCAGGCCCTGATGGCGGCCAAGGAGAACACGCTGGAGGTCCAGCTGCCCGAGGAGCTGCGCGGCGAGGCCGGGCGCATGCACTCGGACCAGGTGAAGCTGCGGCAATGCCTGATCAACCTGCTCTCCAACGCCAGCAAGTTCACGGAAAAGGGGCGGGTCACGCTTTCCGCCGAAACGGGGCGGGACGCCATGGGCCGGCGCGAGGTGGCCTTCCGGGTGGCCGACACCGGCATCGGCATGACGCCGGAGCAGCTGTCCCGCCTGTTCACGCGCTTCACCCAGGCCGACAGCTCCACCACGCGCCGCTTCGGCGGCACGGGGCTGGGCCTTTCCATCACCAAGGCCTTCTGCACCCTGCTGGGCGGCGACATCGCCGTGGAAAGCAAGGAAGGGGAGGGCACCACCTTCACCATCCGCGTTCCCATGGACCTGACGGAAACCGGGCCGGAACCGGAGGCCGACTACGACCTGCCGGACGAGGAGGAGCGCACCCAGGCCGGGCTGGTGCTGGTGGTGGACGACGACCCCGCCTCCCGCGAGCTGCTGTCGCGCTTCGTGGTGCGCGACGGCTTCGCGGTGCGCTGCGCCCATGACGGCGCCGAGGGGCTGCGCATGGCCAAGCAGCTCCGGCCCACCGCGATCCTGCTGGACGTGATGATGCCGCGCATGGACGGCTGGTCCGTGCTGACCGCGCTGAAGGCCGATCCGGAGCTGGCGGAGATTCCGGTCGTGATGGTGTCCATCGTGCAGGAACGCGCGCTGGCGGTTTCGCTCGGCGCCGCGGACTACCTGATCAAGCCCGTGCAGTGGCACCGCCTGCGCACCGTGCTGGACCGCTACCGCGCCCCGGGCGTGGCCCTGGTGGTGGAGGCCGAGTCCGAACCGCGTGCCGACCTGCGGCGCCTGCTGGAAAGCGAGGGCTGGTCCGTGGAGGAGGCGGGCGGTCCCGATCAGGCGCTGGCGCGGCTTACCACCGCCGACGCGGCGGCGGCACCCGTGGGGCTGGTGCTGGTGGCCGTGCCGGGACCGGAGGGCGAGGGGCTGCGGCTCGTTCATGGTCTGCGCGCGCGCGAGGACCTCCGGCACCTGCAGGTGATCGCCCTGACCGGCGGGGAGGTGCCGCCGGCGGAACTGGAGGCCCTGCGCAACCAGGTGCGCCGGGTGCTGCCCGCGGATGACGAGCCGCCGGATGCCCTGTTGTCGGAGCTGCGGCGCATCGCTGCGGCGCGGGCCGCCGGGAATGCTCCGCCTGCTGGAACAGGAAGCGCCGCCGCGGCAGGGAACCCGGGGCAGCCCGCCCCGTTGCAGCCTCAGACGGAGGCTGCCGCACGATGACGAAGATCCTGCTCGTGGAGGACCACGAGGAGCTCTGGGATTTCCTGTCCCGACGGCTGCGCCGGCGCGGCTTCGACGTGGTGCTGGCCCATGACGGGCAGCAGGGCGTGGACATCGCGCGCGCGGAGCGGCCGGACGTCGTGCTGATGGACATGAACCTGCCGGTGATGGATGGCTGGACCGCCGCGCGGACACTGCGGTCCGATCCTGACACGGCCGGCATTCCGATCATCGCGCTGACCGCGCACGCGATGTCGGGCGACCGCGACCGGATGCTGGAGGCGGGGTGCAACGACTACCACCCCAAGCCCGTGGACTTCCCCCAGCTTCTCCAGCAGATCGACGCGGCGATGCTGGCGGCGGAAGGCTAGGCGGGCGGCCTCAGCGGTCGCCCACCACCGCGAAGCCCTGGATCTCGATCTGGGCGGCGAGGTTGGCCAGGGCGGAGATGGTGATCAGCGCGCTACCCGCGAAGTTGTCGCCGAAGATCTCGCGCCGGATCTGGGTCAGCCGGTCGCCGTTGCGGGCGTCGGTGATGAAGACCGTCATCTGCACCATGTCGCCGAGCTTGCCGCCGGCGCGCTCGATCGTGCGGCCGAGCAGGCGGAAGACCTGCCGCGCCTGGCCGTCGAAGTTGCCGGCAAGCGACGCGCCGCTGTCGTCCACGGTCGCCGTCTGGCCGGCGAGCCAGACGATCTTCCCGCCCTCCGTCACCACGCCGAGGGAATAGGCGCGCTCTTGGGGGCGGGCATCCTTGATGTATTCGCGCGCATCGGCGGCGGGGGTGGCCAGGGCGAGCAGCCCCAGCATGGCGGCGGCGGTGATCCTGGACATTCCCTGCTTCCCCGATGGGCGTTGCGGACGCCCCGGGGCATCGCAACGCGTGTGCCAGCGGGATCAGAGCCGGGGCGCGATGCCGCCGATGCCGCTGGCCAGTTCCAGCCCGGCGAGCGCGTTGAGGTAGGCGGCGCGGGCCGCGTTCCCGGCCACGCGCGTGGCGTTCAGGGTGCGGAGCGCGTCCAGCGTGTCCAGCAGCGTACGGCCGCCGGCGGCATAGGCGGCCTCGGTGGAGCGATAGGCTTCCTCCGCCCGCCGCAGCGCGGCGCCGGTGGTCAGGTCCAGCAGGGAACGCGCCTGCACATAGGCGGCCCAGGCGGTGGCGAGGTCGGCTTGCGCATTCGCCAGCGCGGCTTGGGCCTGGGCCTGGGCCTGCCCGCGCTGGGCATTGGCGACGGCGATGTTCCCTTCCGTCAGGCGGCTGGTGAAGATCGGGATGGAAAGGCCGATCCCCAGCGTGTCGTTGGCGCGCAGGGGGCGGTTGGCGTTGGGGAGATCCTGGCTGAGCTCCGTGCGGGTCAGGCTGCCGTTCACCGACACGTCGCGCGAGCGCCCGGCCTCGGCCAGGCGCGCGTTCGCGTCGGCCGCGTTCACCCCGCGGGAGGCGGCCAGAACGTCCGGGCGGTTGGGCAGGGCGCTGGCCAGCGTTTCCCGCGTCAGGTCCAGCGGCGCCGTTTCCTCGAAGCGGCCGCGCAGGTCGAAGGGCATGCCCGCCAGGATCGAGGGCACGGGGTCGCGCCCCGCGTTGCGCGCGGCGGCCTCGGGCGTGCGGGTGGCGTCCACCCCCAGCAGGGCCGCCACCTGGGCGGCCGCGGCGGCGTAGGACTGCGCGGCACCGGCCACGTCCTGCTCGAAGGGAAGGCGGCTGGCCTGGAAGCGCAGCAGGTCGGATTCCGGGATGGCGCCTTCCCGTACCTGGCGGGAAAGCAGGCCCTCCGTGCCGTTCAGGCTGCTGCGGTTGGCCAGCGCCACCTGGAGGTTGGCCCGTGCCTGCAACGCCTGCACGAAGAACTGGCGCAGGGTGAAGATCTGGCCGCGCAGCGCGTCCAGGAGCTGGGCCTCGGCGACGCTGATCTGCTCGTCGGCCAGGCGGGTCCGCAGCTCCCGCTTGCCGCCGCGCTCGATGGTGAAGCTGAGGTTCAGGGAGGCGTTGTTGAGCGGCGAGACGTAGCGCTCCCCGCTGTAGCTGCGAAAGCGCCCGCCCTCGTTCACCTGCGCCGTGGTCTGGCCATAGCCGATGCTGCCGGCCGGACGGGTATTGGCCACCAGCCGCTGCGCCTGCGCGATGTCCACGCCGCGCCGGGCGGCGAGAACGGCCAGGTTGCGGTCCACGAGCTGCGCCTCGGCCTCGGCCAGGGTCAGCACGGGCGCGCGGATGGGCAGGGGGGCAGCCGCCGCCGGCCGCGGGGCACGCGCCGGGCGGGGCACCGGCGCCGGATTGGCCGCGGGCGACGGGGCCAGGGCCGGGGCCGGTGCGTCCTGCGCCCCGGCGGGGGCGCCGAGCAGGGGCGCGAGCGCGCAGCCCGCCAGCAGGAGGTGGGCGAGCGAGCGGATGTGCGGGCGGTGCATCGGATCGGGTCTTCGCGATGGGCGAGGGAAGGGGATGAACTATTCGGCCGCGGCGGCGCGGGAGGCGGCGGCCATCTCGATGCGCTCCTCCCGCTCCGCCCGGCGGCGGCCGGTGAGGTCCACCGCGACGGGCAGCACCACGAGGATGAAGACCGGCACGAGGCCGATGCCGCCCACCACCACGATCGCCAGCGGCTTGGTGACATCCGCGCCGATGCCATGGGCCAGGGCCATGGGCAGCAGCCCGCAGAAAGAGGCGAAGCAGGTCATCATCACCGGGCGCAGCCGGTCAAAGCCGGCGCGGGTCAGCGCAGGCGTCCAGGACAGGCCTTCCTGCTCGCGCAACTGGTTGAAGTAGGACAGGAAGATGATCGCCTCCATCACCGTGATGCCCAGCAGGGCCAGGAAGCCGATGGCCGCCGGCACGGAGAAGTTCAGCCCCGCGCCCGCGAGGGCCAGCACGCCGCCCGAGATGGAGAGCGGCAGCAGCGCGAAGACCATCAGTGTTTCCCGCAGCCGCCCGAAGGCGATGTAGAGCAGCACCGCGATGATCGCGAGGGCGATGGGCACCACCACCATCAGCCGGGCCACCGCCTGCTGGAGGTTCTTGAACTCGCCCACCCATTCCAGGCGGTAGCCCTGGGGAAGCTGCACGTTGCGCGCCACGCGCTCCTGCGATTCCTGCACCGCGCTGGCCGGGTCGCGGCCGCGCACGGAGAAGCGGACGGGGACGTAGCGGGCGGAGTTCTCGCGGTAGATGTAGGAGGCGCCGGAGACCATCTCGATCTTCGCCACGTCCCGCAGCACGGCATTGGCGCCGACCGGCACGCGGCCGATCGCGTCCATGCCGTCGCGGAAGCGGGAGGAAAGGCGGACCACGATGGGGAAGTTGCGGTCGCCGCCCGGCTCGTAGAAGGCGCCCGCCTCCTGCCCGCCGACGGCGGCGGAGATCGCGGTGTTCACGTCGCTGACCGTCAGCCCCAACCGCGCGGCCTTGGCGCGGTCCACGGTGACGGAAAGGGTCTGCTGGCCGACGCTGAGCAGCACGCCGAGGTCGGCGATGCCCTGGACCTGGGACATTTCCCGCCGGATCGCGTCCGCGACGCGCGAGGCGACCTCGGGCTCGGGCCCGATCACCTTCACGGCGTTGGCGCCCTTCACGCCCGATGCGGCCTCCTGGACGTTGTCCGAGATCGCCTGGGAGAAGGAGAACTCCACCCCGGCGAAGGCTTCGTCCAGCCGCTGGCCGATGGCGGCGACCAGCCCGTCGCGGTCATGCGCCGTGGTCCACTTCTCCTGGGCCACGAGCGGGACGAAGAACTCGGCGTTGAAGAAGCCGGCGCTGTCCGTGCCATCGTCCGGCCGGCCCTGCTGGGAGGTGACGGTGATGACCTCCGGGAACTCCATCAGGATGCGGCGGATTTGGTTGGCGGTCGGGCTGCCTTCCTCCAGGCTGATGGTCGAGGGCATGGTGGCGCGCAGCCAGATGCTGCCCTCCTCCAGCGTCGGCAGGAACTCGGCGCCGAGCCGCGTCATGACGCCGACGCTGCCCACCAGCATGGCGCCGGCCAGCAGCATGGTGAGCCCGCGCCGGCGCATGCCGCCATGGAACAGGCGGGTATAGGCCCAGCGGATGCCCTTCACCGCGAAGGTGTCCTTCTCCTCCGTGTCCGGCTTGAAGAAGGTGGCGGCGAGTGCCGGGGTGATGGTGAAGGTGGCCAGCAGCGCGCCGCCGATGGCGTAGGCGTAGGTCTTGGCCATGGGGCCGAAGATGCGCCCCTCGATGCCGCCCATCGCGAAGAGCGGAATGAAGGCCGCGATGATGATCATGATCGAGAAGAGGATGGCGTTGTCCACCTCGCTCGCGGCCTTGAGCACGGTCATCGGCACGGGGCGGGGCTTGGCGCCCGGCGGCAGGTGGTGGCGGGCCAGGTGCAGGTGGCGGAAGATGTTCTCCACCATGATCACGGTGGCATCCACCAGCAGGCCGAAGTCCAGCGCGCCGAGGGAGAGCAGGTTCGCGCTCTCGCCGCGCGCCATCATCATCAGCACCGCGAAGAAGAAGGCGAAGGGGATGGTGGCGGCGATCACCGCCGCGCCCCGCAGGTCGCCCAGGAACAGCCATTGAATGATGAGGATGAGGGCCACGCCCTCCAGGATGTTGTGGACCACCTTCACGGTGGTCGTGTTCACCAGGTCCTCGCGGTCGTAGAGGGGGACGATCCGCACGCCCGGCGGCAGGATGCCGCCCTCGTTGATGCGCTTCACCTCGGCCTGCACGCCGTGGATGGTGGGCAGGGTCTGCTCGCCGCGGCGCATCAGGATGGTGCCGAGCATCACGTCGTCGTCGTTCTCATGGCCCGCCACGCCCAGGCGGGGCAGGTTGCCCACGCCCACCGTCGCCACGTCCGAGACGAGGACGGGATTGCCGCCCTGGCTGCCGAGCACGACGTTGCGGATATCATCGAGCGAGTGGATCAGGCCGATGCCCTGCACCACGACCGACTGCGGCCCGACGTTGAGCGTGCCCGCGCCCACGTTCACCGAGCCGTTGCGGATCGCCTCCACCACCGCCGGCAGGGAAAGCCCGTAGGCGTTCAGCCGGCCGAGATCGACCTGCACCGCGTAGGTCTTGGAGATGCCGCCGAAGGAGGTCACGTCGATCACGCCCGGCACGCGCTTGAAGCGGCGGTCCAGCACCCATTCCTGCAGGGTCTTCAGGTCCTCCAGCGGAAATCCGGGGGGGCCGACCAAGCGGTAGCGCAGGATCTCGCCGATGGGCGAGGCCGGGGAGATGCCGGGCTGGGCGCCGTTGGGCAGGCCGCCGAGCTGGCCGAGGCGGTTCAGCACCTGCTGCACCGCTTCGTCGTAGGTGTAGTTGAAGTTGAACTGCACGCGCACGTCGGACAGGCCGAAGAGGCTAGTGGAGCGCAGCGTGGTCAGGTTGGGCAGGCCCGACATCGCCACCTCGATCGGGATGGTGATGGTGCGCTCCACCTCCTCGGCGTTCTGGCCCGCGTTCTGGGTGATGATGACCACGGTGGGGGGCACCGGGTCCGGGTAAGCCTCGATGTTGAGCTGGCGGAAGCCCAGCACGCCCACCACCATGAAGACGACGAAGAACAGCAGCACGAGCGGCCGGCGCTCGAGAGACTGGGCGACGAGGTGACGCAAGGCGGCGGCTCCCGAAGTGGGGGATGATGGCGCAGGGCTGGATGGAACTCGAGGCCTCGGAGGCTCCGGCGAGCCTGATCTGAGGCTTCCGCGCCTGGACCGGAAGCCTGAAAATGGGGGTGTAAGCGGCTTGTAAGCCTGGGGGCGCATAAGCGCAGCCACGGAATGCCGGGGGCGCTCGCCCCGCTCCTTGTTCGAAAGCAGGTGCTGGCCATGAACATGCTGACCCCCCCTCAGCTCGCCGAGGCTGCCGCCATCACGCCGCTTGACGCCAAGACCCTCGACTCCGCCAGCCCCTTGCCCCCCGCACCTGCCTCCGGGGCGCCCGCGCGCCGCCGCCTGCCCCTGATGCTCGCCGGGATCGCCGTGCTCGGGCTCGGCGGCGCCTATGCCTACAAGGAGCTCGGCGGCCAGGCCGCGCCAGGCGTGATCTCCCCGGCCCAGGCGGCTTCCAACACCGGGCGCCTGGCGGACGGCTCCTTTCGGCTTTCCCCCACCGAGTCGAAGCTGCTGCGGGTGGAGCCCGTGGCGGCCCGCGCCTTCCGGCCCGAGCGCGTGGCCGAAGGACGCATCTCCTTCAACGAGGAGCGCTCCACCCCCGTTTTCGCGCCCTTCACCGGCCGCGTGGTGCGCGCCCTGGCGCAGCCCGGCCAGCAGGTGCAGGCCGGAGACGTCCTGTTCGAGATCGAGACCACCGACCTGACCGGGGCGGCCAACGACCTGCTGGCCTCGCTGGACGCGGCCGGAAAGGCGCGCACCCAGGTGGAGCTGTTCCGCCGCAACGAAACCCGCCAGCGCGACCTCTTCGCCGCCAAGGCCGCCGCCCGTCGCGACCTGGAGCAGGCGCAGGCCGACCTGGCCAATGCGCTGTCCGACCAGCGCACCGCCGAGGCCACGCTCGCCGCCGCACGGGACCGGCTGCGCGTGCTCGGGCGCGACGCCGCCGCCATTGCCGAGATCGAGCGCACCCGCCACGTCAACGCCGTGGTGGCCGTCACCGCGCCGCTGGCCGGCACGGTGGTGCAGCGCCGCATCGGCCCGGGCCAGTGGCTGAACGCCGGTGGGTCGGACCCGATCTACACCATCGCCGACCTGTCCCAGATGTGGCTGGTGGCGGGCGTGCGCGAGATGGACGCGCCGATGGTGCGCGTGGGCCAGACGGTGCAGGTCAGCGTGGACGCGCTGCCCGGCCGGAGCTTCGACGCCCGGATCGAGAACGTGGCCAATTCGCTGGACGCCACCACCCGCCGCCTGACCGTCCGCGCCGCCGTGCAGGACCCGGACCACCTGCTGAAGCCGGAGATGTTCGCCTCCTTCCGCATCGCGGTGGGCGACAGCAGCGATGCCCTGGCGGTGCCGGCGGGCGCGCTGATCTACCGCGGCGCGAACACCTCCCTCTGGGAGGCGCTCGGCGACGACCGCTTCATCATGCGCCGCGTCCGCACCGGCCTGCAGGCTGACGGCATGGTGCAGGTCACGGAGGGGCTGGACCGCAACGCCCGCATCGTGACCGGCGGCGCCCTGTTCATCGACCGCGCCGCCCAGGACTGATCGGCCGGACGCCGTTCGCCTTATCCGGTCACGAGGCCGCCAGGCGGCGTGGCCGCGGCGGGCGTGGTCAGGGCGGGGGCAAGCGGCAGGTGCAGGGCGAAGGCGGCACCGCCGCCGGGGGCATCGCCCACCTCCACCCTGCCGCCGTGAGCGTGCACGATCCTTTCCACGATCGAGAGCCCCAGCCCCAGCCCGCGGCGATGCACGTCGCCCGCGCGCCAGTGACGGCGGAAGACGTTCTTGCGCTCCGCCTCCGGCACGCCACGCCCCTGGTCGGCCACCTCCACCAGCGCCATGCCGTCCTGCGGCGTGGCCAGGCGAAGCGTGACGGCGCCGCCGGGCGGGGAATGGGACAGGGCGTTGTCCATCAGGTTCCGCAACGCCCGGCCGATGGATTCCCGCTCCCCCCGCACCCAGACCGGGCTGTTGACGGTGGGGGCGATCAGGCCGTGGCCCTCCCGCTCCGCCATCGGGGCGAAGCGGCGGGCGGTTTCGGCCGCCAGCTCCGCCAGGTCGAAGGCGCCCTCGGCCACGGGCATGTCGCGCGCGGCCTCCGCGGCCTCCAGCAGGTCGGACACGAGCTGTGCCAGCTCCTGCACGTCGCGCCGCAGGCGGTCGGTCACCTCGTCGGCGTTGAGCAGGTCGAGTTCGGCCTGGATGATGGCCAGCGGCGTGCGCAGCTCGTGCGCGACCTCTGCCGAGAAGCCGCGCTGCCATTCCAGGCTGTCGTCCAGGCGGTCCAGGGCGCCGTTCACGGCCTGGATCAGGGGAAGCAGCTCCAGCGGGATCTCGCCTTCCTCCAGCCGGGTGGGACCGCCATGGCCGATGCGCTCCGCCTCCCGCGCCGCGCGGCGCAGGGGGGCGGAGAGCAGGATCAGCAGGCCGAGATTGGCGCCGAAGAGCAGCACGGCGCCGAGCGCCAGCACCGCCATGATCGGGCCCAGCGCCGCCGCCGGCACGTCGTCCAGCACGATGTAGGACCGTTCCATGTCTTGGGCGATCTGAAGCGCCAGCCGTCCGTCCGGCGTGTCCACCCAGCGCGTCACGCCCCAGAGCCGCGTGCCGTCCTGTCCCTCCTGGAAGGTGGAGGGGATGCTGCCGTCCTCCTCGACCCGCGGGAGTTGCTGCTCCACGCCCGGAGAGGCGGCGAGGCGGCGTCCCTCGGCGTCGGTGACGGCGTAGAGCATGGAGCCGGTGGCGGTGTCGAAGCGGCGCGCACCTTCCGTCCGGATGGGCCTGGACAGGCCGGCCAGGCCCTCTGCCGCGAGGCGCTCCGTCACGTCGTTGCCCGAGGCGAGGATGCCGCGCTGGTGCTCGGTCCAGACCACGCGGTTGATGGTGTGGTGCAGGATCAGGCCGCCGATCACCAGGGCGCCGAAGCCGATGACGGCATAGGCGGCGGCGAGCCGCGCGACGAGGCTGTGCGGCTTGCGGTCTGCTTCGGCGGGCGGGTGTTCGGCCATGCGCGCGAAGCTAGACCTGCCGGGTACGCCCTGTCTCGGGGCGTGGCTTGCCCGCGCCCTTGCGCCGACGCAATCTCCGCGCCCGTGCGGAGGGACCGCGATGCGCGTGCTGCTGGTGGAGGACAATGCGCGCCTGGCGCAGCTGCTGGCCGAGGGGCTGCGGCGCGCGGGCTGGCAGGCCGACACGGGTGGTTCCCTGGAGGAGGCGGAGGCCGCCCTGGCGACGGGTGAGTACGATGCCGTCGTGCTGGACCGAGGCCTGCCGGACGGCGACGGCATCGACCTGGTCCGCCGCCTGCGCCACCGGCTTGGCGCGCCGCCGGTGCTGATGATGACGGCGCGCGGCGAAGTGGCCGAGGTGGTGGAGGGGCTGGACCTCGGCGCCGACGACTACATGGTGAAGCCGGTTTCCCTGGTGGAGCTTGTCGCACGGCTGAACGCAGCCCAGCGCCGTGGCGGGCGCGGCGCAGCGCCCCTTGTGCTGGGCGCCGTCTCGCTCGACCCGCTGTCGCGCGCCCTGACCGTCGCGGACGCGCCCTTCGACCCGCCGCCCCGGGAGCGCACCCTGCTGGAGGTGCTGCTTCGCGCCGCGCCGCGCCCGGTGGCCAAGGAAACGCTGGAGGCGCGGCTGGCGGGGCTGGACCGGGCGGTGCAGCCCAATGCGGTGGAGGTCTATGTGCATCGCCTGCGCGCCCGGCTGGGGCAGGCCGGGGCAGGGGTGGTGATCCAGACCGTGCGCGGCCTAGGATACCGGCTTGAGGCCGCAGTGCCCGGCGAGGTTCCCCCGCCCTGAGCGGGCGGCACCGGTGGGGGGTGTCGGGGCGACCGTGCGCCGGGGTTGGCGAGAAAGGAAGGGGCGCATGCGCCGATTGATCCCGCTGCTGGCGATCGCGGGGCTGGCTGCCTGCTCGCAGGAGGTGCCGCCCTCCGCCATGTCCGACATCCCGCGCCGCGCGCCGCTCCTGCCCTCGGGATCGCTGGTCATTGCCTTGCCGGGGGTGCCCCCGGTGCCGCGGGCGCTGACGGCGGAGCTGGCGAGGGGTGGACCCGCGATCTGCGCCCCCACTGTCCCGGCGCGGCTCGACCCGGTGGGCGAAGGGCAGTTCCGGCTGGTGATGCAGCCGCCCGGGTTCCTGGTCACGCGAGAGAGCATTCTCCGGCGGACCGGCCAGGGGCAGCCCGGTGCGCCGGAACTGGCGCTGGACGGAGCCAACAACGGCCGGTGCGACTACGTGATCCGCACGGCCGATCGCGTCTGAGGCACCTCCACCATCCGGCTCAGGCAGGAGCGGCGGCCGAGCCGGGGCAAGAGCGTGCCCGGCCCGCTGCCATGTGCCCGACGATGCCTGACACGTCCCGGCCTCGGTGAACCGATGTGGCGTGGCCCGAGTGTCGCGGGCGGCATGTCGGGCATTGTGCGCGGGCTGGGCTGCCTTCACACATCTCCGCACAAAAGCTGGTTGGCCGTCCTGCTTGCCTCGCTCGTAGTGGGGACGCGCGGCGCGCGGATGCGCCGCGGAGGGATCGTCCGGGGCCGCAGCGCCGTCCGACGGCCATCAGCGGGGTTCCCAGACATGGCCGATCCTGTCGCCTCTGCCGGTCCGGAGGAGCCGGACGGCCACTGGTGCGACATCGCCGGGCCGGTTCGGCGCTGCGTCGGACGGCGCGGCTTGCTCGTCCCGCCCGCGGCGCCCGCGCCGCTGCTCGCGCAGCCTTCCAGGGCTTCCCCGCCCACGCTCGACCCCTCGGTTGGGCCAGCTCCGGGCCTGCCCGAGTTGCGGGATCGGGCGGTGGCGGATGGCGCGATGGATTGGACGCGACCCTTTGTCCTGTTCCTCTCCGGGCTGCGTCGCGCCGTCCGTGGCTTGGATGGCTGCGACGATCTTCGCGCGCCTTTTTCCGCACCCTTTCCGCGAGAATCCGCGCGATGATGCCAGACATGGCGGATACGGTTGACGGCGAAGAGGTTGCGGGGCTCATCCGCACCATGGTGCAGGCGCAGCAGCGCCTGGCGGAGCTGACCCGCGGGGAGGTGGATGCGGTGGTCGACGCATCCGGGCAGCGGCACCTGCTGCCTTCCGCGCAGGAGGACGTGCTGCGCACCGCCAACACCTTTCACGCGATCTTCCAGCACGCGGCGGTCGGGATCGTCGGAACAGACGCCGACTGGCTGATCCGTGAGGGCAACCCGGCTTTCTGCGCGATGCTGGGCCGCAGCGAGCGGGACCTCGTGGGCACCGACTTCCTGTCGCTCGACCTCGTGCGGCACCAGCCGGGCTGGCGCAGCCTGGCCGAGGAGGTGCGCGAGGCCGGCAGGCAGGGGGTGGTGGTGGAGCGGCGCTTCCAGGGGCGTGGCGGCGCATTCCTCTGGGTGCGGATCAGCATCTCCGCCCGGCGCGGGCCGGGCGGTCGGGTGCAGGGCTTCATCGCCATGGTGGAGGACGTCACCGAGCGCGAGACCAACCGCCTCGCGCTCACCAAGGCTTTGAAGCTGCAACGCATGGCCGGTCAGACCGCGCGCCTCGGCGGGTGGGAAGTGCCGGTGGGCGTGTCGGCCGTCACCTGGTCCAACCAGGCCTGCGCGATCCTGGACCTGCCGGTGGGGCATGCCTCGCCCGTGAGGGAGGCGCTGGCCTTTGTTGCGCCGGCCTGGCGCCGCCGGCTTTTCGCGAAGCTGCGCGCCTGCCTTCGCGAGGGCGCCGCCTTCGACTTGGAGGTCCGGCTGCTGACCGCACGCGGCGGCTGCACCTGGGTTCGCATCGCCGGGGAGGCGGAGCGGGACGAGGCGGGATACATCGCCTCCGTCGGCGGCGCCGTGCAGGACGTCTCCGGGCGCCGCGCGGTTGAGGAGGCGACCCGCCGCCTGGGCGAGCGGCTGGCCGCGCGCGTCGGCAGCATCGCCGACGCTTTCCTGATGCTGGATGGCGAGTTCCACATCACCTACGCCAACCAGCGCGCGCGGGAGGTGCTGCAGGGCGGCGAGGGCAGCCTGATGGGCCGCCCCATCTGGAACCATGCCGGGTTCGAGGACGGGGGGGCATTCGGCGCGCAGCTCCGCATAGCCTCGGCCGAGCCGAAGCCCGTGGAGTTCGAACTGTTCCTGGAGCGCGCCGCGACCTGGCTGGAGGTGCGCGCCTTTCCCTCTGACGGCGGGCTGACGGTCACGCTGCACGACATCACGCAAAGGCGGCAGGAGCAGGAGCGGCTGCGGCTGCTGGAGGCCTGCGTCGCACGGCTGGACGACGCCATCCTGATCACGGAGTCGGTCCTTCCCGGCGGATCGCTTGATCCGACGCTTCCCGGCGGATCGCCCGATCCGACGCTTCCCGGCGGATCGCTTGATCCGACGAAAGCAGCTGCCCCTGGTCTCCCCGGGCCGCGCATCGTCTTCGCGAACGACGCTTTCCTCAAGCTGGCCGAGGACGGCGGGGGCGGCGGTGCCCCGCGCATCGGACCCGGCCGGATCCGGGCGGCGATCGAACAGGGGCGCCCGCTGCGCGCCGAGCTGATCCACCTGATCCAGGGGGGGCGGGATACCTGGGTGGAGCTGGACGTGGTGCCCATCGCCGATGATTCCGGCCTGGTCACCCATGCCGTTGCCGTGCAACGCGACGTCACGGAGCGCAGGCGTCAGCAGGTGCAGATGGAGCAGCAGGCGGCCCTGCTCGATCTTGTGCAGGACGGCATCCTCGTGCGCGGGCTGGATGGCGCGATCCTCTACGCGAACCGAAGTGCCCGGAACATGTATGGCTGGGCCCCGTCCTGGGGGCGCGCCGCGGCCGGCGAAGCTGTCGTCGAGCTGGTCGACGCCGATGCCGCCAGTTTCCAGGAGGCGCATCGGGCGGTGCTCAGCACCGGGCAGTGGAAGGGCCGCTTCCAGCAGCGCCGCGGCGACGGTGACCCGCTGGTGGTCGATTCCGATTGGATCCTGGTGCGCGACGGTGAAGGAAAGCCCCGCTCGATCCTCTGTGTTCACCGGGAGGTCACCGAGCGCTTGGCGCTGGAGGAGCGTTTGCGTCAGTCGCAGCGGCTGGAGGCGGTGGGGC